>MGUL01000016.1:3180-5148 GCA_001800005.1 Elusimicrobia bacterium RBG_16_66_12 | reverse complement strand
CCCGCGGCCGCCGGACACGATCCTCTCGGCTCCGCCGAGGTCGATCTCGTTGGACTGCTCCGGCTGGTAGGACACGGCCTCGCTCTCCGAAGCGCCGGGGTCGAAGCTCGCGGCGACGACCTCGCCCTTCGTCCCCGAGGCCTCGGCGCGGGGGTAGCTCATGGGCGCCAAGGTCATCACGCAGACCGGGCTCTTGAACTCCACTTCGGCGATGAGGTTGCCGGAGTAGTACGGCCGGAGCACCTTGCCGTCGGGCAGGATCTCCGAGACGTCGGCGGCCAGCCCTCCCTTAAGGAGGACGGCCAGGCGCGCGGCGAGCGCGCGGCCCTCGACGTTCGAGGCGATGAGCACCTTGCCGCAGCCCTCTTTCAGGGCGATCTCGGCGGCGGCCTTGGCGTGGACCTGCTCGTTGAAGACGGCGAGCGCGGGATTCTCCACCGCGAAGACCTTGTCGACGCCGCGGGCGGCGAGCTCGCCGGCCAAGGCCGAGGCCTTCTCCGAGAGCACGACGGCGGCGAGCGGCTCCTTCAGGGCGTCGGCGAGCTTGCGGCCCGCGGTGACGAGCTCGAAGGTCGCTGGAGGCAGGACCCCGCGCTGGGAGACGGCGACGATGAGGATTCCTTTGTTGGCCATTAGATCAGTTTCCTTTCCATCAGGATGTCGACGAGCTTCTTTGCCTTTTCGGCGGCGCTGGCGCCTTCGACTTTGACGCCCGCGGGACGGGCGGGCTGTGTGGAGGCCTTGACGACCTTGGTGCCGGCGCCCGTCGCGCCGACCTGTGCCGCGGTCAGGCCGAGCTCGGCCGCTCCCCATTTCGGGAACACCGCCTTCTTGGCCGCCATCTTGCCCTTCAAAGAGGGCAGGCGCGGCGCGTTGATCTCCTTGACGGTCGACACGCAGGCCGGGAGCGTGAGCTTGATCACGTCCGTGCCGTCTTCCATGGCGCGATGGACGGTCGCCGCGGTCTCGTCGATGGCCTCGATCTTCTTGACCGAGGTGGCTCCCGGCCAATCCAGCCAGGCCGCGGTTTCGGCCCCCACCACGCCGGAGCCGCCGTCGTTGGTGTTCTTGCCGAAGAGGACGAGGGACACCGGCTTCTCCGCGTGGATCTTCTTGATGGCGGCCGAGAGGGCCAGCGAGGTGGCGTAGGAGTCGCCGCCGTCGAATTCCGGGCCCGTGACGTGGACGCCGGCGTCGCAGCCGCGGGCGATGGCCTCGCGCATGACTTCGGCGGCCCCGTCGGGGCCGAGGGTCAGCGCGGTGGCGGTCGAGCCGGCGACGCGTTCCTTGAGGCGGACGGCCTCTTCGACGGCGAACTCGTCGAAGGGGTTGATGGCGGCGGGAGCGCCGGCGGTTTTCGGCAGGCCCGTGGACGGGTCGACCGGGACGTTGACGCTCGAGGGGGTGCTCTTGACGCAGACGACGATGTGAAGTCCCATGTTTCTCCCGAAAAAGACCGGAGTCTTGCCCCGTGCGGGGGTTAAGCGTATGATAGCACATCGGATGAAAACGGTCCTGGTCACGGGGGCGACGGGCTATGTGGGGGGGCGGCTGGTGCCGCGCCTGCTCGGCCCGGAGCGCGCGGTCCGCGTGCTGGTCCGCGATCCCGGCCGCGTGGTCGGGCGGCCCTGGGCGGCAAGCGTCGAGGTCGTCCGCGGAGACCTGTCCACGGGCGAGGGGCTGGCCGAGGCCCTCGCCGGCGTGGAGACGGCCTACTATCTGGTCCACTCCCTGGGCGGCGGTCCGGGATTCGCCGACCGCGACCGCGAGGCGGCCAGGAGATTCGGCGCGGCGGCCCGCTCCGCGGGTGTTCGCCGCCTCATCTATTTGGGAGGCCTCCTGCCGGCGGACGCGGCCTCGGAGCATTTGATCAGCCGCGCCGAGGTGGGGCGGCTCCTGGCCGAAGCGGCGCCGACGACAGAGTTCCGGGCGGGGCCGGTGGTAGGCTCGGGCTCGGCCTCCTTCGAG
>MGUL01000016.1:0-3153 GCA_001800005.1 Elusimicrobia bacterium RBG_16_66_12 | reverse complement strand
AGCTGGATCGCCCACGAGGTCCAGCCGATCGCGATCCGAGACGTGCTCTTCTATCTGACGCTGGCCCTCGATCAACCGCCTCTGGGGGTGGTGGACATCGGGGCCGAGCGTCTGACGTTCCGGCGGATGGTGGAGACCTATGCGGAACTGCGCGGCCTGCGGCGGATCATCTGGACGGTGCCCGCGCTCCTGCCGCGGCTGGCGGCGCGCTGGGTAGGGGCGCTGACGCCCATCCCCAACGCCTTGGCGGTTCCGATCGTTCAGGGGATGATCCAGTCCCTGACGGCGGACACGCGGCGGGCGCGGGAGGTTTTCCCGGAAGTGAAGCCGCTCGACTACCGGACGGCGGTGCGTCTGGCGCTGGGGAAGGGGGAGCGAGGAGAGGTCGAGACGCGCTGGAGCGGCGCACTCGGCCACGGCCCGACGGCTCAACTGGAGGACAGCGAGGGCCTGGCGCGCGAGACGCGCTCGCGGCTGGTGAAGGCCTTGCCGGAAGCCGTTTTCCGCGCTTTCAGCGGCGTGGGCGGAGATCGGGGCTGGCCCGCCTGGGAATGGGCGTGGATCCTGCGAGGAACCGTCGACCGGCTCGCCGGCGGCCCCGGCCTGCGCCGCGGGCGCCGGCATCCCGATGAGATATTCGCCGGGGAAGCCCTGGATTTCTGGCGCGTGGAGGCGGCCGAGCCTCCCCGCCTGCTGCGCCTGCGCGCGGAGATGCGTCTTCCGGGGCGGGCGTGGCTGCAGTGGGAGGCTCTGCCTGAAGAGGGGGGCACGCGTCTGGTGCAGACGGCGCTGTTCGCACCGGACGGATTGCTGGGAACGGCGTATTGGTACGGGCTCTATCCTTTCCACCAATTCATCTTCTCCGCGATGGTGGACGCGCTGGCCCGCCGCGCCGAGGGCGGGGAATGAAAAAGAGCCGGCCTTATTCAGACCGGCTCTCGCTTCAGATGGTGGTAGGGACAGGATTCGAACCTGTGTAGGCTATTGCCGCCGGTTTTACAGACCGGTGCTTTTGACCGCTCAGCCACCCTACCGTCCGACTAAAAACGTTTACTTTTTAAAGATTTCTTCGTTTCTTGACTTTCCCGGCAATCCGAATTTCGCGGATTTTTTGTCGAGATGTGTGTCGAGATGGGTCGAAAACACGCGAACGAAAGGCGCGGATCGAATCTATTATGGCAGTTTAAGGCACTTGCTGCAAGTTTAACGATTGCCGCCAGTGCATGAGACCGGCGGCAATCATTGATCCGGGGAGAGAGAGGGGTTCGGTTTCTTGGCGTACAGTCGACGAGCAAATATGTGTTTACAAAGTTGTAATTGTCTGTTACAATAGACTCATCTAATTGTTATATTTGAACATATCTGAAATTGTTGATGTTTACTAAGTTGTAATTTAGAACTGTGAAAATGCAAGTTGCACAGGAGCGAAATCCATTTGCCGACAGCGCTTCCAAGCTGCTGCGGGTCGCTCTGTCCAGTCCGGCCAAAGCCTGGGGAATCCGAGAGCTCTCGAGGATGGCGCAGACGAGCCCTGCCCTGACGATACTGACCCTTCGTCAGCTTCAGCGCGTGGGGCTCGCATCCCGGGAAAGTCCGACGGAAGCTCGATTTCTCGATCCGGTCCAGTTGTTGCGCGATTGGGCGGCTTGGTACGTCATGAAGCAGGTCAAGTATTACCGGTTCTCGATCTCCGGCGTCGCCAGCCCCAATGCCATTCTCAAGCTGCTTTCCAAGGAGCGCGCCCAACTTCCGGGGCAGTGGGCGCTGACTTGCATGGCAGGAGCTTCCCTGGTCGCGCCTTTCGCGACCTTCAGCGAGGTCCATATCCATTTGCCCAAGGCCGAGCAGCTCAGGCGGTCATGGCAGGATGTTCTGCGGCTGACGCCGGACAAGTTGGGGCCGATTCACCTGATCCAGCCTTACTACGCCGACTCGGGTTCTTATGGGGTTCAGGTCATCCAAAAGCTTCCTGTTGTTTCGGCGATCCAGCTCTATCTCGATTGCTACCGCTATCCGGTCCGGGGGCGTGAACAGGCCGAGCACATCCTCACCCAGGTTCTGATGCCGAGGTGGCGCAATGCCCGCTGATGCCTCGCCGGATATCGTCAAGAAGGTCCTTTTCACGGCGCTGGACGCACTGTATGATTATCTGTCGGATATCGTCATCGTCGGCGGCTGGGTGCCTCATATCTATGCCTGGAAGGAGGAGTCGCTCGAGATCGCAGTGCATTCAAACGACGTGGACGCGGCTGTCGCGGCCAAGCTCCCGCTGCGAGGCGAAAAAGGCGTCGCCGCCGCGATGAAAGCCGCCGGTTTTTCCGTCGAAACGTCCGACTCGGGATTCGCGCTCGCGGCGTTTGGAAATAAGAAGAAACCTTCCACCCGATTCTTTTACCGCAAGGGCAAGGTGGCCGTGCCGTTCGAGTTCATCACTCCTTTGTTCGGAAACGGCGAAGACAACTCCACTCTGATTCAAAGCGGGCTCGTCGTGCCGGCGCTCCGATACACGGACATCCTCTTGGCCCACACGGAAATAGTCTCCCTCGAAGGCGTGACTCTCGAGGGAAAGAGGACGCGGCCAAGGTTCAAAGTCCCGACGCTGCCGGCCTTTGTTCTGACCAAAGGGCTGATCTTCGTTCAGCGTCCGACTCTCGACAAGAAAGGCAAGGATCTCGCCTACATCTATGAGATTTTGATGAAGCCTCAGTGGCGCAAGCGAGTCATCGAAGAGATCGCGAGAACGGCGGCCAAACATCCGGCCCCGTGGTACCGCAAGTTCAAGAGGAATCTGGAAGAGGCGTTCGCGACGGAAAACTCCTCAGGCCCGATCTGGACCGCCCTTCAATACCCGGGCCGCGACGCTGCGGAGATGGGGCGTGAGGCCTTTCAGGTTTTCCGCGCGTTCTTGGCGGAGCTGAAATAGGGGCGTCTGCCTGCGCGGCGAGTTCGGTGCGGAGCGATCAAGGAAGTCGTCATTGAGGACAGAGATGTGTTCGACTTCAAAAACGACGAGTTCTTTCTCGTTCCGCAGGATTTTCATAAGAGTGAAGATGAGCATATTAAATGGCGCTTCCGGGTTCAGCATGGGTAAAGATCGAGCCCTCCGCAGTGGAAGTAGATTGCCGTCTTGAAGTTCTCGGTGTTCCTGAAGCC
>MGUL01000015.1:40828-41149 GCA_001800005.1 Elusimicrobia bacterium RBG_16_66_12 | reverse complement strand
GCGAAGAGCAGCGGCTTGCCGGGCTTCATCGCGACCTTCCAGAAGACGATCTTCGCGCCGATGCGCTCGAGGACCTCTCGCGTGTGGTCGAAATCCCCGACCGAGACGCCTCCGGTGACGAGCAATAGGTCGCACCGAGACAGGGCCGCCCGCGCGGCGCGGCGCAGCGAGGCTGGGTCGTCCGGGACGATGCGGGAGACGACGACGCGCGCGCCCCAGCGCGAGAGCGCGGCGGAAAGCGCCGGACCGTTCGAGTCCCGGATCTTCCCCACTCCGAGGCGGCCCGAGGCGCAGACCAACTCGTCTCCGGTCGCCAGGATC
>MGUL01000015.1:40465-40802 GCA_001800005.1 Elusimicrobia bacterium RBG_16_66_12 | reverse complement strand
CCCCTGGGCCGCGAGAAGGGCGATCTCGTAGGGGCGCAGACGCGTTCCCCGGCGCAGCAGGCGCGAGCCGCGGCGCACGTCCTCGCCGCGGGGCCGGATGTGGTCGCCGCGACGGGGCGAGCGCATCACGCGGACGGCGCCGTCCGGGCCCGGCGACGCGAACTCCTTCATCACGACCGCGTCGGCCCCCGGGGGCAGCGGGGCGCCGGTCATGATCTTGACCGCCTGGCCGCGCCTGACGCGGGCGCGGGACGCGGAGCCGGCGCGCGCGACCGACAAGATCTTGAGCCGGCACGGAACGTCGGCGCAGTCCGCGGCGCGCACCGCGTAGCCGTCC
>MGUL01000015.1:40075-40354 GCA_001800005.1 Elusimicrobia bacterium RBG_16_66_12 | reverse complement strand
GCCAGAATCCGGGACAAGGCCGCGCGCGGCGGGATCATGCCGGGCCCCTTGCGGGCGCGTGATCGCCCCCGGTCAGCATCGCCAGGGCGTGAGGGAGCAGGTCGGCGACGGCCTCGAAGGACTCCACCGCCCCCTTGGGGCTTCCGGGAAGGTTGACGACCAGCGCCCGGCCCCGGGAGCCCGCCAAGGCCCGCGACAACACCGCCGTGGGCGTGGTCTCCAGCCCCCTGAGCCGCATCAGCTCCCCGAAGCCGGGAAGCTCCTTGTCTAGGACGGCGC
>MGUL01000015.1:33140-40046 GCA_001800005.1 Elusimicrobia bacterium RBG_16_66_12 | reverse complement strand
AGCCCGGTGCCGCCCGTCGTCAGCACGAGCCGGACCGCGCCGCCGTCGCACCACTCCTTGATGGCGGCCGAGATATCCGCGCGCTCGTCGGCGACGACGCGGACCTCGGCGACGCGCCAGCCGCGCCGCTCGACGGCGGCGCGCAGGGCGGGGCCGCCCGCGTCGGGACGCTCCCCCCGCGCGCTGCGGTCGCTGACGGTCAGGATGGCCGCGGTGAGCGTCATGCGCGCCTCCGGACGTAGCGGCCCGAGCGGCCGCCCTCCTTCTCGAGCAGATGGATGGGCCCGATCGTCATCGCGCGGTCGGCGGCCTTGGCCATGTCGTAGATGGTCAGGCAGGCGACCGCGACCGCCGTCAGCGCCTCCATCTCGACGCCGGTGCGGCCCCGGACCGCCGTCTCCGCCGTGACGCAGAGGCGGCCGGTCTTCGGCGCGAAGCTCAGGCGCACGGAGTCCAGGTTCAGGCCGTGGCAGAGGGGGATGAGTTCGTCGACGCGCTTGGCCGCCAGGACCCCGGCGACGTTGGCGACGGCGAGCGCGTCGCCCTTCGCGGTCCCGCCGCGCAACAGGCGGCGCAGGACGGCGGGCTTCATCCGGATCTCGCCGTAGGCCCGCGCGCGGCGCGCGGTCGTCTCCTTGGCCCCGACGTCCACCATCCGGGCGCGGCCGCGCGGGTCGAGATGCGTCAACGTGTTCGGCATACGTTCTCCTTTCTGAGCGTGAGAGGTCGGTCCCTTTCGGGGCCGGCCCTGTCTCCCCTTCCGGGGATCGGCCGCGCGTCCGTTCCCGGAATCCCGGGGAGCAGGCGCGCGCGGCTCGGAGCACTAACGAACGGTCATGCGAAGACCCAGAGCACCGGGCATGGAGAGTGCTTCGAGACCTTGTCGGTGACGCTGCCGAGGAACAGCTTGCCCACGGTCGAGTAGCGGTGCGTCGCCATCACGATGAGGTCGGCCCGCCCGTCCACGGCGGTCGCGACGATCTCGTGGGCGGCGTCTCCGTCCCGGACCTCGGTGTCGCTCTCCTTGACGCCTTCGGCCTTCAGGTTCGCCGCGACTTTCTTCACGGCTTCCTCGCCTTCCTTCAGCCAGTTCTCATGGATATTCTTCCATTCCTTGGAGTCGGTGGCGAGATGCGCGGATCGGTACCAGCGCTCCACCACGTTGAGGAGGATGAGCTTGGCGCCGGAGAGCTTGCAGATGCAGGCCGCCTGCGCGGTCGCCGCCTCGGTGAGTTTCGGATTGGAGGCGTCGATGGGACACACGACCGTTTTATATTGCATTGTAATGCTCCACCTTCGGCAGCGCTCGGCCGCCCTCCCCGATCCAGCTTCCCGTCCACTTCTTCTGCGCGACGCGCATGATGACGAGCATCACAAGCGCGAACGCCGCGAACGAGAAGAAACCCAGGTCGAAAGACCCGGTCTGCTGCTTGGAGATGCCCATCGCGTTCGGGATGAACCCGCCGCCCAGGGCGCCGATCTCGCCGATCATGCTCCCGGCGACCGCGGTCGTCGTCGGCCACCTCATGGGGACGAGCTGGAACAGCGAGCCGTTGCCCGCCCCGAGGCAGGCGAAGCAGAGCATGAAGAGGCCGGTCGTCATCCACAGGGAGAGCCCCTGGCCGAGGATGACCATCAGCGCGATGATGCCGACGAAGACGGTCGTCAGCAGGTTGATGCCTCCCCACCGATCGGAGATGTAGCCCCCGACCACCCGCACGCCGCTTCCCATGAGGGCCGCCAGCATAGTCAATTGGCCGGCCTGGACCTTCGTCACCCCGAATTGGTCGTGGAAATACGTGGGCAGGAAGTTCGAGAGGCCGATGAAGCCGCCGAAGGTGACGATGTAGATGGCGTTGAAGACCCAGCCGTCCTTCTCCCAGAGGCAGGCCATGTGCTCTTTCAGGGTGTGGCCGCCCCGATCCGGCGGCTCCTTGGCCATGAAGACCATGACGAGGAAGGGCAGGATCATGGTCAGGGCGCCGAAACCGTAGACCGCCTGCCAGCCGAATGCCTGCGCCAACGGCGGGGCGAAGAGCACGGCGAGGACCGTGCCGCTGTTGCCCGCGCCCGCGATGCCCATCGCCAGGCCCTTGTACTTCGGCGGGTACCAGCCGGAGCCCAGCGAGAGCGCGACCCCGAAGCTCGCCCCGGCTAGGCCGAGGAGCACGCCCATCACGAGCACGTCCGAGTAGCTCTGGACCACGAAGTATCCCCAGATCATGGCGATGAGGATCGAGCCCATCTCCAGGAGGGCCGCGTTCTTCCTGCCGATGTACTGAGAGAGCAGGCCGAGGGGAAACCGGATGAGAGCCCCCGACATGATGGGCACGGAGATCATAATGCCTTTCTGCTGCGGGGTCAGGTGGAACGCCTCGCTGATGAAGGGCGCCATCGCGCCGTTCAAGACCCAGACGGCGAAACAGAAGTCGAAGTAGAGGAACGCCGAAAACAGCGTCGGCCAATGTCCCACCTTGAGAAATTCCCTGATCCGCAACATGTCCCCCCCTTTAGTTATCTGCGTTCAGGCGCCCGTCATTTCCCGCGGCCGGTCGAACTGCCGGAGCACCAGCATCCCGAAGGCGGCGAGCGTTCCCAGGAAGACCAATCCCTCCCACACGCCGAAGGACGGACTCGCGCCCGCGAAACGCGGCATCGTCATGATGTAGAGATCCAGCCAATGCCCCGCCAGGACGGCCAGCCCGACGCGCAGAAGCACCTTCCGATCGGTCTTGGTCCACTGGGGCAGGAGCACGAAGAAGGGGACCAGCCAGTTGAGCCCGATACTGGTCAAGGAGAGCACGGCCCAGCCTCCCCCGTGGCGGCGCAGGAAATACGTGATCTCCTCGGGGATGTTCGTGTACCAGATGAGCATGTACTGGCAATACCAGATGTAGGCCCAGAACATGCTGAAGCCGAAGATCAGCTTGCCCAGGTCGTGGAATCGGGCGCCGGCCGGCCCGGACTCTCCGTCTTGGCCGAGCAGGATCGCCCCGACGGCCAGAGCCGCGAGCGCGGAAAGGAACAGCCCGGCGAAGACGTAGACGCCGAACATGGTGCTCGACCAGCTCGGCTCCAGAGCCATGAACCAGTCGAAGCCCGCCAGGGTGAGAGTGACGCCGAAAGAAACGAGAAAGACCGCGGCGGAGGCCTGGCCGCGGATCCTCCTCAATAGGACCCCCCACACCGTCAAATACGCCGCGGCGCGCGCCAGCAGGAAACCCGGGGCCAGCCAGACCTGCTGGGAATGGGCGACGTGTCCGTGCGCGCCCGCGGCGTGGGTCCAGCCGTAGAACTCAGTCCACCCGAAGGCGACGGCGGCCATCAGCACCGCCGCGAACGGCCAGTAGCAGCGGGTCATCGCGACGGCCAGCGGGCGCAGGCCCGCGCTCCAGCGGGCTCCCGTGACGTGATCGATGGCCAGGAAGACCCCGGCGCCGAGGCTCAGGCTCAAGGGGAAGAATCCGACCAGCAGAAGAGACGGCCCGATCTTCTGCGGCGCCGCGTCCGCCCCGAACGCCAGCGCCGCCGCGCCCACGACGTAGGTCGCGAGCAATATCCTTCGCAGGCTCATTTCGCCTTCTCCTTGGCCTTTGCGGCGGCGGCCTTCGCGTCAGCCTGGAGCGCGCGCACGTGAAGGATCGTCCGCCAGCGGTCGTCGCGCTCGATCTGGGAGGCGTACGCGGCCATGTTGTTCTGGCCCAGGGTGATGATGTGGTACATCTTCCCGTCCGTCATCGCCGTCGCCTTGTCTCCGAAGAGCGACGGAGGCGCGGGGACGCCTCTCTTCGTCACCGGGCCGTCGCCGATGCCCCCGGGACCATGACAGGGGAAGCATTGCGCCGCGTATACCTGGGCGCCGCGCTGGAGGTTCTCCGGCGTCGGCTTGAAGGGGTTGGAGAGCTCCCGGGTGAACGGCATGAAGCCGCGGGCGACGGTCCCCGCCACCTTGGCGCCGGCCGCCCATCTCGGAGCGCCCGGGAGGAACCCTCTCTGCGTCTCGAAGGCCAGCGGGTCCTCCATTTGCGGTATCCACCGGAAGTTGCGCCGCGCGTGATCGGGCCTCGAGAACGCGAGGAGCGACCATAGGACGACGAGGACCAGGCACAGGACGCCGTTCAATATCCGCGCGCTCTTCATGCGGCGCCCTCCAGGAACTCCCGCGTCTCGACGACGCGGCAGTCCCTGAGCACCGCCATGGCCTCCCCGGCATCGAACGCGGTCCCGCTCTTGACGAGGACGAGCACGAAGCGGTCGTCGGTGGCCCCCATATCCGGCACCGCGCGGCGCCGGCCCGGGAGCAGGCCCTGGGTCAGGAGGAGCGTCGCCACGGTGCCCAAGCCCGCGCAGAGGACGGTGAACTCGAAACCCACGGGAATGAACGCCTGCCAGAAGAAGAACGGCTTGCCGCCGATGTTGATGGGCCAATCCACGGCCGCGACCCAGCCCTGGAAGGAGAGCGCCGCCACGAGCGCCGGCGCCCCGAAGAGAAAGCACGCCCAGCCCATGCGGGAGGGTGCCAACCCCATCGCCTCGTCGAGCCCATGGACCGGGTAAGGGACGTAGGCGTCGCTGATCGTGTAGCCGCGGCGCCGGACTTCGGCGGCGGCGGCCAGGATGTCGGCCTCACGCGCGAAGGACGCCGCGAACAGGGTCCGGCTCATGACGCGCCTCCGTGACCGTGAAGATCGGGCTGCAAGATCCCCTTGACCTCGGCCATCGCGATGGCCGGGAGGAACCTGCAGAAGAGCAGGAAGAGGGTGAAGAAGAGGCCGAAGGAGCCCGCGAAGGTGGCGACCTCGATGGAGGTCGGCGCGTAGGAGACCCAGCTCGAGGGCAGGAAGTCCCGGTGCAACGAGGTCACGATGATGACGAAGCGCTCGAACCACATGCCGACGTTGATGACCAGCGAGGCGGCGAAGACGAGGCCGATCTTCGCCCGCATGGACTTGAACCAGAATATCTGCGGCGTGATGACGTTGCAGCTGACCATCGTCCAATAGGCCCATGCCATCGGTCCCATCTGCCTGTTGACGAAGACGAAGCGCTCGTAGGGGTTGCCGGAATACCAGGCGATGAAGAACTCGGACGCGTAGGCGAGGCCCACCATGCAGCTCACCGCCAGGATGATCCGGCACATGACGTCGACGTGCCGGTCCGTGATGTAGTCCTCCAGCCCCATGACCGACCTCGCCACGATCATGAGAGTCAGCACCATCGACATGCCCGAGAAGATCGCCCCCGCCACGAAGTAGGGCGGGAAGATCGTGGCGTGCCAGCCCGGGATGACGGAGGTGGCGAAGTCGAAGCTGACGATCGTGTGGACGGAGACGACCAGGGGCGTGGCCAGGCCCGCCAGCAGTAGGTAGGCCTTCTCGTAATGGGACCAGACCCGGGCCGAGCCGGTCCAGCCGAGGCTGAAGAACCCGAAGATCCTGCGCCTCGTCTCGGACTTGGCGCGGTCGCGGATCGTGGCCAGGTCCGGTATGAGCCCGATGTACCAGAAGACGGCCGAGATGACGAAGTACGTGCTGATGGCGAATACGTCCCACAGCAGCGGAGAGGCGAAGCTGACCCAGAGGGAGCCGCGCGTGTTCGGGTAGGGGAGGACCCAGTAGGCGAACCACGGACGCCCCATGTGCAGGAGCGGGAAGATGCCCGCGCACATCACGGCGAAGAGCGTCATGGCCTCGGCCGCCCGGTTGACGGAGGTCCGCCACTTCTGCCGGAACAGGAAGAGGATCGCGGAGATGAGGGTGCCGGCGTGGCCGATCCCGATCCAGAAGACGAAGTTGGTGATGTCGAAGGCCCAGCCGACGGTCCGGTTGAGCCCCCAAGTCCCGATCCCCGTCGACAGCGTGTACGCCATGGCGCAGGCGCCCACGAGGAAGACCGAGACGGAGGCGGCGAAAGCTCCGTACCAGAGGGCGGTGGGCCCCCGCTCGATCGGAGCGCAGACGTCCGCAGTGACGCGCGCCGCGGTCTTCCCTCCCCGGATCCAGACTTCCTGTAAAGCCTCAGCCATGCTCCGGCCCCCCTGCGCCCGCGGTCCGGCCGCGGACCTTGACCATGTAGCCGACCGAAGGCTCCACGTTGAGCTCCGCCAGGACCCGGTAGTGCCGGGGGTCCTTTCTCAACTGCGAGACGCGGCTCTTTGGGTCGTTGACGTCCCCGAAAACGATGGCCTGGGCGGGGCAGGACTGCGCGCAGGCGGGGCGGATGTCTCCGTCTCGCACCGCCCGGCCCTGCCCCTTGGCCTCGAACTTCGCCTCCTGGATGCGCTGGATGCAGAAGGTGCATTTCTCCATCACGCCGCGCATGCGCACGGTGACGTCCGGGTTGAGGGCCAGGTTGGACAGCCGCCCTTCCTCCTGGTACTGGAACCAATTGAACCGCCGGGTCTTGTAGGGGCAGTTGTTCGCGCAGTACCGGGTGCCGACGCAGCGGTTGTAGATCTGCTGGTTCAAGCCCTCGGTGCTGTGCATGGTGGCCAGCACGGGGCAGACCGTCTCGCACGGCGCGTTGCCGCACTGCTGGCACATCATCGGCTGGAACACGACGTCCGTGTCGCCGTCCCGGTCCGCGTAGTAGCGGTCGATGCGCAGCCAGGACATGTCGCGCTTGCGCCCGACCTCGTCCTTGCCCACGACCGGGACGTTGTTCTCCGCCTGGCAGGAGACGACGCAGGCCGAGCAGCCCGTGCAGGCCCCCAGGTCCACGGCCATCCCCCAGCGGTGCCCCTCGTAAACATGCTCCGGCCAGACGCTCTGATGCTTGCGTTGCGGTTCGTTTCCTGAGGAAGGGTCCTTGCGGTGCTCCGAAATGGTCGTCTCCCTCACGATGTCCCGGGTCTCCCCCGGCACGGAGGCCAGGCGGGCCGGCATCTGCAGGGAGTGGTATTCCTGG
>MGUL01000015.1:31658-33104 GCA_001800005.1 Elusimicrobia bacterium RBG_16_66_12 | reverse complement strand
CGCCGATGTCGAAAGAGACCGGGCCGCCGGTGAAAACGAGCAGCTCCGCCGCGTTCTTGCCCACGCGCGCGCCCGGCGCCACGGTCGGCCTGGCCTCCAGCCAGCGCGGCCCCACATCGGCGAACCGCTCGGTTCCTTGGCGGCCATAGCCCAAAGCCACGGCCACCGTGCCGTCGTGCTGACCCGGCTGGATGTGGGCGGGCAGTTCCAACTGCGCGCCGGAAGGGGTGGAGAGCCTCACGACGTCGCCCTGGGCCAGCCCGAGGCGCTCGGCCGCGGCCGGAGAGACCGAGGCGTAGTTGTCCCAGACGACCTTGGTCACGGGATCCGGCAATTCCTGAAGCCAGGGGTTGCCTGAGAACCGCCCGTCGAGCAGGCCGACCTTGGCATAGAGCGCCAGCTGCAGGCCGCCCTCGCCGGCCGCGGCCGGCGGCGCGGCGGAGCGGAGCGCCGACACCCGGAAGGCGCCCGCGCGCCCGGCGGGAACGGCGAGCTCGGCGAAGCCGTCGTGGATGGTCTTGGTCCAGAAATCGTCGAAGGACCCCGACGCCGGGATGAACCCGGCTAGTGCCGCCTCCGAGGTCCTGGGAGCGGCCGATCCCTTGCGGCGCGGGAACACGCTCGCGCGCCAATGGTCGCGGATGAGGTCGAGCGCAGGCCTCTTGTCTCCCATCCAGACCGAGAGACTCTCCAGCGCGGGCCGGGTGTCTCCCAGCGGCAGGATCGCGGGCTGAGTCGTGCTGACCAGTCCCGCGACCGGCTCGGAGTCGGCCCAGGCCTCGAGGGGGTTGCGGTCGGGGACCACGAAGCGCGCCAGCGCCGAGGACTCGTCGAGATGGTCGGCGAAGCTGACGACCAAGGGCGTCTTCTCGAGGGCCTTTCGCCACGCGTCCGGCCGGGGCAGTTCCGCGACGGGGTCGGCGTCGAGCACGAAAAGGGCGTCGACGCGCCCCCCGGAGAGCTCCGACAGCAGGGTCTGGAGGGCGCCGTCGTCTCCCTGGCGCTGGAAAGAAGGGCGATCCAGGTCGAGAGTCTTGTTGTAGTTGCCGAGCGCCTCGTTGGCCAGGACCGCGAAGAGCTGAGAGGAAAGATCGTTCTGGCCGCAGACGACGAGGCTGCGTCCGCGCGCCGCCCACAATTCATCGGCGAAGCCGCGCAGCTTGCCCGCGTCGATGGGGCATGACGGCAAGGCGCCGATCTCGACGGGCAAGCCGGCGCGCCGGGCCAGGTCCCGGGCCAGATGAGCCAGGACGACGGCGACCTCACGGGCGCCCAGGACCACCCGCGCGTCCGCGTTGGCCCCGGTCAAGGACATGCGCGGCTCGAAGTGGATGTGGCGCGAGAGCTTGGCGGTCTTGCCTTCCAAGGTCCTCCCGGCGCGGTAGCCGGCGGCGTACTCCACGGGGGATATCCACGCCCCCAGGAAATCCGCGTCGAAGCTCGCGA
>MGUL01000015.1:31097-31609 GCA_001800005.1 Elusimicrobia bacterium RBG_16_66_12 | reverse complement strand
AGGCGCGCTCGTGGTCGTCGAGGATGGCCGAGCAGGAAAGCGGGTCATAGACCACGAGCCGGCCGTCGCGGAAACGGCGCAGGAACCTCTCCAACGCGGCCTTGAGAGTCGGACTGGTGATGGTGCGGGCGACGACGCGCACCGAGCCGCCCTTGCGCTGGAGTCCTTCGAGCTCGCGGATGATCTGGGCGTCGACCGAGTCCCAGGAGGAGGTCTTGCCGCCGGCCAGCGGCGCCTTGAGGCGATGATCGTCATAGAGCCCGAGGACCGAAGCCTGGCCGACGGCGCAGAGGCCGCCGCGAGAAAGAGGATGCTCGGGGTTGCCTTCGAGCTTCAGCGGACGTCCGTCCCGGCTCTTGACCAAAGCGCCGCAGCCCGCGCCGCAGCCCGCGCAGGTGGAGGCATACCAGTTGGCGCGTCCGGGAACGAGTTCCTCGGGCTGGGCCAGGGAGGAGATGACCTCGCCGGCCGGTCCCCGTCCGCAGGCGGACAGCGCCGCGCCGCCCCGCGAG
>MGUL01000015.1:26809-31068 GCA_001800005.1 Elusimicrobia bacterium RBG_16_66_12 | reverse complement strand
ATCGAGGCTGACGGTGAACTCTTCGCCTTCTCCGGCGGGCTCGGCGAATTCGGGCTGGGCCTCGCTCGTCTGCGGCTTTTCGCGCTCGGAAAGGCTGCGCCAATAGCGCTTGTTCTTCATAAATAGGGGCCTAGTAGTGGCATCTCGAGCAATCCGTGGGGACGTGCAGGGGCTTGCCTCCCGGCGCCGCGGCGGTCCAGTTCTGACGGTGGCACCCGACGCACCAGCCCATGGTGAGCGTGGAATCCTGCCGGACGCGCTCCATGGCCTGCACGGGGCCGTGGCAGACCTGGCAGGCCACGCCCGCGTTCATGTGCGGCCTGTGGTCGAAATAGACGAAATCGGGGAGGTGGTGGACCCTCTTCCAGCTCACCGGCGCCGGCGCGAGGGAAGGATTCTTCTTCAGGGATTCGTCGAGACCCAGGGCGGCGTAGATCTTCCGGATCTCGGGGGAGACGATCTTCCGGGGCTTGCGCTTCTCCTTCTCCGCGGCCTCCGCCTCGGCGCGGACCTGCACGAACGGCGCCGAGACCGTCTTATGGCAGTTCATGCACAAGCCCATCGGGGGTATCCCGGCGGTGCGGCTCCTCTGCGCGCCCGAGTGGCAGTAGAGGCAGGGGATCTCCATCTCCCCGGCGTGCAGGCGGTGGGAGAAGGCGATCGGCTGCGCGGGCTCGTAGTTCCGGTCGACTCCGGGCATGCGGAACTCCGACACGGAGGTCGCCAGCAGCAGCAAGCTGAGCGCGACGGCGGCCAGAAGGAATACGGCGACGGGATTGCGTCTGATCATTTAGGCCAGGCGTCCCTCGCTTTGTCCCACCAGGTCCCGCGCCACGTGCCGAAATCGTAGCGCTCCGCGGCGAGCCGCGTGTAGTACCACCAGTTGATCGCGGTGGCGGCGGCGTAGAAGACCGCGGCGCCCACGAAGAACGCCTTGGCGGAACCCGTGTCCGTGATCGATTTCCCGATCAATGAGGAGAACACGAACGGCCCGAACGCCGCCCAGGCGCCGGTCCAGCCCAGGACCTGCGCCCCCTGCCGGGGCGAGAAGGCGAAGATGATCGGGTACTGCCGGAAGGTGGCGAAGTTGCCGACCCCCGCCATCAGGAAGATCCACAGCATGACCCCGAGGAAGTACGGAAACGCCGCGAGCGAGGTCGGCGTCAGCAAGCCGCCGAAGATCAGCGCTAGGCAGCCGCCGATGAGGCCGAACCCCGACAGCTGGGTCCAGATGCTGCCGCCCCATTTATCGCTCAGGGGCCCTCCCAGGAAGCGGATGGAGGAGCCGATCAGCGGGCCGAGGAAGGCGTACTTCAGCGGGTCCGGCGCGCCGGGAAAGTCCCCGTAGATCGTCTTGATCATCAGCGGGAACGCGGCGGAGAACCCCGAAAAGGAACCGAAGGTCATGAAGTAGGTGACCACGCAGAACCAGGTATGCTTGTCCTTCATGATGTCGAACTGCTGGCCGAAGGAGGCCTTGATCGGGACGCTGCGCAGGAATACCCCGCACAGGACCCCCGCGATCAGCAGGAACGGGATATACCAGAACGCGGCGTTCTGGAGCCACATGTCCTTCTTGATCACTTTCTTGACCTGGACGTCCGTCACCGCGCCGCCGGCGTCCTTCTTGACCTCCACCTTGAGGCCCCTCGTCGCGTCGCTCTCTTTCAGCACGACGTCCGTCACCGCGCCGCCGACTTTCTTCACCGTCAACGAGGAAGCCAGCTCGGGCTTTGTCACGACGACGTCCGTGACGACGCCGCCGGCCTTCGTGACCGTGATCTCCTTGATCGCATCGGCCTTCGTGTAGACCTGGGGAATCCCGGAGAGGGCGCCGAAAGCGGCGAAGCCGACGATCCAGGGGGTAACGAACTGCACCAGGCTCACGCCGAAGTTGCCCACGCCGGCCTGGATTCCCATGGCGGTGCCCTGCAGCCTCTTCGGGAAGAAGAGGCTCGAGGACGGCATGAACGAGGAGAAGTCGCCGCCGCCGAAGCCGCAGAGCAGGAAGATGAGAACGAACGTCATGAACGACGTCCCCGGGTTATCCGGGGTCGGGACGTTCTGGATCGCGTAGTAAAGCCAGGCCATGGGGATGAGCTTCAGGAAGGTCGACACGGTGATCGTCAAGCGGGTGCCGAAGATCGGGATCAGAAAGGCGTGGATCAGCCGCAGACTGCCCCCGGCCAGCCCCGGAGTGGCCGCGAGCCAGAAGAGCTGCATCTTGGTGAACGTGAAGCCGACGGCGGGCATGCGCACGACCAATGCGCTCGGCACGAACCAGGTCGCGAAGGAGAAGATGAGGGCGAACGTCGTCAAGGCCAGCGTCCGCCAGGCGACCCGGCTTCCCTCGGACTCCCAGAACTCGGGATTCTCGGGCTCCCATCGATTCAGCCAAGTGCTCATGCATTTCTCCTGGGTCCTTGCCATCTCACCACCTGGGGCGCGCGCCACAGGTAAGGCAGCGGCATGACCAATAGATGAACCAGCCTTGTGAAAGGAAGGATCGCCACGAGAGCGAAGGCGCCGACGATGTGGGATTTCACCGCCCAGGGCATGGCGGCGACATACGACAGATCGGGCGAGAGCTTCAGAATCGACCACAAGTAGGGCGTCAGCGAGGTCGCGAACCAGGACGACCCCCAGGGCTGGAAGATCGCGATATAGGCCCCCAGGAATATCTGGCCGAACAGCAGCGCCAGCAGAACCCAATCCATCGGGGTCGTCACCACCCGCATCGAAGGCTCGGTGAAGCGCCGGACGATCAGGTTCGCCAGGCCGACGAGCGCGCACAGCGCGAAGACGAAGCCGGTCGTCTCGAGAAGATAGAGCCGGACGGGAACGGAGTTCCACAGCAGGAGGCCGCGCGGGACGGCGAAGGCGGCGAGATGCCCGGTCAGGACGACCATCAGGCCGAAGTGGAACGGAACGATCCCCCAGAAGTGATACTGGTTCTCCAGAAACTGCGAGGAGAGGCTTGAGTATGTGAAAGGCTGCGCGCAGTACCGGCGCAGGCTTTCGATCACGCAGACGGTCAGCGCCACGTAGGGAAAGACGACGAACAGGAAAGGATCAAAATACGCCGCGGTCATGACTTGTCTCCCTCCAGGAAAACCTCGATGGCCCGAAGCACGCCGTCATAAGGGTGGCCCGCGGCGGCCTTGCGGATCTTAGCCAGAGCCGGCAGCGCCTTCTGCGCCGCCAACTCTCGGGCCTCCTCCCTCTCCATGAGGGGAAGGACCGCGAGGACGTGGCTGAGGTGATCGGGCAGTTCCGCGTCCTCGGGCACGCCCAGCCGGCGCATCAGGCGGCGCATCTCCACCAGGAATTCTCCGCGCTTGTAATCCTCGCCGTAAAGGTGCCAGCCGATCTCGAGCGCACAGCCGGGATTGAGGTCGAAGGTCTGGGTGAAGGCCTCCTCCAGCTCCGCGTCGGAACTTGCGGCGACGAACGCGGCGAAAGGCTCCAGCGCGGCCGCGGCCGCGGGAGCCTCCGCGGACAAGCTCTTGCGCGCGCTCTCGAACCGGTCCCGGAAGCCGGCCCTCGGATACGCAAGCAGGGCCGCCAGTTCACCGATGGGGCCGACGCTGACCGCATTCATGAGCCCCTCTTGGGTCCGGCGACGAACCCGAAGCCCGCGGCCTGCTTGCGCTCCTGCGGGTCCTCGATCATCTCGATGGCCATCTCGCGATGCGAGGGCGGGATCACGAAGCGGTCCTCGAAGGAGCACAGCGCGGTCAGCTTGTAAATGGCCTCAGCTTCCTCCGCGGTGCACTCCGCCTCCCGCAGGGCCAGGTCGGCGGCGCCCCGGTCGAGGTCGCCGACGGTCTCGGCGCGGCGGTGTATCCGAACCGCCATCTGCTTCTTGAGGGCGTAGCGGACCTTGGCGACATGACCGGCGCCGAAGATCTTGGCCAGATACTCCAAGGGCGCGCGCGCGTTGTCCACCTCATGGAAGAGGGTCTCGGTGTTGTTCTTGACGACCCCGTCGTTCTTGGAGGAGAGGACCGGGGAGAGCGGCGGCACGTAGAAGAGCATCGGCAGCGTGCGGTACTCGATGTGCGGCGGCAGGGCGATCTTCCAGACCTTGACGAACTGATAGACCGGCGACTTCTGCGCCGACTCGATGACCGAGTCGTGGATGCCGTTGCGCCGCGCCTGCGCGATCACCTGGGGATCGTGGGGATCGAGGATCATGTCCCGCTGAGCCTCGATGAGCTCTTCGTCGGGAAGGGCGGCCGTCTGCGCCAGCTTGTCGG
>MGUL01000015.1:26467-26740 GCA_001800005.1 Elusimicrobia bacterium RBG_16_66_12 | reverse complement strand
CGGTCTCGAGGCGCGGGAAGCAGAGGATGCACTTCTCCGACTTGCCCGTCTGCCAATTGTAGAAGGTCTTCTTGTAGGGACAGGCCGCCACGCAGGCGCGCCAGCCGCGGCAGCGCGTCTGGTCGATGAGCACGATGCCGTCCTCCCCGCGCTTGTGCAGGGCCCCGGAGGGGCAGGCGGCCACGCAGCCGGGGTTGAGGCAGTGGTTGCAGATGCGCGGGAAGTAGAACATGACGAGACGCTCGACGGCGAAGAGCTGCGCGCGCTGCTCCG
>MGUL01000015.1:25958-26455 GCA_001800005.1 Elusimicrobia bacterium RBG_16_66_12 | reverse complement strand
GCAGATTGGGGTCGTTGGCCGCGTAGATCGGGGAGCCGCCGAGGTCGTCATCCCAGTTGGGACCCGCCTTGATATCGATCGGCTTGCCGGTCACCATGGACAGCGGCCGCGCCGTCGGCTGATCGTCGCCCTCCGGCGCGTTGAAGAGGTTCTGGTAGTCGTAGGTCCAGGGCTCGTAGTAGTCGTCGAGAGTCGGCTGGGACGGGTGATGGAAGATATCGGTGACCGACTTGGACTTGCTCATCGACTTGAGCCGGAGCTCGCCGCCCGACACCTCCCAGCCGCCGCGGTACTTCTCCTGGTCCTCCCACTGGGTTGGGAAGCCCGTTCCGGGCTTGGTTTCCACGTTGTTCCACCACATGTACTCGGTGCCCTTGCGGTCGGTCCATATGTTCTTGCAGGCGATGCTGCAGGTATGGCAGCCGATGCACTTGTCCAAGTGGAAGACCATCGAAATCTGAGAGCGCACGTCCATCAGGAAATCCTCCTCGAAATCA
>MGUL01000015.1:24844-25933 GCA_001800005.1 Elusimicrobia bacterium RBG_16_66_12 | reverse complement strand
AAGCTTGCGCACGAGGACATGGGTGTCCCGGTTGCAGCCGATCGGCCCCCAGTAGTTGAAGTGGAACGAGAACTGCCCGTAGCCGCCGATCATCAGGTTGGGCTTGAGCCTGGTCCGGGTGAGGCTGTTGTGGCCTCCGGCGCGCCGGAAAGACCGCAGCGGCGACTTCGGCACCGAGAGGGTCCGCTCCGGGGAGTGGTAGATGATGCAGATGCCGCGGGGGATGCGGGCGCTGACCGCCGCACGGGTGACGACGACGCCGTGGTCGTTGTGGACCTCGACCCAATCGTTGTCGATGATGTCGATCTCGGCGGCGTCCTGGTCGTTGATCCAGAAAGGCTCGACGCCGCGTGAAAGAGTCGACATCCTCTGATTGTCGCCGTAGGTCGAGTGGATGTGCCACTTGCCGTGCGGCGTGAGGTAGTTGAGCATCTTCGTCTTGCCTTCCTCCTTGCTGAAGCGCAGATCCGCGTACTGGATCGAGGAGGGCTTGGGCTTGTAGGTCGGCAGATGCTCGCCGAACTGTATGTAGACGGGATGGTCTAGGTAGAAGTGCTGGCGTCCCGTCAAAGTGCGCCAGGGCACCAGGTGCTCCTTATTGTAGGTGAACGGCGCGTAGGCCCGGCCGCCCGTGACCAGGCCCGACCACATCGGGCTGTTGACGAAGCGGCGCGGCTGCGCCTGGATATCCTTGAAGTTGAGCCGGACGTTGCGGTCCCCTTCGGCGAGCTGAGCCAGGGGCAGACCCGTCTTTTCCTCCATGTTCTTGTAGGAGCGGTGCGCGAGCTCCCCGTTGGTGACCGTCGCGAGGTTGAGGATCACGTTGCACACGTTGACCCCTTCCTTGAGCGAGGGGTATGATTGGCCGCCCCAGCTCACGGCCGGGTGGGTCTCGAGCATCTTGTCGTAGAAGTCCTCGATGGCATATGAAGTCCCGTGCGCGCCCAGACCCTTCTCGCGGGCGAGACGGCCGAGGGACACGTACTGGTTGTGGAGGTTCTTGTAGTCCCGGGTGACCACGCTGATGCCCGGCATCGTCTTGCCCGGGATGGCGTCGATCTCGCCTTTGGACCAGTCCTTCACGGCGGG
>MGUL01000015.1:19852-24730 GCA_001800005.1 Elusimicrobia bacterium RBG_16_66_12 | reverse complement strand
ATGTCCCAATCGCTCTTGGACTCCCACGCCGGAGGCACGGCCTCCGACAGGGGATGGATGAAGCTGTGCATGTCCGTGGAGTTGAGGTCGTTCTTCTCGTACCAGGTCGCCGCAGGCAGGACGATGTCGGAATACAACGCCGAGGTGTCCATGCGGAAGTTGAGGTCCACCACGAGATCCATCTTCCCCGTCGGGGCCTTGTCGTGCCAGGTGACCTCGCGGACGGAGTCCTTGGCCAGGTCCTCGGCGATCTCATTGTGGTGCGTGCCGAGGTAATGCTTGAGGAAGTACTCGTGTCCCTTGGCGCTCGCCATCAGCGCGTTGCCGCGCCAGATGTACCAGACCCGCGGCCAGTTCTCCTCGGCGTCCGGGTCCTCGATGGAGAACTTCAATTTCTTGGCCTTGATCTGCTCCAAAGTGTAGCGGGCGATTTCAACGTCATCCTTGGCGCCGCTCTGGGCGGCCTCCCGGGCCAGCTCCAACGGGTTCTTGTTGAACTGGGGATAGAAGGGCAGCCAGCCGCTCTTGACCGCGCGGACCTGCATGTCCATCGTATGGCCCTTGGCCAGGGAATCCTCGCCGGCGTTGGCCGGGACCGTGTGGTAATCGGTGAACTGCTTCTCGTAGCGCCATTGGTCGGTGTTGACGTAGTGCCAGCTCGGAGCGTTCTGCAGCCGGGAAGCGCCGTACCAGTCCTTGCCGAAGGCGATGGCGCTCCAGGGCTCCATCGGCGCCAGCTTCTCCTGTCCGACGTAGTGGGCCAAGCCGCCGCCGTTGACGCCGACGCAGCCGGTCAGCATCAGCGCGTGGATGCCCGCGCGGTACATCAGGTTGGCGTGGTACCAGTGGTTGACCCCCGCGCCGATGATGATGGTGCACTTGCCGCCCGTCTTCTCCGCGGTCACGGCCCACTCGCGCGCGAACTTGATCAGGTTGTCGCGGCTCAAGCCCGTGTACTTCTCGCTCCAGGCCGGGGTATAGGGAGCGTTCTCGTCGTCGTAGTCCTTGGGGTACTGGCCGCCCAAGCCCCGTCCGACGCCGTACTGCGCCATCAGCAGGTCGTAGCCCGTGGTCACCGCGATCTTGCGCCCGTCGGCGGTCTCCAGGAAACGGACCGGGACGCCGCGGTGGATGCTGGAGCCCTGTCCGAAATCGTCGAAACGGACCGAAGCCTCCGCCTCGCGCGACTCGAGGAATGTCAGCCGGGGCTTGATCTCGGAGCCGTCAAGGCCATCCTTGAGAAGAAGGTTCCACTTGCCCTTCTCCTTGCCCCAGCGGAAGCCCATGCTCCCCATCGGCATCTTGGGTGCGTTGGCCGCCTCGTCCCACATCAGGAACTTCCACTCCCCGTTCTCGACCCCCGCGTAAGCCTTCAGGCGTCCCGCCCGCACGAGCTGGCCGGCCTCGTAGGTCCCGTCGGCGTTCTTGACGAGCTCGACCAAGTGCGTGGAGTCCGTGAAGCGCGCCGCGTAGTCCAGGAAATAGGGCGTCTTCTTCTCGTGGTGGAACTCCTTCAAAATGACGTGGTTGACGGCCATCCACCAGGCGCCGTCCTGCCCGGCGTTGACGGCCATCCATTCGTCGGCGTACTTGGCGACCTGGTTGAAATCGGGGGAGAACACCACCATCTTGGAGCCGTTATGCCGCGCCTCGGCGGCGAAATGGCAGTCGGGCGTGCGGGTCATGTTCAGGTTCGAGCCCATCACCGCCAGGAACTTGGCGTTGAACCAGTCCGCGGACTCGTTGACGTCCGTCTGCTCGCCCCAGGTCTCGGGAGAGGCGCTGGGCAGGTCGCAGTACCAGTCGTAGAACGAAAGCGAGATGCCGCCCATCAGCTGGAGCATGCGCGCTCCGGCGGCGTAGCTGACCATGGACATCGCCGGGATCGGGGAGAAGCCCGCGATGCGGTCGGGGCCGTGCTTCTTGATCGTGTAGATGTTGGCGGCGGCCATGATCTCGAGAGCTGTGTCCCAATCGGTCCTGCGGAAACCGCCCTTGCCGCGCGCGCGCTGCCAACGCCGGCGCGTCTCGGGGTCCTCCACCATGGACTTCCAAGCCTCCACGGGGTCGGCGTGCGCGGTTTTGGCCTTCTTCCAGAAATCGAGCAGGACCCCCCGGATGTAGGGATACTTCACGCGCAGGGGGCTATAAAGGTACCACGAATAAGAGATCCCGCGCTGGCAGCCGCGCGGCTCGTAGGGCGGAAGCTTGGGGTCGATCAGCGGGTAGTCGAGCCCCTGCATCTCCCAGGTGACGATGCCGTCCTTGACGTGGATGTTCCAGGTGCAGCCGCCGGTGCAGTTGACTCCGTGAGTGCTGCGCACGACCTTGTCATGCTGCCAGCGGTTGCGATAGAACTCCTCCCACGAGCGGAGCTCGGGGCGGCTCTCATCCTTGATCCAGGGGTTTGCAACGTCAGCCATCGTGATCCTCCGAAAGAATCGTCTTATTGACCAATGACCGCCTCACGGAGCGCAGGCGTCCGCCCCAGATCGAGTCGAAAACGACGAACATCGCGGCCGCCCCGAGCAGTCCTATGATGAGGAACGCGAGGCGGGCGATCGAGTCGGCGGGGCGTCCCCGCTGGGCCGCGTCTTTAAGGAAAGCGACCAAGGGGAGGATATCCTGAGGGTCCATGGCCCTGGCGGCGTACACCGGCTTCATCGTCGGCGAGACGGGCGAGACCATCCACGCGGCCAAGGCCTTCTCCCCTCCCACCCGCGCGAAGACCCCCGTCAGGTCCGGCCCGAGGAACCCTCCTCCAAGCCCGCTCATGCCGCCGACGGAATGGCATGAGACGCAGGAGGGGCCGCCGTTTTTCAACGGCTTGCGCCCCAGGAACAGGGCCTTGCCGTCCGCGACATCGCTGGGAAGGAGGGGCCGGTTGATCAGCTGCGATCCCGCGAAGCGGGATTTCTCGAGCCGCGACTCCTCGTCGATGAGGCCGAGCAGCTGCTCCGCGCGAGCGGCGGTCATGCCGGCCACCGTCGGCATCAGCACGTTGTTGTAGCTCTTGTACAGCTCGACGACCGTCGGGTCGCCCCCCTCGAGCATCTTCTTGGGGTCGGCGACGAACTTGAGAATCCAATCCTTGCTCCGGCGCTTGGAGACGTCCTTGAGGTCCGGGCCCGTCAACCGGCCGCCGCCGATGGTGTGGCAGTTCGCGCAGTTCTGGGCGAAATCCTGAGGGTCTAGGGCCGCGGCGCGGCTCTGGAGGGCCGCCATCGCCGCGAGAAGGATGAGGCCGACTCCGCCGGCGCGCGTCCCTGTTCGTTGTCTCATATCAGATCAGCTTTCTCCGCCTTTGTTTTGAAACTTCAGCGCGGTTATTCTACGCAACAGTATTTCCAAATGGCGTCAGGCAAGCGGCGGAAGCCCCGGGCGGTCGATGCTCTGGAAGATCTTGAAGAGCCGCTCGATCCAGCGCGCGTCCATGTCGTCGAACGGGGCGGGCGAGCGGACCTCGCAGACGGCCCAGGTCTTCGCGTTCTTGTCCAGGATCGGGACGTAGAGGGCGTGCTCGCCCCCCTCGGCGGCGTTGCGCGACAGTCCCGAGGAAAGGGTCTCCCCGCGCGGGCCGTCGAGCGGGACCGCGGCCGGGGCCGGCTCGGGGCGCGCGGGACCGGGCTGGAAAGCCTTGCCGTCGGGCTGGACGACCCAGAGTCCGCACCTCAGCCATGGGCTGCCCCCGAACGCGTCCCAGAGGGCGTCGACGACCTCGCGCATGATGCGCTCGGCCTGGGGCGCGCGGCGCCGCCACTTCAAGTCGAGACCGGTCTTGACCTTGTCGTAGCGCGCCCGCGAAGGACGATCCTTCATGTCGCGAGGCTGGGCAACGGGATGAAGATCGTCGTTCATGCGGGGTTCCCCAATACTACCAATTGTCCGCAGGCCCCGCCGATGTCGCACCCCAGGTTCTGTCGGACGGTGGCTTTGAGTCCGGCGCTCAGAATCTTCTCTTGGAAGCTGCGGGCGTCACGCGAATCCGTCGGCTGGTGCGGCGTGTCCGTCTGGTTGAAGACGATCAGGTTGACGTGCAGGAGGGGGAGCGGCCCCAAGCCTTTGAGCCAGGCGATCAGGGCCGCGGCGTCCTGAGGGCGGTCGTTCTCCCCTTTGAGCAGCACATACTCGAAGAAGAGCTTGCGATTCGTCATCGCCAGGTATTTCTTCAGCGCGTCCGCGAGCTTCGCCAGCGGATAGGCTTTGTTCATCGGGACCAGGCGCGCGCGCAGCTCGTCGTCGGCGGCGTGCAGGGAGATCGCGAGGTTGACCTGCGGGAAGTCGCGGCCGAAATCCTCGATGCGGGGTGCTACGCCCGAGGTGGACACCGAGATGTGCCGGGCTCCGATGCCGAAGAGCTTATGGTCCATCAAAGTCTTCAGGCTGGCCGAGACCTGCTCGTAGCAGGCGAAGGGCTCGCCCATTCCCATGTAGACCACGTTGTCCAGACGCGCGCCTTGGCCCATCCTCTTCATGTACTGCCGCCAGAACAGGACCTGGTCCGAGATCTCTTCCGGGCTGAGATTGCGGGTCAGGCCCATCAGGCCGGTCGCGCAGAAGGTGCAGCCGACCGCGCAGCCGACTTGGCAGGAGATGCAGGCGGTCCAGCGCGTGGGGCTGGGGCGCAGCAGCACGGTCTCGACGGTCCCGCCGCCGGGCAGGTCCAGGAGGGCCTTGTAGGCGCGCGCGTCCGCGGAGGAATCCACGCGGCTCTCCGCCAGCGACAGGATGGGAGCCTTCTCGCCGAGGGCCTTGCGGACGTCGACGGGCAGCACGCCGACCATGTCGTAGGAGGCGACCGCCTGGCCGAAGACCGCCTTGCGCACCTGGTCCCAGCGGTAGCCCGGCTGGCCCAGGTCCTTCAGGGCCGCCTGGACC
>MGUL01000015.1:12406-19818 GCA_001800005.1 Elusimicrobia bacterium RBG_16_66_12 | reverse complement strand
CCCGGACGTGCTTGTTGTCGAGCAGCTTGCGCACGACGTCCTTCTGCTCCAGGCGCGGGCCGGAGGCGTACCACTCGCTATAGTAGAAGCCGGCCTTCTTCATCAGCTTGCGGCGCAGGACCTTCACGTCCGCCACGCGGAAGATGGTCTTGATTTCTTCAAGACCCTCATCGTCAAGGTTGGAAACGATGCGGAAGGTGTGCCGCTGACGCAGCTCGTCGATCAGCGCGTCGAGGTGCGAGAAAACAGCCTGAACGACCAGCGTGATGACCGCCGTGGCCGCGCCGAGGGCATAATGACCGAAGCCCACGGACACGCCGATCGCCGAGACGACCCATATGGTGGCCGCCGTGGTCAGGCCCGTGACGTGCTCGCCCTCGCGCATGATGGCCCCCGCGCCGAGGAAGCCGATGCCCGTGATGATCTGCGCGGCCAGGCGCGTGATGTCCGCGCCCGGCACGCCCTGGGCGACCTCGCGCGAGAGGATGGAGAACAGACAGGAGCCCACGCAGATCAGGATGTTCGTGCGCAGGCCGGCGGCCTTGTCGGAGAGTTCCCGCTCCAGGCCGATGGCCGCGCCCAAGCCGAGCGCGATGAGGAGACTAAGCGAGTCCAGCGCGAGCTGTGTCATGTTCCCTCCCGGAACGCGCGGATGAAGCGAACTCGGCCGCGCGGCGGCCGGAACGCACGCAGTCGGGCAGGCCGACGCCCCAGTAGGAGCAGCCGGCCAGGATCAGACCGGGATGCCCCCTCAGGCAGGAGCCCAGCCGTTCCAGGCGCCGCGCGTGTCCGACGTTGTATTGCGGGTTGCCCTTGATCCACCGGGCGGTCTTGGCCGCGATGGGCGAGACGCCCTTGACGCCGAGCACGTCGTGGAGCTCCTCCTGGACCCGCTCCTCGATGCGCATCAGCGGGCCCTCGGCGGGCTCCTCGCGTCCCGCGCCCCCGACGAAGGCGCGGATCACGACCTTGCCCTGCGGCGAGCGCGCCGGGAACTTGCTGGAGGAATAGGTCGCGGCCGACAGCATCGAGCCGGCCTCGCGCGGGATCAGGAAGCCGAAGCCCTTCGGAAGCTTCGGGAAGGTCGCCGCTTCGTAGATCAGAGTCGTCGTGGCCGTGGAGACGAACGGGATCTCGCGCAGGCGGATCGCCAGCTCTGGATCGAACCCCTCGACCGCGTCGGCCAGGGCGGGAGCGGGCGCGGCCGCCACGATGGCGTCGGCCTCGAATATCCCCTGGGGGGTCACGACCTCCCAGCGGCCGCCGCGGCGGCGCACGGCCTGGGCCGGGCAGTCGGTGCGCACCGTGCCGGCGGGCAGGGAGCGCGCCAGGGCGTCGATCACGCGGGAGAGGCCGTTCTTGATCGTCATGAAGGTGGTGATGCCCTCGCGCCGCGCGCGCTCGGGGCCCCCCAGCCACATCGACTTCACGAGCCCCCCCCGCTTCTCCATGTCCAGCAGCTGAGGGAAGGTGCTCTTGATGCTCATCTTCTCCGGGTCGCCGGCGTAGATGCCGGCCAGCATGGGACCGACCAGGACGTCCAAGGCCTCGGCGCCGAGACGGCGGCGCGCGAAATCGGCCAGCGACTCGTCCTCCAGGCCCCTGCCGACGGAGATCAGCGGCTCGAGCGCCATGCGCAGCTTTCCCCGCATCGAGAAGAGCGTCGAGAACGCGAAGGGCAGCAGCTTCGTGGGCGAGACCAGGTTCATCCCCGCGGGCAGGGGGACCAGACGGCCGCCCTTGAAGATGCTGACCGTCGGGTCCGGGGCGGTGCAGACGAGCTCGTCCTGCAGCCCCAGCTCCTTGACCAGCTCCAGCATCTCGGGCTTCAGCGTGACGAAGCTGTCCGGCCCCGTCTCGACGACGGCGCCGCCCACGAGCTCCGTGCGGACCTTGCCGCCGATGCGCGGCGCGGCTTCCAGCACGACGACCTCGGCGCGCCCGCGGGCCAGCTCGCGCGCCGCCGTCAGGCCGGTGATGCCGGCCCCGATGACGACGACCTTCCGCGGCGGGTGAGCCGAACGCCCGGGCCTCATCGCGCGCTCAGCTCGTGGACCCAATTCACGACTGCTTCCACGTTGTCGATCGGCGTGGTGGGAAGTATTCCATGACCCAGGTTGAAGATGTGCCCCTTGCGTCCGCCGTTGCGATCCAAGACGTCCTTCACGGCCGCTTTAAGGACTTTCTTATTCGAGAAAAGCAGGACGGGATCGAGGTTCCCTTGGACCGGCCTCTTGCCGAGACGTTTTCTCGCCGCGTCAAGATCGATCCGCCAGTCCACGCCGATGACATCCCCTCCGGCCTCGGCGAAATCCTCCAGAAAACCGTTCGTCCCCGTGCCGAAGGAGATGACGGGCACGCCGCACTTGGAGATTTCCTTAAGAACCCAGGCCGAGTGAGGGCGAACGTAACGGCGATATTGATCGGGAGACAAGTCTCCGATCCAGCTGTCGAAGAGCTGCAGGGCCTGCGCGCCGGCCGCAGCCTGCGCCTTCAGGTACTCCGCGGTCACGCGGCGGACCTTCAGCATCAGCTTGTTCCACAGGTCCGGGCGGTCCGTCATCATGCCCTTCACGCGCTGGTAGTTCTTGGACGGCCCGCCCTCGACCATGTAGCTGGCCACGGTGTAGGGCGCACCGGCGAAACCGATGAGCGGGACCTTGCCTGCCAGCTCGCGGCGGATGAGGCGCACGGCGTCGTAGACGAAGCCCAGCTCCGCGGCCGCGGTCGCCTCGCGCAGGGCCGCGACGTCCTTGTCGGTGCGCACCGGGTTGGAGATCGTCGGGCCGGGAGAGAAGCTCAGCTTCAGTCCCAAGGGCTCGATGGGCAGCAGGATGTCGGCGAAGAGGATGGCCGCGTCGATCGGGAAGCGGCGGATGGGCTGCAGGGTGACCTCGCAGGCCAGCTCCGGGGTCTTGGCCAGCTCCAAGATGGAGTGCTTCTTGCGAAGGCTGCGGTATTCCTCCATGTAGCGCCCCGCCTGGCGCATGAACCAGACCGGGGTCGCGTCCACGGACCGGCCGCGGCACGCGCGCAAAAACCGACCGTTTTGGCTGTCCACCCCAGGATGGTACCAAATGGCCTACAGCCTGTCGAAGCCCGCCGTCCAGGTCCCCGTGGCCGCGCTCACGCCCGTCACCGTCGCGGCCGAGGCCTCGGTGTCGAAGTGCAGGACGGCCCCGGCTCGGACGCGGGTCCTGTTCCCCGTGACCCGGCCGTAGACGGTCTGGTCGATCTCCAGGGTCGAGCTCTTGTCCAGGATCTTGGCGTGAAGGGGCGTGCCGCAGCGGAAGTTGTGGGTGGTGTTCGCGCCGTCGCCGTAGATCATCAGCCGAGCCGGGATCTTCCCAAGGTTGTTGAACTGACAGCCGGCGTTGGCCCTGATGTAGCTCGACACGCAGATGTTCGCCGTGCCGCCCGTCGAGGTGTTGACGTTCAAGACCCCGTTCACCGTGAGCCGGCGGAAATAGTAGTTGCCGGGAGCCAGCGTCGCGGTCATGCCCGCCGGGATGGCGACGTCCTTGGTGCCGGGGTTGTAATAGCTCTGGGGCGAGAGCCCCGTGGTGTTGTCGTTCGTGATCTTGATCGCGGCGCAGGCGGAACTGGCGGGCAAGGTCTGGGTGTAGGTGGACTTCGCCACGCTGCCGGACACGGTCGCCGCGCTCGGGGCCGTTCCGCTGTAGTAGTAGGCGTTGCCGTAGATGCGGACGGCTCCGGCCGTGGTGAGGACCGCGGCATTGGACCAGACGTTCGCGTTCGAGTCGAACACGGCCGGGTCGGGGTTGATGGTCGAGCTGTAAGAGTTCACCGTCCCGTAGGAGGCGGCCTCGCTTTGGGCCATCATCGCGTAGCCGCCGCCGGCGCCCACGACCGCGCCGGTGGAGACCGAGTAGGCCGCCCGGGCCCGCGCTGAGCGCGCCACGCTGCCGAAGCCGGGGATCGCAGCCGAGTAGCCCGAGACGGATATCCAGGGAGGGCTGTCGGTCGAGACGGCCACGGTGAAGCTCCCGCCGCCGAAGGAGGCTTTCGTATACCCCGCGGCCCAGGACTGGTTGATGTAGAGCTGGTTGAGTGCGACCTCGAGCCCCGCCTCGGCCAAGGCCTGGGCCTGGGCCTGACGCTTGACCTGGAGCGACTCCCGGACCTGGGCGCGGGTGACGCGGTAGACGACGACCGCCATCATGGAGAAGGCCGTCAGCGCGATCAGGCTCAAGATGAGCCCGGAGCCGCGCGTGCCGCGCAGGGCCTTCGGGACTCTCACGGCTTGCCGCGCAGCGACGCGCCCGTGAAGAAGGGGTAGCTCTTGCCCCGCTCCCCTGGAAGGACGACCGCGGCCGTGACCATCGCCGCGGAGGCCGCGGCCGTGGACTCCATGATGCGTCCCGCCGCGTCCAGGTTGTAATAGCTGAAGGTCATCGAGGAGATGCCGGTGGTCACCTTCTGGTCCACGCCCAACTGGCTCTGGAGCAGGTCCCGGCCCGAGAGCCGGAAGCTGATGGAGGCGGCGCTCGCGTAGCCGACCGCCAAGGAGGTGGAGGACAGCGTCATGAAGGATGAGCCCTCCTGCGCCTGCCAGAGCACGCCCTTGATCCTGCCCGTCCCGATCAGGGCCGCGCGCGCCTCGGACAGTATCCGGGTCTGGCTCAGGCTGTAGCGGGAGGTCAGGATGCCCGCCTTGAAGATTCCGGAGACCACCAGGGCCAGGACCGAGGCGATGGCGACGCCCATCATCAGCTCCATGAGGGTGAAGCCCCCGCGCGGCGAGGCCGGTCTCAGCGGTTGGCGAGGATCGTGTCGAGGCATATCGGGATCAGTTTGGGCGCCGAGGCGCAGACGGCGACCCGCTTCAGGTCCGTCGGCGCGCCGGCCGGCTGGAAGCTCGCGTTCAGATATCCGACCGTGACCGAGCGGGAGTAGGTCGCGAAGGCCGTCAACGGACGCATCACGGGGTCCTGGGGGGGCGATTCGGTCCAGCCGTCGAAGTCGTCGACGTCATCGAAGGTCCTCTTGTCCGACGCGGTCTCCCCCGCGTCGACGCCGAGCGCGCCGCCCGCGGCGATATGGACCGCGGGCGCCGGCGTCGCCTCGTCCCAGCGGTGAAGGCGGACCTCCTCGAGGAGCTCCTGGCAGAGGTGGGTCGCCACGGCGACCTTCTCGGAGGCTTTGTTGGCCCGCATCGACAAGATGAACATCGGCACGAGGGCGACCAGGGCCAGGGACAGGACGATGTAGGAGATCGAGGCTTCGATGAGGATGAAGCCTCGACTCACTGGAACCCTTCGGAGAGCTGGAAGATCGGCAGGAGGATGGAAATCGCGATCCCTCCGACCAAGACTCCCAGCACGACGACGAAGATCGGCTCGATGACGGAGAAGAGATTGCGGATCGCGGAGTCCGTCTCCGCCTCGTAGAAGTCCGCGACCTTCCTGAGCACTTCCGGGATGGTGCCCGTCTTCTCGCCGGTCGCGATCATCCCAATCACCGTCGCGGGCACGTACAAGTCCCCCCCCAGCGAGGCGGCCAATCCCTTGCCCTGGGCCACGCTCTCCTTGACCTGAGACAGCTTATCGCGGAAGACCAGGTTGCCCGCGCTGTCGCTGGCCAGGTGCAGGGACCGGATGATGGGCACGCCGGCCTCCACGAGCGCGCCGAGGGTGCGCAGGATGCGGGTCATCACGATGTTGCGGATCAGCGGCCCGAGGTACGGGATGTCGAGCTGGGCGGAGTGGACGACCCTCGTGTGGAGCGGGTCGACGAGCCACCGTCTCACGTAGCTCCAGACCATCACGATGAGCGCGATGTGGAGGAACCACCAGCGCCGCGCCAGCTCGCTGCCGAGGATGAGCGCGCGCGTCGGCAGGGGCAAGGCCATGTCGAACTGGGAGAAGACCTCCATGAACGTCGGCAGGATGAAGAGGACCAGGAAGGCCACCACCGCGATGGAGGTCGCGATCACGATCGAGGGATAGAGCAGGGCCGAGCGGACCTTCTCGGTCAGGTTGATCCGAAACTGCAGATGGGCCGCGATGCGGTCGAGCATCTCGGGCATCTTGCCGCTCGCCTCGCCCGCGGACAGCAGGCTGATGTAGACCTCGTCGAAGACGAAAGGGTAGAGGGACATGGACGCGGACATCGCCAGGCCCGCGCGCACGTTGCGGGAGACGTCGCGGATGACGGCCTTGAAGGTCGGGTCCATCTCCTGCGCGGCCAGCAGCTCGAGGGCTTCCATCAGAGGCAGGGCCGAGCGGACCATGATCGCCAATTGGCCGGTGAAAAGAGCGACCGCCTTGAGGGGAACCTTGTCGCTGCGCTTCGCCACGACAAGCGCCCCGGAAGAGGGCTTGCCGCCCGCGGCGGCCGGCGCGGTCCCGGCCTCGTCGCGCAGGACGGGCTTGCCTTCCATCAGGAAGAGACCCTGTTTCTCGAGGATGCGGGTCAATTCGTCGACGTTCTCGGCGCTGGACTCGCCCGCGACGGTCTTGCCCGCGGCGTCAATGGCCTTGAACCGGAAAAGCGCCATCAGGCCGCGTCCTCGCGCGTCATGCGGAAGACTTCTTCCAGGGAGGTGCGCCCCGCCGCGGCATGCTCCAAGGCCGACTCCTGAAGGGTCTTCATCCCCTCGCGGCGCGCGGCGTCCAGGAAGGCGTCCGTCGAGGCGTTCCTGAGGATGAGCTCGCGGATGGGCCGCGTGATGGGCAGCCACTCGTGGATGGCGAGACGGCCGGCATAGCCCGTCTTGAAGCAGTCGGAACAGCCGACGGCCTCCATCGTGTCCTCCACGCCCTTCGCCAAGGCCCCGAGGGACTCCCGCTCGGGCGCCGTCAGCTTGTGCGGACGCCGGCACTTGGCGCAAAGCCTGCGCAGCAGGCGCTGGGCCATGATCCCCCGCAGGGCCGCGGCCAGCAGGAAGGGCTCCGCGTTCATGTTCATCAGGCGGTGGATGGAAGAGGCGGCGTCGTTGGTGTGCAGGGTGCTGAAGACGAGGTGCCCGGTGATGGAGGCCTGCACGGCGATCTCGGCCGTCTCCCGGTCGCGGATCTCGCCGACCAGGATGATGTTGGGGTCCTGGCGCAGCACGGAGCGCAATCCCGACGCGAAGGTCAGCCCGATGCGCGCGAAGATCTCCACCTGGTTGACGTGCTCCAGACGGTACTCGACGGGGTCCTCGAGCGTGACGATGTTGAGCTCCGGCTTGTTGAGTTCGGCGATGGCGGCGTAGAGGGTCGTGGTCTTGCCGCTTCCCGTCGGGCCGGTGACCAGGACCATGCCGTTCGGGGCTCGGATCGCGCTCTCGAACGACGACAGGACCTTCTCTCCCAGACCCAGGGCCGCGAGCTTCTTGACTCCCTTCGACGAGTCCAGCAGGCGCAGCACGACCTTCTCGCCGTGGACCGTGGGCAGAGTCGAGACGC
>MGUL01000015.1:8451-12333 GCA_001800005.1 Elusimicrobia bacterium RBG_16_66_12 | reverse complement strand
TCGATCTTCGCCATGATCTTGATGCGGGCGATGATGGAGGATTCCTGCTCCTTCGGGAAGACCTTGGCCTCCTGCATCATCCCGTCGACCCGATAGCGCACGCGCAGGGACTTCTCTTCCGGCTCGACGTGGATGTCGCTGGCCCCTCGCGATTGCGCGTCCTGGAAGAAAAGTTCGACCGTCTCGATGACGCCCTTCTCGCTCTCCGGCGCTTCGGCGGCCTTCGCCTGCGCCCCTCCGGTCTGGGCGTCCGGCCCGGCCGGGCGGGCCCCGTAAGCCTCCGAGAAAGACTTGAAGAGATTGGCCAGCGTCGTCATGACCGGCTGGACGCGCAGTCCCGTCAGGCGGGCGATCTCGTCGATGGCCTCCAAGTCGACGGGGTTGACCATGCCCAGCGTGATGCTGTCCTCGCTCCTGAAGACGGGCACGGCCAGACAGCGCCGGGCCACGGACTCGGGAACGAGCTTGGCCGCGTCGGGCTCCAGCATCCCCTCGAAGGTCAGGAAGTAGGGGATACCCAGGCGCATGCCGACGGCCTTCAGGATCTGGTCCTCGGTCGCGAATCCCATCGCGACCAGCACTTGGCCGAGGTTCTTCTGGTCGGCGTCCGTCTGCTTGAGGGCGGTCGCGAGCTGCTCGGCGCCGATGACCCCGATGCGGACGAGGACCTCGCCCAGCTTGGCCTGGCGCGCGTTGAAATCGGTCTTGGCCATCAGATCTTCCCCTTCGCGATCAGATCATCGACCTTCGCCAGAAGGTCGGACGGCTTGAACGGCTTGCTCATGACCTCGTCGGCCCCCAGGGACTTCGCTTCGTCCTGGATGTCGCGGCTCTCATTGGCCGAAAGGACGATGGTGTAGGGACGAGGAGGCGGCATCCCCTTCAGGTCGCGCAGGACCGACAGGCCGTCCTTGACGGGCATGTCCAAGTCGAGGATGAGCAGGACGGGCCGCGAATCCCGAATCAACAACCAGCCGTCCTCGCCGTTGGCGGCCAGCGAGACCTTGAACTCCTTCCTCTTGCCCAGGATGTGCTGAAGGATGTAGGTCAGGGTGGCGTCGTCGTCGCAGATAACGATGTTCTTGGTGTCCATGACCGTGTTTCGCAGATCTAATATAGTAAAAATCGTACAATGCCTTCATGGCGAACAACATCTATGTCGGCGGCTTCCCCTACAAGACCACCAAGGAGGACCTGGCCCGCCTGTTCTCCGCGTGCGGTAAGGTCCTGAGCGCGAAGGTCATCCTCGACCGAGAGACGGGCCGGCCCAAGGGCTTCGGCTTCGTCGAGATGTCCACCGACGCCGAGGCCAAGGCGGCCGTCGAGAAGCTCAACGGCGCGTTCGTCGGCGACCGCAAGATCTTCGTCGTCTCGGGCCGCCCGCAGAAGGGCCCCGCGCCCAAGCGCGACTTCACGCCGCGGCCCGCGGGCGCTCGGCCCGGCTTCGCCCCCAAGCGCGACTTCGCCCCGAGGCCGGCCGACGCCAAGCCCGGCTTCGTCGAGCGCCGCTCCGGCAAGGACCGCCGCGGTGCCGCCGCCGGCGCGCCCGCCCCCGATCGCCGCGACGCCGCACCCTCGCACTCTCCCGCCGCGCCTCCCGCGAAAAAATGGGAGAAGAAGCCCTGGGAAAAGAAACCCTTCGACCCCGCGAAGAAGCCTTGGGCCAAGAAGCCCTCCGCCGCCGGCAAGGAGCCGTGGCCGAAGAAGCCTTTCGACAAGAAGAAGCCCTGGGAGAAGATGAAGGCGCCGCCCAAGGAGTGACTCTTCACCCCGCCGGGTTCTCCGCGCTGACGCGGGCAGGCATGCGGATGAAGCGGACGACCGCATAGGCGATCAGCGCGCAGCCGATGAAGTCGAAGGTCCGGCCGACGCCGATGTCGTGGGTGAGCAGGCCGACGGTGTCCAGCAGATAGGTCCAGTCGTGGACGCCTCCCCCCACCAGGGGCAGGTCCTGGGCGCGGGCGTCGGCGGCGTAGCGGCCGATGTGCCGAAGATGGGATGGCCCGCCTCGTGGATGATGAGGTCGGCGCCGTCCAGGAGGAAGAAGGCCCGGCGCAGAGGCCCGCGGACCAGGAAGAGCGCCCCCGCGAGGACGGCGGCCCCGCCCCAGAGGAGCGGGTCGATGCTGGCATTCATGGAGACGGAGACGACCTCACGGGAGACGGGCTTCGAGGCGGGGTCGCGCCACTTGGCGAAGACGAGTCCGCAGAAGCCGCACTCGGCGGATCCCTCGGCGGAGTCCTTGGCGCAGTTCGGACAGACCTTCATGACTTGGCGAAAGCCGAGTCGGGAAGGGCCCCGCGGCCGCGGATGGCCTGCAGCAGGCCGGCGGCCTTCTCCGGCGTCAGGCCGATGCCGAAGACGACGTTGCCGCCGGGATGACTGAACGTGAGAGCGGACATGGCGCCGAGGGCGACGCGGCCCGGGCGCGGAGGCTGCGCCTCTTTGACGCGCAGGTCGCGGATGGTCTCCGCCGCGTACTCGCGGGTCCAGCGGAGAGAGAAGACCTCCCAACGCAGGCGCAGGCGCCCCGGCCCAACGATGACGACCTCGCGGCCGGCGATGCTGTAGAGGAACACGGCCCAGGCGAAGAGGCCGCCCAAGGTCCAGCCGATCAGCCAGACCATCAGGAACACGGAGCCGAAGGCGGGGGTGGAGGCCGCCATCAAGGAGCGCAGGGCGGCGAGCTCCCCTGCGGTCCAGCCGCACAGCCAGAGGCCGAGGAAGGCGGTCAGCGGCCAGATTCTCATGCCGGAGACGACGAAGCTGGCCCCGTCGAAGCCCAGATCCACGGCCCAGGAGGAGTTGGTGATCACTGAGGGTCGGGCTGCTTGGCGGCCTCGGCCTCGCGGGCCTTGATGGCGTCGGTCGCGGCGGCGGCGGTCTTCTTGGCCTGGTCGAGGTCGTTCTTGAGGCCGCCGACATATTGGGTGGCGGCGTTGTCGGCCTGCGCGGCCGGAGCCTTCTGCGGCGGCACGGGGGGCTTATCGGGGCAGCCGGACATCAGCCCCGCGGCCATGACGATGAACAGTATCCTCATTTCAGCCTCCTTGAAGCGGCCGATTGCAGTATAGCAGATGGAACTTTTTGGGGGGCTCGACCGTATCGTCGTATGTGTGCTCTCACCGCACGGCGGAGGATCGGTCTGATCGGTGATTCAGGATGCGAGAAGGGTGTCGGCCGTGCTGAGCAGCGTGAACAGCGCCTCGTCCGTCTTGGCTCGCCACAGCTTGCGCCGGATGTTCTCGTTGGTGACCAGCGACGCGATGCGCTGCAGGATCTTCAACTGGATGATCGGCGTCTCCGCCGGGCTCAGGACGAGGAACACCAGCCGCACCGCCACCCCGTCCGGCGTCGGGAACGGCGCCGGCTTCGCGTAGCGTCCCACCGCGATCAACGGCTCCCCCAGACCCGAAAGCCGCGCGTGCGGCACCATCACCCCGCGCCCTACCGCGCTGGCGAACTTCAGCTCCCGGTCCCACACCGCCGTGAAGGCCCCCTCCGCGTCCAGCGACGGCCGCAGGGCCTTCAGCTTCGCCAGCAGATGGCGGACCGCCGTCCGCCGGTCCCCCGTCGGGAGGTTCGCCTCCACCGCTGAACGCGAGAACAGCCCCCCGGAATCCCAGGAACTCGGCTTGTCGAACTCATCGTGTACCTCCCCGATCAGCTCCTCGACGATGTCCTCCAGGGTCAATATCCCAGACACCTGCTTCGCCGCATCCCGCACGATCGCCGCGTGGATGCCCTTGGCCGGCATCGTCTTCAGCAGCTTCTCCAGCGGCTCGCCATCCGTCACCTCGAAGATGTCCCGACGCAGCTTCCGGAGGTCCGGCTCCGCCCCCCCGTCCTTGAGGATCAGGTCCTTGAGGTGTACATAGCCGA
>MGUL01000015.1:7318-8422 GCA_001800005.1 Elusimicrobia bacterium RBG_16_66_12 | reverse complement strand
CCGCGTGAAGCGCTTGCTCCGGATCAGCGCCAGGTTCTCCGCCCACGGCCGTTCGAGGGAAAGGAAGGATATCCTCTCCCGCGGCCGCATCGCGTCCGAGACCTTCGCCGTCGCGAAATCGAACAGATTCTCAAGGAGGAGAAGACGCTCCAGCGGCATCGCCCCCTTCTCGTGAGTCTCGCCCATAAGCACCCGCATCTCGTCGACCGACACCGAGTGCTCCGCCTCCGCCGCCGGCTTCAGCCCGAAGAGCGCCAACAGCCCTTTGGAGCAGGCGGTCATGAACCGGATCGGCAGCCTCAGGAACTGCGTCAGCGCGCGCAGGGGCCGCGCTCCGTAGATCGCGATCGGCTCCGCGTAGTGGATGGCCACCGCCCGCGGGATCAATTCGGCCAGGATGATCTCGACGACCGCCAGCGAGGAAACCGCCACGAAGAAGGAGAACATCCTCAGCCAGGACGGCGGCAGCGAGCCCGCCCAGGAAGCGAAACGCACCCGCAGCTGCTCCGCGATCACCGGCTCGGCCACGGCCCCCAGCGCCAGCGCGATCACCGTCATGCACAGCTGCAGCGCCGCCAGGTACTCGTCGAAGCGGCCCAGGATCTCCTGCACCGCCAGCGCGCGCGGGTTTCCCTTGCGGGCCATCACCTCGACGCGCGCCGGGCGCACCCGCATCAGCGCGAACTCGATCAGCACGAAGAACGCGTTGATGAAGATCAGGACGCCGGTCAGCAGATAGACCATCGCCACGAAGTATAGGGGCCGGCCTCGGAGCGGTCAAGCCCCTGATTTTGCTAGTATTCGCGCATGGCCGAAACACGCGAATTCAAGCCCTTGAAAGAGCTCGGAGAGATCGCCCTGGGCGAGGAAGGGGTGCTCAAGTTCTACGTCGACGAGTTCAAAGGACATAAGTACGGCTCCATCCGGCGTTTCGTCACCGGCGAGACCTACTCCGGGCCCACCAAGTCCGGCATCACCCTGAATTCCCGGCTCCTGCCGCTGGCCATCGAGACCCTCGCCAAGCTTCCCGCCGAGCCCTCCGCCCTGGAGGACCAGGAGCTGGCCCGCTGGCCCAAGAAGATGGGTGTCGAACTGGTCGCCCGC
>MGUL01000015.1:6907-7283 GCA_001800005.1 Elusimicrobia bacterium RBG_16_66_12 | reverse complement strand
CCTGCGCGAGTGGGTCGACGAGCCCGAATACAAGGGCCCCTCCAAGAAGGGCGTGCGCATCCCTTATAAAGACCTGCCCCAGGCCCTCGAGCTCCTGCGCCAGATGCTGCCCCTCGTCGCCAAGGCCTGAGGCCGTCTTCCCCTGGCGCGCCCCGGGAAGTCCTGTTATATTGAGGAGGTCATGAGACCCCTCGCGTTCAGGGCCCTTCTCTCCTTGGCCCTGGCCGGTGCCGCCTCGGCCGGCCAGGTCGAAGCCGGTCTGCCCGCCGAAGTCCGCCCGGGCGGAGGCCCCGGCGCTTCCGTCGGCGCGCTGAACGCCGCGCCCACCCCCATCGCGCTGAGCGTGACGCCCCTCTCGGCGGCTCCGCTCGCGACG
>MGUL01000015.1:2104-6882 GCA_001800005.1 Elusimicrobia bacterium RBG_16_66_12 | reverse complement strand
CCTGGCCGCCCCCGTCGCGGCGCCCGCCGCTCTTCCCGTCTCCGCCGTCCCCGTCCAGACACAGGCGCATGGGCTCTCTCCGGCCCGAACGGCCGCGCCGGCCGGTGAGGAAACCACCGGAAAATCTGACGGGGAGTCGGCCTCCGCGGCGGGGCGGTCGCTGTTCGACGCCGCCGCACCGGCCAAGAAAGGCGGGCTGTGGTCGACGCTCGCGTCGTGGATCCCGATCGGCGACAAGATCCCGGCCTGGCCCGGCCGCGCGGGAGAGAAAGTCCGCCTCGGCGGGCGCGCGCTCACCCTGGACCGCCCCCTGTCCGACGGGGGCGGCTCGCGCGTCTGGAAGACCAACCAGCGCGACTGGATGGTGAAGATACTGCGCCCCGAATTCCGAGCTCCGCCCCACTCCACCGACGAGGCCGGGATTCTCCGCTCCATCAAGGACGCGGACATCCCGCACGCGCGGCTGATCGCCGCCAGCCCCGACGGAACGGTGATGGTCAAGGAGTTCATCGAGGGGGCGGGAGCCGGAGAGCTCCTGACCCGCGGCTTCACGGACCTGAACAAGGAAGGCTGGGCCGAGTTGGCGGCCAAGCTGGTGCGCGCCGGAGTCACCGCGGACCTGGCCCCCGGCAACCTGGTCTGGCAGCACTGGCGCGCGCGCTGGACCATCGTGGACGCGGGCGCCGTCGCGCCGGCGCGGCCCGGCGCCGTCCTGGACCAGTTGATGACGCGCGCCGCGTCCGACGCGGGCATCGAGCCCGGAGCCTTCCTGTCCGGGGTGCGCGGGCGGCTGGGGCCGGATTCGCCCGAGTGGGCCAAGACGCTGGAGGACCTGGAGTCCTCGCCGCGTCACGCCGCGGCCCTGGCGGCCCTCGCCGCCTCGGACCGCGCGCGGCCCGCCGGGCCGAAGGTCTCCTTTGGGCCGGCGGCGGCCGCCGCCTTCCCTGATCGCAAGGTCTCATCCGCCGAGGCCGCGAAAGGCCTGGGCTACGACCCGCTGACGGCCCGGCCGCGGCGCCTGCTCCATCAAGACGACCCGGGCAAGCTGAACACGAAGATCATGGCCGTCGAGCCCACGGGCAAAACCCCCGTCGTGGTCAAGACCGCCGAGTGGCGCATCATCCGCAACGAACTGGCGATGCGCCGCGTGGTGCGCCGCTTCTTCGGACGGTATTTCGACGCGCCGTCCGCCGCGGGCGTCGAGCGCGGCGACGACTCCTACCTAGTCATGGAGTACAAGCCCGGCCGCCCGGATCACTACGCGAACTCGCTCAGCGGCGAGCAGCGCGCCGCGCTCGCCGTGCTGGCTCACGCCTTCGGGCTGAGCGACATGAACCCGGGCAACCTGCTGTTCCCCGCGAACGGCAAGCCGGTCCTGCTCGACTTCGAGCAGGCCTTCAGCCGCTCGCGCCCCGTCGCCGGCCGCATCCCGGACGAGGGCATCGCGCTGGAGATGCCCTGGGTCAGCCGCTTCGACTACAACCGCGTCGAAGACTACCAGCCCGCCGTCCGCGAATGGCGCCGGGTCTTCGCGTCGGGAAAGACCCGTGAAGCCCTGCGCGAGGACTTCCTCGCGGCGGGATTCACGGCCGAAGAAGCCTCGCGCATGATCGAGACCGTGGGCCGGAACACGCTGGACCTCGACTGGGCGGTCCAAAACGACGTAGACTTCGCGAACCGTTTCGCGCAACGCCGCTCCCGCAGGTGAAAAAATGAACCCCTCTCCTCTTCTTCGACGAACCCTCTCCGCCCTGCTGTCGGCCGCGCTCGTCTGCGCGCCCGCCGCGGCCGCCGCCGAGAAGTATCCCGGCGGGCCCATCGTCGCCGAGCTGGTCAGCCGCCTGCTCGAGCAGACCCACTACGCCCGCAGGCCCATCGACGACGCCGTCTCCAGGCAGTTCCTGCGGAACTATCTCGACAGCTTCGACTACAACCACATGCTGCTGGAGAAGTCGGACATCGACGAGTTCGAAGCCAAGTACGCGACCACCCTCGACGACCGGGTCAAGGACGGCGACATCGACCCCGCGCATGAGATCCATGACCGCGTGATCAAACGTCTCGAGGAACGCGTCGCGCTGGTCAAGCGCCTGAGCTCCGCCGGCTTCACCTATGACGTCGACGAGGCGGTGGTCCTGGACCGGCACGAGGCCGATTGGCCCGTCACGCCGAAGGCCGCCGCCGAGATCTGGCGCCAGCGCATCAAGCACGAGTTCCTGCTGGAGCACCTCTCGCGCCTGAAGACCGCCGAGACCAAGGCCTCGGCCCCCCCTGCGAAGCCGGCGGACGGCAAGCCCGCCAAGGAGACCACGATCAAGGAGACCGTGGACACGCGCTACGACCGCCTGCTGCGCAGCTACAAGGAATACGACGGCGCGGACATCCTGCAGACCTATCTCTCCGCGCTGACCCACGTCTTCGACCCTCACACGGACTACCTGGCCCCCGCGCAGAAGGAGACCTTCGACATCCAGATGAAGCTGTCGCTGGTCGGCATCGGGGCGGTGCTGCGCTCCGAGGACGGCTACGCGAAGATCGTCTCCCTGGTGCCCGGCGGCCCCGCCGACGCGGACAAACGCCTGAAGGCCGGCGACCGCGTGGAGGCCGTGGCCCAGGGAGACGGACCCTTCGTCGAGGTCGTGGGAATGAAGCTCGACCGCGTGGTCTCCATGATCCGCGGCGAGAAGGGGACCACGGTGCGCCTGCGCTCGATTCCCGTCGACGCGCTGGACCCGTCGGTGCGCGTCGTGGTGACCATCGTGCGCGACGAGATCAAGCTGACGGATCAGGAGGCCCGCGCGCGGCTCTACACGCTGAACGGCAAGGGAGGCCGCACCTCCAAGATCGGCCTGCTGGACCTGCCGTCCTTCTACGCGGACATGCGCGGCGGCGAGGGCGCCAAGAGCGTCACGCGCGACGCGGCGCGCCTTCTCGCGGAGCTCAAGAAGCGGGGGGCCGACGCCGTGGTCGTGGACCTGCGCCGCGACGGCGGGGGGTCGCTGGCCGAAGCGGTGTCGCTGACGGACCTCTTCATCAAGGACGGCCCCGTCGTCCAGGTCCAGGACTCGCGCGGCTCCATCCGCGTCCTCAGCGACGCCGAGACGGCCACGATCTACGACGGCCCGCTCGTCGTGCTGACCTCGCGCGCCTCGGCCTCGGCCGCGGAGATTTTCCCGGCCGCGATCCAGGACTACGGACGCGGCATCATCGTCGGCGACAAGAGCACCTTCGGCAAAGGCACGGTCCAATCCGTGCTGGAGCTCAACTCGTACCTGCCGCCGGCCTACCGAACCTACAAGCCCGGCGCGCTGAAGCTGACGGTGCAGAAGTTCTACCGCGTCTCCGGCGGCTCGACCCAGCACCGCGGCGTGCTGCCGGACATCCATCTGCCCTCCGCGGGGGACCTCTCCGATTCCACGGAGTCCTCGCAGAAGAACGCGCTGCCCTACGACGAGATCGAGCCCGCCCACATCGACCGCGCCGGCGCGGTCGACGGGCGCATCGCCTCCCTGGCCAAGGCCTCGGCCGAACGAGTGGCCGCCTCGCGCGAGTTCCAGTGGATCCGCGAGGACCTCGAACGCTGGGAAAAGCAGAAGAAGGACAAGACCCTCTCGCTCAACGAGGGCAAGCGCCTGGCCGAGCGCAAGGCCGATGAGGACCGCCAAGCCGCGCGCAAGAAGGAGCGCGTCGCCGGCAAGCTGAAGCCGCTGGCCTTCGAGGAGATCACGCTGGCCGTCCTGGACGGCAAGGCGCCGCCGGTGGCGGCCTCGACGGCCCCCGCGCACGGCGCCGCGCCCCGTCCCGACGACGAGGAGGAAGGTTTCGAGCGCGCTCCGGACGCGCCCGACGCCGTGCTGGAGGAGACGCTGCGCATCGCCGACGACCTGGCGGCCGTCGCCTCCGGTCAAAATGTTGCGCGGGAATAGGGCATGAACCCCGACCGCTGGACCCTCAAGACCCAGCAGGCCTTCACCGACGCCCAGGACCTCGCGCAGAAACGCGGACATCAAGAGCTCGCGGAGGAGCATCTGCTCTGCGCCCTCTTGTCCCAGGAGGGCGGCATCGTCCCCGACATCCTCAAGAAGGCGAGGGTCGACCCCCAGTCCGCGCGGGACGAAGTCGAGCGCGTCCTATCTAAAAAACCGCATGTCACCGGCGGGAAACTGCACGCCTCTCCCGATCTGGAAAAAACGCTGATCAAGGCCGAAGACCGCATGAAGGCCATGAAGGACGAGTTCGTGTCGGTCGAGCACGTCCTTCTCGGCCTGATGGACAACGGCGAGGCCGCCGCCAAGATCCTCGCCCGTCTGGGCCTGACGCCCGACAAGGCCCTCGCCGCTCTGACCCAGGTCCGCGGCTCCCAGCGCGTGACCTCCCAGGAGCCGGAGTCCTCCTACCAGGCGCTGGAGAAGTACGGGCGCGACCTGACCTCCGCCGCGCGGCGCGGCAAGCTGGACCCGGTGATCGGCCGCGACGCGGAGATTCGCCGCGTGATCCAAGTGTTGGCGCGCCGGACCAAGAACAATCCTGTTTTGATCGGCGCGCCGGGGGTGGGCAAGACCGCCATCGTCGAGGGCCTGGCCCAGCGCATCGTCGCGGGCGACGTCCCGTAAGGCATCAAGGACAAGTCGGTCATCGCGCTGGACCTGGGAGCTCTCATCGCCGGCGCCAAGTTCCGCGGCGAGTTCGAGGAGCGCCTGAAGGCCGTCTTGAAGGAGGTCGCGGCCCAGGAGGGCCGCGTGATCCTGTTCATCGACGAGCTGCACACTTTGGTCGGG
>MGUL01000015.1:0-1875 GCA_001800005.1 Elusimicrobia bacterium RBG_16_66_12 | reverse complement strand
CGTGCGCATCCGCGACGCGGCCCTGGTCGCGGCCGCCGCCCTCTCCGAGCGCTACATCCCCGACCGCCAGCTGCCGGACAAGGCCATCGACCTCATCGACGAGGCCGCCAGCCGCCTGCGCATGGAGATCGACTCGATGCCCCAGGAGCTCGACGAGGCCGAGCGCGCGATCCGCCGGCTCGAGATCGAGGCCACGGCCCTGCGCAAGGAGACGGACGCCGGGAGCGTGGAGAGGCTCAAGACCCTCGAGAAGGAGCTGAAGGCCCTGAAGGCCAAGTCCGAGGAGCTGCGCGCGCACTGGGTCAAGGAGAAGGCGCTCATCCAGGATCTGCGCAAGACGAAGGAGCAGGCCGAGGAGCTGAAGTCCGACGAGAAGAAGGCCGAGAAGGCCGGCGACCTGGCCCGCGCCGCGGAGATCCGCTTCGGCCGCGTGCCCGAGATCGCCAAAAAGCAGGAGAAGCTCCAACATGACCTGGCCGTGTTACAGAAGAATCGGCAGCTGTTGAAGGAGGAGGTCGGCGAGGAGGACATTGCCGCCGTCGTCAGCCGCTGGACGGGCGTGCCGGTGGAGCGCCTGCTGGAAGCCCAGTCCCAGAAGCTGATGCGCATGGAGGGCAAGCTCCACGAGCGCGTGATCGGCCAGGACGCCGCGGTCAAGGCCGTGGCCGACGCCGTGCGCCGCGCCCGCTCGGGCCTGTCGGACCCGAACCGCCCCGCGGGCGTGTTCCTGCTGATGGGACCGACGGGCGTCGGCAAGACTGAGCTGGCGCGCGCCTTGGCCGAGTTCCTGTTCGACTCCGAGAAGGCGATGATCCGGCTGGACATGTCCGAGTACATGGAGAAGCACGCGGTCGCCCGCCTGATCGGCGCGCCCCCGGGCTACGTCGGCTACGAGGAGGGCGGCCAGCTGACCGAGGCCGTGCGGCGCCGGCCCTACTCCGTGATCCTGCTCGACGAGATCGAGAAGGCCCATCCCGACGCCTTCAACGTGCTGCTGCAGATCATGGACGACGGGCGCCTGACCGACGGCCAGGGCCGCACGGTCGACTTCAAGAACACGATCCTGCTGATGACCTCCAACGCCCAGCCCGAGGAGCTCAAGGGCCGCTTCCGACCCGAGTTCCTCAACCGCATCGACGAGATCCTGGAGTTCGCGGCCCTCGAGAAGTCCCAACTGAGGAAGATCGTCGACGTCCAGCTGGAGGCGGTGCGCAGGCGCTTGGCCGAGCGCCGCGTGACGCTCGAGGCGACCGACGCGGCCAAGGACTGGCTCGCCCACGAGGGCTACGACCCGGCCTACGGGGCGCGCCCGCTCAAGCGAGCCATCTCCCGCGCGGTGGTGGACCCCCTGGCCCGTCTGTTGCTGTCCGGCGAGGTCAAGGACGGCGACGCCGTCACGGCCGACTTGGGCAAGGAGGGACTCTCCTTCCGGACGGCCGCCCGCAAGAAGAGGAAGGAAGAGGACGCGGCCGCCTAACCTCCGACAGCCGCCTCGAACAGTATCTCGTAGGCGTGACCGAAGGGCGCGGGGCGGCTGGCGTAGAGGATGATGCGGTCGACGGGCCGGCGCAGAGCGAGGGCCGGTTCGGCGCGCAGCGCCGCGAGGAACCCGTTCGGCGCCGGCTCGCGGCGCCGGCGTCCCAGGGTCAGGTGAGGCGAGAAGGGCCGCGGCTCGTCGCGGCCGAGGAGACCGGCGAGCTTCTCCATCTCCGCAGCGCCCTGATCGAGGCCGATCCAGACCACGCGCGGGTCCTCCAGGGACTCGAAGACCCCCACCCCGCCGAAGACGAGCTCAAAGGGCGCCATCCGCGAGGCCGCCGCGATCATCAGGGCCCTGATCTCCGGCAGGCGCGACTCCGGCGTCTCGCCCAGGAA
>MGUL01000014.1:28916-29774 GCA_001800005.1 Elusimicrobia bacterium RBG_16_66_12 | reverse complement strand
GTACCTTTGACATGGCATGCTTCTTGGCGACCTTCGTATCATTCAGTGTTTGTACGGTTCGGATGAAGGTGCTTCGTTTCGCTCTGTATCCATGCGGGTCGCGTGAAGGTTGAGTATCCTGGCATGCAGTCACGCGCGTGGTCGGTGTGGATCGAGACGCCATCATCCGAACCGCATGGATACAGGCGCATCTCGACTACCTTCGTTTCGCTCTGTGTTGATGCGGGTGCGCGCCGGTTCCCTCGGCTTGTTTCGCTATGCGCTCGATGGCGGGGCCTCTCCACCACTGCAACGGAAGACCACTCTGGCCTTTGACGCCGATCATGGACCGAGGGACGACACGACGGTGGCTTCGCGGCGGCTCGACGCGCACCCATTACTCGTACTCCAGTCGCTCGCGCTCGATCCAGCGAGGATCGTGCTTGCGCGGCAACGTCGTTGAAAGGCAGAAGTTCTCGCTCGTTCCACGCCCCATCCTGCATTGGTCGCACAGACTCGCCTGAGACCGCGCGCCACACACCACGCATTGAACTATCGGCCTCCCCTTGCGGTACTGCCTTCCGCGCATCTTCGTGTTCATGTCACGAACCGATACCTGTGAAACCGCAGCGCCTTGAGCACTTCCTTCTCGAACTCCTCCCGATACCACTTCGCCCATGATCTTTGAGCCGTTCTGAAGAAGCCCAGGCGCTTGTCGATCGGGACCGATGGTTGAAACTTCCATAGCAGCTCCACGTCCCCACGCCCCCGACCCGTGCGAACGAACACTCCGCCATGCGAGAGCTTGCGCGTGTGCTTGACCATAAAGGTGCCGTGACGGCCGAGCCACCGCGCGCCCTCAAGGCCGAAGCCGGGAAC
>MGUL01000014.1:26809-28901 GCA_001800005.1 Elusimicrobia bacterium RBG_16_66_12 | reverse complement strand
GCGCCGTACCCGCGCTCCCTGCTCCCGCTTCGCCCCGGCCGGCGAACGGCCTTCTTGCCGACGTAGGCCGTGAGGTTCATCGAGGCGAAGGTGTACCTGGGGTCGATCTTCTGCTTCAAGCCCGGCCGCGCGCCACCAGTGATCGGCACCGCCACCCGACTGCGTCCCCGGCCCGGCAGGCGAAGCCCGCCGCGCTCGAAGCGTGGGAGCAGAACTCCGCGCTTGCCCTCGCTGGCCTTCTTGCCAGTAGAGACCTCGGCGTAGAACACCCCCGTGGACACGCGCGCGAACTTCGTGATCTTCGCTGCGACGCCGCCAGGCCGCCCCTCGGTGCCGAAGAAGAAGCGTGGCAGGCGAATGCTGAACTTGGATCGCACGTTCGTGAACTCGTCCCTCTGCACGCGCTTGGCCGTTGAGTTCAACGCATTGACCGTGGCGAAGGCGAGGCGCTTCTGGCCGTTCCTCAGCCGCAAGAGCAGGCTCGTGTCGTCCCACTTCACGTTGATCTTCACTCCACCTCCCACGACCACCCGCCGCGCATCTGGCACCGCCCCCGCTCCATGATGGCCGACTCGTCGCGGTCCACGATGTGGGCAGAGTCTTTTCCAGATCCCTCAGCGGCGTCGCGCGCCTCGCGTATGGTGTCGAAAGACTTGACGAAGTCTCCCCACCCGCCCACGGCCTCGTAGCAATCCCACAGGAACAAGAGATGCTTTCTCATGCGATCAGCTCCAGCTGAGAGGCCAGCGGCCTCGACCACTGGGTCGCCATCGCGAGCGCGATCCCCTCGTAGGTCCTGCTTCGCTCCTTCCATCGGTCAGGCCCAGGCGACAGCTTGTTCTGCCCCGAGGCCGTGAGGTTGCCGTTGCGCTTCTCCATGACCTTCGTCGGGGCGAGCGGTGGCAGGTTCTTGAGCCAGAGGCACGTTGTCTTTGTCTCCTCATGCCCGAACTGCCACGGCTGGATGATCTGGTCGGGCTCGCGCCACGCGGTCGAAAGGATGCTCACCGGATTCTCGATGCAGATTCTTTGGATCGGCGCGCACGCGAGCCCCATCGCGAAGCGGATCGCGGCCAGCTGCTCTTTCTCGCGCCCCTCCCACCACCTCGCCCCACTCACGGCCATCACCGTGCACGGAGGGTGCGCGATCATCATGTCCCACGGCCCCCGCTCGTACGCTGCCACGATGGCATCCTCGCGCATATGCGGCCCCGGCCGCTCGGTGGGCAACAGGTCGCAGCTGTACGCCTCATGCCCGGCCGCCATGAAGGCGTCGCGCGCGATGCCCGAGAACTCGCACGCCACGAGCACCCTCATGGCCGACCCTCTCTCGACGTTCTCGCCCGCCGGCGAGCCTCGCTCAGGTCGATCCTCTCTCCGCTCTCCCTCGCGCGCTGGAACTCGAGGTGCAGTTCCATCGGGAAATCGTCGCGGGTCACGGCCACGTTGTCTGGGGCCTCGATGGCAAGCTCAACCTCGCCCCCTGGCGACCAACGACTGTGACGATGATTCCGCGCCCGATGAACACCGCGCCGCCAAGCCTTCTGCTCAGTACCAGATTCCCGCCCCGCCCCTCCGTGGCCATCATGCCTCCAGTCTTGCTCGAAGCGTCCGTGATCTGAAGTATCCCGAAAGCCACGGACATCGCGCCTCCAGCATTCTAGCGTAGCGGCTGCGGAAGTTGTTGTTCATCCGAAACCCGTCCGCATCCGGGGCCATGATGGCCTCGTGCCGAAGGATCTCGAAGAAGAACCCGATCCCGCGCCGCTGCCCCATTCGATGGTAGCGGCTCACGATCTCGGCCAGCCGCTCGAACGTATCTGGGTGCTTTGCATGGTACTCCTCGAACTGAACCTGCACGCGGTCCTTCAATAGCTGCTCCTGTACCGGCTCCGCGGCGAGCCTTGATGCCAGATCCATTCCCATCTCATCCTCCCTCCGTTGGGCTACGCTTTCCCCATCCCCCTTGCTCACGGCGTCAGCCTCACCGCCGACGGCCGCGAGGTCGCCGCGAGCGTGATGGAGGTCGAGCACGACGCCCCGGCCGCGTTGCGCGCCCACGCCGTCACGGTGTAGCTCCCCGGCGCGACGC
>MGUL01000014.1:21221-26777 GCA_001800005.1 Elusimicrobia bacterium RBG_16_66_12 | reverse complement strand
CCATAGCGAGTCCATGAGCGCCGTACCGTCCACGCGGGCGCAGACCATCATCGGCGACTGCGCGGGGCCGGGACTCAGCGGGCGCTCGCAGGAGCCTTCGGCGAGGGTAACGGGCGTGGTGCCCTTGACGGCGAGCACGGCCCCGCAGGACGTGAGCGCGACGGCGAGCAGCGCGGCGAGGGCCAGAGCGCGGGTCATGGGTCCTCCCGTTCGGGCGTCACGGGCGCGGGGCGGTTAAGCCACCAGTGGGCCACGAGTACCGATCCTGCGAAACCGATGGTGTCGAGCACTTCATCCAGCGGCCCCGACTTGCCCCCCAGAGGGAAGAAGTGGCCGAGCAACGCTCCGACCGACATCGCAGCCCACACGAACCTGCGGCTGAATCCGCGCCGATAGGCTTTCGTCCAACCGTCTGAGAATCCGCGCCTGAAAGCATCGGCGTACCCGCTCATCCCGTCGCCCCCTCTGCGCGCGCGCGGATCGCGGCGGCGATGGACTTGTGCGCGAGTGTTGCCGCCATCTCTGCCGCCACCTTCGCGCACGCCTCCCGCTCCTGCTCCGCGACCGAGCGCAGCAGCGCGGCGAGGTCTGGTGCGTACACAAGACGGCCGCCATCTGGGGTTTCCCGGAAGTCGCTGTCGGTCAGGCCGTCCAGCCACTCCCGAGCCATCGCGTCGTAGCTATCCATCGCTCGGCTCCTTCCGGCCGCGTGGTGACGGATGCGCGGCCCCCGCTACAGCATGGCTCTCAGGTGACAGACGCACGGTGCGTAGTTGCATGTCGGACACATCGTTGAGCATCACCTCCCTCATGCCTTCCCCCGCCACGCCGATAGCGCGGCGTCCAGTTCGACCACGGCGGGCGTGCCCTCCAGCCTCGGCCGCGTCCGGTGCCATATCTCCGCCGCCCTGAGCACCGCCTTCGTTCTGGCGAGCGACTCCGCCGGGGTCGCGGCGAGGGCGGCGCGGACCGCATCAACGGCGGCGCGATGCGTCGCCCATCCGGCAGGCGTCCACGTCACCGATGGCTGGTGGGCGCACCCGTCGCCGTCCACCAGTGCGGATTCCATTTCGAACTCGGCACCAGCCCCCACCAGCGCCGCCCTCAGCGTGGCGACGTGGGCCTCGGCGGCAATGGCCTTCTCCCGCCAACCATTCGCTCTCATGTCCGCTTCTACAACCATTCTCTCAGCGTTCTCTGCGCGGGCGATGGTCTGAAGATGCAGCTCGGGATTGCCGCTGACGTGCGCGACGCCCTCCGTCGCCTCGTCCAAGAGCTTGCGCAGGGCATCCCGCTCCCGCTCCGCCGCTTCGAGCTTGGCCTCAGCGTCCGCGCGAGCGTAGGCGTGCGCTTGAATATCCTTCGCCATCTCGGAGTGGAGTTCTTCTTCCCGCGCGAGCGCCTTCTCCGCCGCCGCGAGGTCGGTCAGGAGCGCGAGGACTTCGCTTGGATGGATACCTTGGGGCGGATTGCCCAGCGCCTTCTCCGCCAGCGCCCTCAGCGCCTCACGCTCGGGGGTCATGGCTTCTCCGCCGCGTCGTGGGCCGCCAGCACGCGGGCGGCCTCCACGCATCGCTCGCATCTGAACTCGACAGACTTGCCAGCCACGTCGCAATAGCGGAAGTGCTCCGCAGCCTCCACCAGCCGCACGCGGTCCTCGCGCAGACGGGCGACTTCCTCGCGGGCAATCTCAAGCTCCCGGACCGCGTTCTCCGCGTAGCCCATGCGCACCAGCTTCGCGCGCAGGTCCAAGACCTCCCGCGCCAGCCGCTTCGTCTGGTGATCGTGCCACGGCTGATCGTCCTCGCGGCGCGTGTTGATGATCGCCAGCAGATAGGCGTCCGTCAGTCGCTCAGGCATCGTTCCTCCCGTGTGGAGGCGCCCCAGGTGGTCGTCATCCCCGCAGACGCCGACTCCTTTCTTCCACCGGCCGCTCGTCCATCGGCCGCTCGCCACTCAGGCTCTCCATAACTTCACCAGCCGAATGTCTGGCCCGCGCTCGATCTCAACCATCGGGTTCCCCCCGCAAAGCCTTGAGAACATTCGAGCCCCGTACCGCTCCGCAAAGTCCACCGGCCCCAGGTTTGTCGTGTACCACGTCGGCCTGATGTCCCTGTGCCTGCGATCGATCAACAGGTCGAGCAGGCTTCCACACCAGTCGTCCGTGTAGTCGCCTTTCATGCGCTCAGCGCCCAAGTCGTCCAGCACCAGCGCCTCGGCCGCGATGAACCGCTCGACCCACCGCTGCACCGTGTCGGTCCCGCCGTCCTTCATGCTCTCCACGCGCATCCTATTCACCCACTCCGGCCACGTCGCCCACGCGATCCACTGCTTCAGTGCTCCGGACCCGATCTGGCCAACGCGCGCACTCACCCTCGCCGCCGTCGCCTGGCGGAAGATGGCCACCAGCGCGAACGTCTTGCCGATACCAGCTGGACCGCTGAGTCCAAAGCCGGCCTCGATCCCCTCGCCTCCATCGGCCAGCTTCTGCAGCTGCACCTGCTCCGCGCACCGTTTCAGCGCCGCGCGGATCGGCGGCGGCACCCCGTCGCGGGTCGCTCCCAGCTCGCGGCGGCTCAACCCGGCCGCCCGTAGCATCCTGTCCACGTACCACGCCAGCCGCCCCGTAACGTCGGCGGCAACGGCCACAGCTTCGGCGCACGGGCCGCAAAGCCCTTCCTCGATCACCGGCACCCGTACGGAGCACCGGCCGCACTGTGGCCAACCGTCGGCCCTCTGGGCGATGTTTTCCAGCACGTCCCGCAGGTCGTCGCCTATCTGCTCCACGGTCCCTCCCGATGTTCCACGTGGAACACTCGGCCCCACGCGGCCCCTAACTCCGCTCCGTTCATCACGCTACCAGTCCCGCTCGCCTGCTCTGCGCACCGTTCTCCCGTCCATCACGTCGTGGCAGGGTCGGCACAGGAGCGCGTATCGCCTCGGGTGCAGCATCACGTCCCGCACGCGATCCTTGAATCCGCGGCCCCTCCCGTTCAGCCCGGTCGGCTTCTTGTGCGCGAACTCCAGCTGCTCGGTTGCCCCACAGTTTCCGCACTTTCCGCCCCGGCTGGCGATCAGCCGGCGACGCTTCGCGCGCCACCACTCGTTTCCCTTGTCCGGGTTACTCACCGTGGCCGACGAGGTTTGACGCGATGTAGTCCGCGTCGCTTCGCCGCCTGGCCTTCGGCCTCTTGGTCGAGTCGTGCTGCGCTCGCATCATCCACGCGGTCACGAACCGCATCACTCCGCGCGCGGTCTTCTTCCGCTTCGGGTTCGCAGCGCACCAGAGCACGATCTTCTTGAGCTCGCCCATCACGTCCACGGTCGGGAGCTTTGCCGCGATGCGCGCCACCTCGCTCTGGTAAATCGGCACCCCGGCCTCAGCGCCCTTGCACGGGATCACGCAGACCGCGTTGCCGCGATCTTTGCTCGCGGCAGGTGTGGGGTGTGGGGTCTTATCTTTTCCCCGTACCCCGTACCCCGTACCCCGTTCGCTATGGCTCGGCCATAGCTTGGCCATCTTCTCCGTTGCCGCCCATCGCGTTACGGCACCCATTCTTCCCTGCTCGCGCATTCTCTCCACGTTGCGCGTCTGCCTCTTGTGCGTCTCCACCATCCTCCGCTGAACGATCCATCCGGGGCGTCCCTCGGAGTCGAATGCGGCCAGCACCCTCGGCTTCACGCGGCCCCACTCGTCGGCCGTCGCGCGAGCGAGCGCGGCCAGGATCACGTCGTCGTTCTGCACCACCCCCGGCTCGGGCATCTTCCAGATTCCGAATAGGAGTGTGGAGTAGGCTCCGCGCTCCTCTAGGTTCATCGCCAGTACCGCTGGATCGTTCAGGTAGTGGTCCGGGTTGAACATGAACTCGTCTCCTCTGTCACGCCTTTCCGGGCGCGGCATCGTGCCCTCCGTCCAGTAGATCCTTCAGCGCGCTCTGCAGGTACACCTTCACCGCCGCAAGGTCCGGCCTCCTGCCCGATCTTCCCGCGCGAAGGACGAGCGCCGAATAGCGCGCGCGCCCCAGCCGCTCGCTCATCCACTGGCGAAAGCCCTCGATGTCTTGATGAGCCCAAGTGTAGTGGCATCCAGCGCAAAGCGCGTGAACGTTGTCCAAGTCCCACCGCGTCGCGTGACGGGCGCGCGAGAAGAAGTGGCTCCATTGAAGCCACTGCGCCGCTCCGCATTTCTCGCAGCGCCCGTACCACGACGACGGTCTCCGTTCGTTCTCAAACTCGGCCGCCCCGGCCCGGATCATGGTCGCGCGACGGCACAGGTCATCCAGCGCCAGCACGCGACTCCGATCCGGGATCACGGGCGTCCTCGTCCTATCGCGGCGGCCAGTGGGACGAGCAGTAGCCCTTCCCCTTGTTGATGAACCCGGACGGCTTGCCGCATCCCTTCGCGGCGCACACGCGCACGTTGGCCTTCTCTGGCTCGTCCGCTTCGGCCGGCGGCGGATCGGTCGCCGGCGGATCGGCTGGCGCGGCGTCCTTCTTCTTCCCCACCCTCGCCTTCAGCGCGGACACGCCGGTCGTCTTCGCGCCCTCCACCGAATCGGCCGTCGTGCCCGGCTTCGGGAACGCTTGGTCGCCGGTCATGTCTCCCTGTTTCACGCTGTTCACCAGGCCCCTCAGCGTGGCCAGCTGCTCCAGCCCGATGTCCTCCAAGCCCTTCACGTCCAGCGCCGCGAAGATGCGGTCCTCGGTCACGCCGTGGTCGGTCAGATACTTCACCGCCCCAGCGCGCCGATGCTCCAGCGTCTCCAGCGTCCCCGCCGCCGTGGCCTTCGCATCCTCGTAGGCGCGCGACCAGATCACCTTCGGGATGCCGGCGAGGATGGCGTTGCGGACCGCGATGCTGCTCGCCGCGTTGGCCGTCACGACGATCATGTCCTCCGAGTAGCGGCGGCCCGAGCTGTTCGTGATCCTCCGACGCACCTCCTTCGACACGGTCACGTTGTTTTCGAGGTCCATGAACACGCCCTGCGCGGTCACGAACGTATCGCCAACCTCGATCACCCGGCTCACCGCGCGGCAGTTCTTCCACGTGGACAGGATGATCTCGGCCATGCGGATGCTCGGCCCCTCGATGTTCACCTTGTTCCCGTCCTTGTCCTTCCGGGGCAGGGCGTAGAGGCATTCCTCGGCGGCCTCCTCGTTCTGCGTGCACAGGTCACGAACGCGCCGCTGGAACACCTCGATGCTTCGCGGCCACGCCTTCGCCGTGGCGATGCTCTGGTCGATCTCGCTCTTGGTCATGATCGCCAGAGCCGTCGCGTCCATCGCCGCCGCACTGCGGGATTCCTCGAATCCCACTTCCTCCGTGACTGCCATTTCAATCCTCCTTGCCGTGTTGCGTGAACAGGAAGCGGCGGCTCGCCGGTCGCTCCGTCGTTGCCGCCAGCTCCACTTCCTCGATTGCCTTCCGCTCGATGCCCGGGCTCCCGCTATCCATGAGCCGGGCCCCGAGCAGGGACGCCACGCGCTGCCAGTCCACCTTCGATCCGGCCTTCACGTTCGACCAGCGCGCCCGCCACCCGCGTCCCTCGAACCCGA
>MGUL01000014.1:20871-21201 GCA_001800005.1 Elusimicrobia bacterium RBG_16_66_12 | reverse complement strand
CCCCGATCATCTCCTTCAGCTTGTTCTCGGCCAAAGCCTTAGCCTCCTCCATCGTGGCGATGCGTCCGCGAGCTTCCGCCAGCACCTCGGCCCACTTCTCCACGTCGGGCGTCGCCTTCTCCAGCTGGCCAACGGCTTGTGGGTGCTTCCGCGCGAGGTATTCGCGGGCCGCGTCGCTAGAATCCACGTCCGGCTCCACGCCCTCCACGATGTGTCGCTGCCACCAGGCGAGCAGCTGGTCGCGCATGTCGTTCAACAGCTCAACGTCGGCCCGGATGGGATACACGCGAAAGTCGCTGCCGCCGACCAGCACGGCCACGTCCCACTCCG
>MGUL01000014.1:18664-20814 GCA_001800005.1 Elusimicrobia bacterium RBG_16_66_12 | reverse complement strand
CCGGGCTCGCCCCACTGGTGGGCCACGCGAACGCTTGCGGTCTTGATCTCCAGTCCCCGCGGCCTCGGCGCGTTGAGCACGATGCCGTCCGGGTTCCCGAGCAGGACGTTGTGCGTGGGGTGTCGGAGGATGGCGTCGGGTTTCGCGGTTCGGAATCCCGTCGTCTCCTCATAGCGTCGGCGGATCAGGCCCTCAAGCTCCCGACCCCACCACATGACCTCACGGTCCGGGGAGGGCGGTTTCAGGCCCTTCTTGTCCATCCACACGTCGATCGCGGTCGAGTATGGAGAAACGCCGAGGATTGCAGCTGCGTCGCTACCGCCGATTCCTGTGCGACGCTCGGTCAGCCACGCATTGTGGTTGACCTTCTCCGTGCTCTGCTCCGTCTCCATGATGCTCCTTCCTGCGATAGATGTCGTCCAACGTCAACGATCCACCGCTCAGCTGGACGATGGCCAGCGCCGCGCTCGGTCGCGGATAGCTCCTTCCTGCGACCCACCCGTACACGGCCTTTCCAGTGACCGGCACTCCCTGCTCTGCCAGCTCCTCCACGAGGCGGGAAACCGTGAAGCGCGTTACGAAGCCTCCCAGTGGCGACGTCCACCGTTCCCGCCTGTCGATCATATCGTGCCCCCTTTCAACAGCGAACCCCGACAGTGTGCCTTGCGGCTCACTGCCGGGGTGCTCGCCTTCGTGGCACCTGCGTCCACGCTACCTCCCTGTCCCGGCCCGTCCTGTGCCGGCCGCGCCTGCCCTACACCTAACACGGCGGCGGATCGGATGCAAGGCCGGATAGTAGCAGGCCGGGGAGTCGAACCCCGCTATCGCGCCGAGAGTCTTCGCGAACGTACCCGCGACGCCTGCGTCACCCCTACTTCCCGGGGAGATACGTCGTGGCCTTCGAGAGCCGCCCGGTGAGCGGGTTCACCACGGCATGCAGAATCCACGAATGGACGCCCGTGACCACCGCAGTCTGGAGCGCAGCGGCGAGCCCGACGCCGAGCCCCTTCAGTTCCCCCAGGCCGAAGAATCCGACCACCGACGCCTCGGCGGGCACGACCGAATAACCGACCAGCGACAGGGCCAGAACGACCCAGCCGATGATGAAGTTGTACGCCTTCTCCCACTTCTTGATCGCGAACCCGACCAGCCACGACACGACTCCGAGCACGACGGCCCCTCCTGGGATCGTCGCCGCCGGAGGAGCCCCGCTCTGCGCGAGGGCGGTCCCGCCGACCACGGAGAGGAGCGCGCCCAGAACCACGAGCGTCGCCACGCGAACTACACCGTTGAAGCGCATCCCATACCTCCCTCGCTAGAGAACGTCTGCCATCTGGCAGCACGCGACATCTACTTCCCGCCGCGACCCCCACCATTACCGTCATCGTCCTCGACCGCCCAGTTCACCACGACGCCCAGCGACGTTAGCACGAGGGTCGCGCCGGCGACCAGCCCGGCGAGCGTGAGGCTGTTCTTCGTCGTCCGTGTCATCGACTCCGCACCCGCAGGGCGTTTGACCGCAGGTACTGCTCGGCCAATGCGCGCTCTGGCGAACCCGGCTTCGTGATCGCGGCGGCCACGAACATTGACTGGCGCTCGGCGATCTCGGATAGCTTCTCGACCAGCACGGAATCGCCATATGCCCTGGTGCGCTCCTCGTTGTTGATACGATTGTTGAGCTGGTCGACCGACGACCTCAGCTCTTCGGCGGCGCTGGCGATTGGGTCCGCGATGAACAGCTTGTTGATGAAGCCGAGCGCCGTGGCGAACAGCATGAACGCGGCGACGTACGCCGTGGCCAGCTTCACGTTGCGCTCCACCATCTTCCCGTCGAACGGAGTCATCGGGCACCCCCGGCGCGCCACTGCGCGAGCGTCTTGCCGCCGTGGTGCTCGAAGTGCGGCTGGTCCGCGCGCTTCCATCTCCCGCCCCAATCCATTCCGCACTGCTCTCCGATCCCTCCGATGTGTCCCCACGGCCCGTCGTACCAGTTTTTCGGGGTCAGGTCGCCAGGGAACGACTTGATCCCAACGTCGTAGGCGCGACGGTACTCGTGGAACGAGAATCCGGCCGGCGCTGCGGTGACGGTGAGCCCGAACGGATGCCGGTCGCACGTCCCGACCGGGCGCACGACGCCGTCATGGGTACAG
>MGUL01000014.1:11179-18628 GCA_001800005.1 Elusimicrobia bacterium RBG_16_66_12 | reverse complement strand
TGCGCGAACAGCGCGCCCTGCTCGTCGGCCGTCCGGTGGGTCTGCGTCAGCTCGATGTCGATCCCGACCAGCGCGCACCGACGCTCGTGTTCACGCCAGCGCGCCTGAACGTCCGGGTCAAGGTCGTCTGCCGATCTGCTCATCGCGCGTCCTCCTGTGGCCTAGAAGCCCGCCCATCGGCGAGCGTCAGCGAACTTCTCTCGCAGGTACGGAGGGAGCAGGTCGCCTACCAGGATCTTCGTGACCAGCGACCCGATGGCCGCGACGCAGCTGGCAACGGCGGTCATCGAGATCTCGCGAGCATAGACCTCGACCGCGAAGTCGCTGCACCACGATCTCGCCACGTCATCGAACATGTCGAAGTCGAAGTGGGCGGTCACGTACCAGCCGAACTTCTTGGAGTTGATCCGCGCGTTTGTCCACGGCTGCCCGTCCACGGGGTCGCGGTCCAGCTGGAGCGTGCGCGTGGCCACCGCACCGAGCGCGTAGCCCGGCCCCTCGTTCGCACCGCCGACCGAGTGATAGAACTCTCCAAGCGCGTTCACGCCCGACCCGGTGTAATCCTCGAGACGCACGCGAGCCAGGATGCGGATGAACGCGATGGAGCCGGGCACGGAGGCCGTCGTCACGTTCCACTCCTCGCGGTACTGGCCGCTCGCCTTGAAGCCCTGATTCCACGCCTGAAGGTAGCTTCCCGTTGCGTCGCTTCCATCGGCCAGGTCGCCGGCTGATCCCTGAAGCGCCAAGCACTCGGGCAGGATTTCGACCAGCGAGTGCGCCTCGCCCCCAGCGGGTCGTAGCGTCGCTTTTAGAACGTCGGCCATCAGAAGCCCCCGACGCGGCGCGACCACCACAGCTCGCCGCGCATGAACGGGCCGAACACGACCGGCAGCGGTGGCGGCGTCGCCGTCACGGCAAGCGCCATGCTGGCCGCCGATCCGGCCGAGGCTGACAGCGTGGCAGTTGAGAGCCGCGCCGCCACGAGTGAGGCGATGGAAACCGTTGCGGCCGTGAGCGTTCGCGGGAACGATGCGATCCTGCCGAGAACCGCGACCCCCTCCAGCACCGCACCGGCCGCCCGCCGCAAATCCAGCGCCCACGCCACGGTGGCCGCCGTGGCCGCCGTGGCCGCCGCCACGCGGGCGAACGTGACCGCCCGCGCCACATCTGCCACGGAGGCGGCGGAGGCGGCCAGCGACCGGCCGGCGACGGCCTGCGCGATGAGCGACGCCGCCCCGGTGGCCGTTGCGGCGAGGGAGCGGGCGAACGTGACCACGGCGGCGAGGGCCAGCGCGGCGGCCTCGGTCGCCGACATGCTCTGCGGGGTGGTCGCGCTAAAGTTCGGGCTGGTGACAAGCGACGCGGTGGTGCCGATCCTATGGATGCAGTCGTGGAGCATCGCCCCGGCCCCGGTGATCTCCCAGCCGACCTGAACGAAGATGTACTCGCCGTCAACGCTGAAACCGGGGATGCTGGTGCTGTTGTGGATAGAGTTCTGCTGGGCCGACGTGGCGAGGTTCGTGACCGTGCTCCCAACGAGCCGGCCCGACGTGATCTCGACCGCGTCGCTACCATTCGCCGCCTTGCCCTTGAACAAGCGGAACCCGGCGTTTCCATCCATCTGCCCGCCAGCCGTGACGGCGATGACGGCCATCTGAAACAGCCACGTCCCGGTGTCGAACGTCCCGGTCATCGCATTCGCGGATCGCCAGCAGTCTCCGGCGTTCGCTGTCGTGACGATCGACCCGTCCGGCTCGATGGGGCTCGCGGCGAACCCGGTGATCTCGGAGCCTGCGTCGGCCCGGCAGTACGTCCCGGCGGCCGAGGCTCCGACCGTCCACCCGTAGTTGGGCGAGCTGGTGGCGTCCGATCCCGGCGAGGACTCTGACATCTCCTGATGCGTCGAGCCAACGATGGTGTTCGTGACGTACCACGTCTTCGCTGCCATCAGCCGTCCTCGCGCACGCGCGCCGCCGCTTCTTCCATTCGGCGAATACTCGTCCAGCGTCCGAACTTCACGATTCCCAGCTTCCGTAGCAACGGCCCAAGGTCATGGGTCGAGCACAGTTGATCGCCTTCCATGTAGTAGTAGTCCGCACCGGAGTACGGAGTCTTGCCGCGCTCGTCCCAGACCACGACGAACAGAACCCCGTCCGTGGGCGCATCGGACCAGCGACCGTCCTCCGATGAGAACGTGGTCCTATCGTCGTAGTAGATCTTCCATCTCACGACTAGGTGATCTCCAAGTCGATCGTGAACTCGATCTTGTCGCCCGCCAGCAGCGGGACGCCGGTGAAGTCCCCGTGAACGATGAGCGGGGTTCCTCCAGTCGGAGGGCTTCCACTCCCCGCGGCGTCGAACACTCCGGCGTTCGTGATCGTCTTCGAACCGTCAGCGGTAATCGTGGCGACCCACCGGACCTTGTCTGCGACCGGCTGGGACCGCGTGGCCACCACTCGCGCCTCGGTGGCGGCCGTGAACAGGGCGGTGTCGCCCTTTGCGGCGGTTCCCGCCCCGGTGCCCCAGCCGACGTAGTCGGCCGAGGCGGAATCCATCAGGTCCACGATCAACTCCTCGCCCACCTGCGTCAGAACCGTTGCCATCACGTCCCCCTTCGTGTGCGCGCCGCCAGCCACCGACGCAGCCGTCCAAGCACCCTCTGCCAAAGCGTGCCGCCGCAGACCACGCCGAAGTCATCGACCGCCCCGCTGGCGCGGATCACGCGCATGCGGAACGTCGAGCGCGGAGTCGCCTTAGACCGCGCCACTGCGGCACACCTCGTACCAGTCGGTCCCGTCGCATGCCAGCGTGATCGAGTCGTCCGAGCTGGTGTTATACGCGGTGGCCAGTTTGATGTTCCCCGCCCCGTCGCTCACCGTGAGCGCGCCGGTGAAGATGAGCGTCACGCGGTCCCCTGGGAACGTGACGCCGATGGAGTTGATCGTCGTGGTCCCGCTAACCTTGCAGATCGGGACGAGCGAGTTCGGCAGCGTGAGCGTTGACGCGCTGGCCACGGTTTGCAGCCCGCCCCCGGTCACGCGCGCCGCGCGCCGCGACCCGTCCTGCACGCTGTAAACGGTCACGTTGTCCAAGCTCACCTGGTGCCCCGCGTTTCCGAGGGAGATTTCGTCGGTCGCCGTAACGGTGGCCTCATTCACGCGCAGGGAGACGTTCTCGAACCGAACGTTCATCACGTTGTTCGTGCCGCCGGTCTTGAAGAACCGCGCGCCGTAGGTGGCATCGGAACCGAAATGCGATCCGGCCGATACTGTGAAGTGGTCCAGCGCGCCAGACGCGCTGTCGTAGATGATCCGATACGCGGTCACCCCGGTCACGTTCAGGTTCTCGGAGTAGAAGTCGCGCAGCTGGATCATGGTGCACCAGTTCTCCATGCTCAGGAACGGGGACGTATCCTTCCCCTGTGCCGAGCAGTTCGAGAACACCACGACGCTCGCCTGATTCAGATGCACGTTGCCCTTCAGGTTCCCGCCGGGCCCGAACGTGCCGTATCCGGGACCGTGGAACTCGCAGCGCGTGAACCAGAGATTGTTAGAACCCGTTGCAGTGCCGCCGCCGATCAGCACGTCGCCACTCCCAGACCCACCGGACCCGCCCTGCGCCCCGCCGACATAGCTCTGGCCGAAAAGCACGTCGGTCATCCGCAGTCGCGCGGTGTAGTACGTCGCGTCCGGAACCGACTTGAACGCCCATGCCATCGCGTCGTTCAGGGAGCAGGCCTCCACCAGCAAGCCGTCCATGTTCGACGCCGCCTTGTACCAGTGGATGAGGTTTCCGGTCCCCGCCGCCGGTGCGCCGATGATGGTGAGCCCGCGAACCTCAACGCCACCGGACCGGTTGATGAAGATGGAGTCGCGGTTCTCCGCTCCGCTTCCGGCGTCGCGGAGGTGCGCCACGTCGCGGCCCTCACCGTAGAGGATCATTGGCTTCGTGATGGTCAGCGCCGGGGTCGCGCCACTGCCGGCGAACGCGGGCACCGTGGCGTGCGAGTAGTTTCCCAGCGCGCCGTGGGCGGGAACGAACACGGTCCCTCCGAGCGTTGGGAGTGCGTCGTGCGCGGCCTGAAACGACGCATAGGCCGTGACGTTGGCCCATGCGGTGTCCTTGACCCATGCGGTGCCGTGGAAGATGTAGCGCGCGCGTTCGTCCTCGACGTAGGTATGCCAGCCGTTCTTCGCGGGGTAGAACTTCCACACCGAACCGCCGCTCTCCCACGCCGCGATCTGCCCGGCCTTGCTCGCCCACGCCCCGGTCGGGCTCGGGCCCACGATGTAGCGGTCACCGTCCGATGCGCCGGGCGGAGCGTTCAAGTCCTTGTCGATCACGGAAGCCATGACCAGCGCGTCGAGCCGGTTCAGGTTCGCGTTCATGTCCACGTCCCAGTTATCGTCCCCGGCGCTCCAGCCAGAGACGATCCCGAGCTTCGGTCGTGCGGTGCCAGGCATCGTCCCTCCGTGTCGGGCTACTGCCCGAAGTCAGAACCCCAATCGTATCCCCAACCAGAGTTGTCACCGATGGCGTAGTCGTAGAGCTGTCGGCTGCCGAGCCCGCTCACAATAGCCTCGACGGTGATCCGGCGAAAGGTGTTCATGTTGCCGCCATTCTCCGCCATCTCCGTCGCCGCAGGGTAGAGGTAGGACGTGCCCGTCAATCCGGTCTCCGTGTGCTTCAGGCTCCCGAGCCTGCCCCACACCTTTCCCCAATCCTGTCCATACCCTCCACCGTCCCCGTAGATGCGCACGGTGTAGGTCGTGCTCGCCTCCGGGCTGCCGGTGATCCCGGCGTCCGCGAAGCTCCACGCGCCAAGCCTGTTCCGATGCTGCCACGACACGGTGAGCTCGCCAGCCAGCGCCTTCGGGTAGCTCTGCCCGTTGAGCAGCACGGCGGTCGGGCAGTACGGCCGCGCGGCGCGGTTTTCCGTCGTTGTCGTGACGCGACCAGCCGAGGCCAGCGGGAGCGTCTTGCTCATGTTGATCGTTCGCAGCTTGGCGGCCAGCGTGATGTCGCTCCCGTAATCGGTCTGCGACGCCAGGCCGGCCCCGCTGGTCGGGAACCAGACGTGCGCCCCCTCGACGTGGCGGCGCGGCGCGGTGTCCATCACACCACGGACGCAGCCCGTGATCGTCGCCGTACCGTCGCCATGCCTTACCACGTCCTGCCAGGCGATCCACTCGTTGTCGATCAGCAGGAGGTTGCGTCCGGAGTCCAGGACTGCCGGGGTGATCGAGAACAGCGTCTCAAGGTCGGTGCCAGCCACGATCTTGAGCGTGGTGGACTTGTAGCCCATGACGCCATCGAGCAGACCCATCGGGGTCAGGACCGCTTGCGGGTTCGTCAGAGCGTACTCCTCGCCGCCCGCAGGGTCGCTCCATACCGCATAGCCTTGCATGAGTCCGGGGCCGCGCGATCCGAGCGTGAGCACCTGGCGGTGAAGCCCGCCGGCGAGCGCGTAGGGAGATTCCTCGAGACGCTGTGCGGCAACGGGGAGCGGAGGCTGGCTCGGGTCCACCCACTCGCCGCCGGACACGGGAAGCCCGGTCCAGTTCACGGCGAAGGCGTCCTCCACGGCGTCGATGTGAATGGTCCCGTTGGTCAGGAGGCCCGGCTCCACGCGCGCCACCCGGCACACGAGGTCCACGATTCCCAGCGGCTCCCACGTGAGCCGGAACACACCTCCTGGCCGAACGGACCATGCCTTCCTGTTCACCTCCAGCGCGACGCGGGCGAATGGGTACGACACGGTCTTCAGATCGCGGGCCGCTGCGCGCTGCGCGGTGGTGGCCGACGTGAAGCCGGGGTAGCTGACATCGAGCGACACGATGCCGCCGCGCATTTGCACGTTGGCAAGGTTCGTCTCTGCCGCCACGCGCTCGCTTCCCAGCTGGCCCGAGTACTTCACGCGGACGTGGTTCTTGGTCTCCGTCCACGACGGCCGCGACAGCTCCACGCTCAGGACGTTGGACTTGTCGAACACGGGCAGGTCGTCGAAGACGTAGTCGTTGCGCGCCAGCTTCAGCGTAAGCAGCCCGGTGGCGGGGTCGGTGAACAGCGAGGCGTCGATATGGCGAAGGATGTCGTCAATGAGACTGCGGCCTGGCGTCTGGTCGTTCACCACGAGCGACATTCCGGTGCCCTCGGCGTACAGGGCCTCGCCGGCGGCGCGGAAGCTCACAACGTCGATCACCGTGCTCGGCAGCGCCATGCCCCATCGGGTGTCCGTCAGTATCTCGTAGAGCATGCATGCCGGGTTTGCGTCGTTTGCGATCTGCTCCCGGCCGGGCGTGATGCCGAGCTGGTTCGGCCGCCGAGCCACGCCGACTGCGAGGCGCTGCATCGGCGGCGCGCCCTGGATGGATGCGCCGAGCAGAACATTGCCGAGGTGCGCGTAGGCGACACCACGATACGGAGGGAGCGGTACTCCCACTGCGGCCACCTCTGCCGGGTCGGGCTCCTGGATGTTCGTCCCCCGATAGAAGTGGTAGATGTCTCCGAACTGGAGATAGCCCGTGGGCTGGTTATACATGACGCTGTAAACGAAGTGCTCGCGAGCGATCAGCTCGAACGACCTGTTCTTGTGCACGGTCGTTATTTCTAGTATGGAATTATAGGCGATGGCGTCAGGGGTCAGTGGTTTGTCGTCCCAATAATAGGTCGGCAACGGGTCCACCGGACCGTGGCAGAGCACGGCCGTGACTCCGACAACGTACAGGTCCACGTCCACCGGGCCGTTGATGTAGAGGCCCTGGCCGGACGTGCGAGAAACGCGGATGTTGCCCCACCAGATGACGTTGGGGTCGTTGAGATACACGCTGCCCCACACCACCGGGATCGGTCGCGTCGGGTCCGCCGTGGGCGCGGCCAGCGGGTCACGCTTGGCGCGCTCGGTCTGCGGCAGCTGTGGCTGGAGCAGGCGACTGAGGATTGTGAACCCGGCATAGAGCAGGCTGGTGAAGAAGAAGCCCATGCTATACCACCGGCCCGGTGAACGGGTTTCGGGTGGGAAGGCGCGGGAACCCGAGGTAGTTCCCGAAGTTGTTGAACTTCGCCACGCACGTCGCCTCCGTGCGATCACACCCGGCCACGACCACCACGGTATCGCCGGGGGCGAGTGCGGGGTACGGGTTCATCAGCGTGATGGTGTCCCCCAGATGCCCGACGATGAACCGCTTTTCACCGACCACGTCCTCCATCCACCCATTGAGATACCAGCCGCTCGGTTGGGCGGCGAACGTGGCACTGCGAACCTCCACACCGCTAACCGTTGCGACCACGGCCATCACACGATAGGACGCCGATGGCACCCCGCACCCGACTCCGTAGAGCGGCCAGTTACAGAGCGGCTGACAGGTGAGGGCTGGTATGGGGCGGGACAGCATCTCGTCCAGCGGCGCGCACGTCAGGGTCGCCTCCGCGTCCCGCACCACGACGGAC
>MGUL01000014.1:0-11157 GCA_001800005.1 Elusimicrobia bacterium RBG_16_66_12 | reverse complement strand
GGCGTCGCCGCGGGCTCCTCCCCACGGTGCGCGCGATAGACCGTGACCAGCACCGGGCTTCCGGGAACGTATGGCATGAACGGGGCCACGATGGGATTGGACTTTGCGACCGTGATCGCGAGCGTGTCGCTTGATTCCTCACGCGACTGCGAAAGGTGCCCGCGCGATATGGTCGTCGGAGCGTACGTTCCAGTCGGCAGCACCACGCCAACGTCCGCACTCGTCCACAGGTACACGGTTCCGCCGATCGAGAAGCGGTAGCACTCGACCGGCTGGCCGTCGAAGACGCTCTGCTCGCGCGAGTCGTAGGTCACGCTGGCTCCTCGAGGGGCAGTTCGCGGATCGGCAGCTCCACCTCTGCGGGTTCACCGCGCCAGCGCATCTCAACCCAATCGGAGTCTAGGCGGCAGTACCGCAGGAACATGAGAATGGTCCCAGCCTCGTAGATAACTGGCGCGCTCGGGGCAACGGTTAGGTCTTCAGTGGCCGCCCCCGGCGAATGCGTGGCGTTCGTGACTTGGTGATACGACAGCCCGGCGGGCGGAGAGAAGATGACCACGTTCCGCCGGCCTCGGCCCTTTGCCCACACCCGCTCCGTGTACCCGACCCAATGAACGCGGGCGAGCGTGGTGGCGAACCCCATTTGCTGCGACAGCGCCATGTCGGCCTGATAGGTGGGAAGCCAGAACGGAACCGCCCTGCCGTGCCTGGCGTCTAGGAACGCGCGGATCACGGACGTCTCGGCGCGCGTCATCGCGGTCCATCGGTAGCTTCTTACCGATGTCGGGAGCAACGACATCGCGTCCACGGCGACCGCACCGGTGCCGGCATCGAGCAGCGCCAGCTTGCGCTCCACCTGCTCCTCGACCGTTCCGAGCCGGTTCGGCTCCGTCACGTCCAGCACGTCATGGCCACGATAGACGCTCACAGCGCAGGCTCCAGAAGAAAGTGAACGCGCGCTCCGATTGCGTCGCGCGACTCGTGTGCGTAAGGCACCGAGGCCGCCACGCGCCCCGCGCGCATGGGGACCACGACGGTGCCGATGGGCCAGATACGAGTGGACGGCTCCAGCGTGAACACCGTGCCGGCCGATGCCGAGCTAAACGCCAGCGCGTCCCACGTGAACGGGTCGGAGAACAGGAACACGGTGTCCCCGGTCGCCCACGGCACGTCCGCGATTTCCACCGTGAACGATGTCGCGCCGCTTCCCGCTTGAGCGGTGAGCTTGTTCGCGTACTGCCAGAGCGGCACCCCGAGCAGGTCGTGCTGGAGCCCGTACAGAAGAATCTCTGCGTGCTGAGCCGCCCGCTGGTCATCGCAGAAGATGGAGTATTCGATCGCGCGCCGGGCCGCCCCGCGCAGCTGTACGCGCTGCTCCGTTGCGTCGTAGGAGATCAATACGTCGGTTAGAAACTCGACGCGCTCCACGATGTCCTCGTTGCCGCTGGCCTCGAAGGGGAACGGGATCACGAAACCGCCTGCCGCACAGCCTGGCGGTTCGCGTTGAGTATCTGGATCAGGACGCGCTGGGCCTTCGGCGTCTGAAGCGCGCGCACCACGAGCCCGTCGTCAATGCCGATTTGAATGGTCCCGTCCACCCGCGCGGCCGATCCGGCGGCCCGAGAAACCCCGGACGCTGACACGAGCCCGCCTTCGGCAAAGCGCCGAGTCCCCAGGAGCCCGCGCAGCGCCGGGGTCTGCATTCCGGCATTCAACGTCTCAAGGTACTCAAGCACTCCGGGCCGCCGCACGACCGCCGACCGCACCACGAACTCGCCATGAGAAAGGAGGGCTGGTACGCGGTCGGCCGTCGATCCGCCAGGGCCCGAGACCGCTCCCCCCGACGCGAGTCGTTTGCCGGGGACCAGCCCTCCCGCAGCCTTCGGGAGAATCCCAATCGAGGTTGCCAGCTGGAGCACGAGCATCCGGGTGAGGATCCTCTGGATGTCCGCGAGGATGCTGCGCGCCATCTCCCGGAAGAACCCGGCGGTCCGCAGGGCGGCGTCTCCCGTGAGCGCGAGAGAGTTGGCGATGTTGTCCAGCGCGGAGTTGATCGCCGCGTCCTTGAACCCGACCACGGCCTTCTGCGCCTCGCCCAATCCCACGCCGAGGCCGTTCACCTTCGCTAGCAGCTCCGTGGTCTTCTGGATCGACTCCGGGTCCTTGCTCGCCACCGCCGCCGCGTGGGCGGCCTCCGCAACGGCACGGAGGGCGACCAGCCGCGCGCGCTCCAGCGCCAGCAGCTCCTGCTCCCCGTCCCGCTGGCCGATGAGTCCGGCGGCCATGCGCGACTCGATTGCGGACCGCTCGGCATCCAGCTCTTGAATGGCATCCTGGGCCTCCGCGAACTTCACCGCGAAGTCCTCGCCCGCCAGAAGCGACGAGCGCAGCGCGGCCACCCGACGCGCATGCTCCTCGCCCACGACGCCGAGTTGTGCCAGCTTCACGGAGAAGTCCGACACCTCCTTGTCGATGTCGGCCATCCTGCGCGCGTGCGCCCCCGCGCGGGATCGGTCAATGGCCAACTCGGCCTTCTCGATCTCGCCGTGCAGCTTCACGTTCGCGTTGAAGTACTGCGACAGCAAGGCGGCCCGGCGCTCCTCGAAGGCGATGGTCTTTGCCTCCATCTCCCCGCGCAGCTTGGCGCGCTCGGCCTCGGCCTTCGTCTCGTCGTCATCGTTCACGGCCGCCAGCTTGTCGCGCAGCGCCGCCAACTCCGCAGCGTGCGCGGCCTCGGCCAGCTCGAGCCGGCGCGCGAAGTAGCGTTGCAGGGACAGCAGGCCGGAATCGAAGGCGCGCTCGTTCTCGGCCTCCTCCGCGCTGACGCGCGCCTTCGTGATCCCCAGCTCCGCATCGGCCTGCGCGCGAAGTAGGTCGAGCCGCGGCGCACCCGTAGCGGTGCCCGTCCCGCCCTTCACCGGCGACGTTGGCGAGAACGTGGAGGCCAGGATGCTGGCACGCTCGGCCGCACGGTCGGCGTTTCTCCGTTCAACGCCTTCGCGGAGGGCGGCGTATTGGGCCTCGAACCGCAGGATGATCGCGCCGACATCGAGCGCGGAGCGCGACGTGACGGATTGGATCAGCTCCCCGATTTCCTGAAGGCGCACCTTCCAGACCTCAAGGTACGTTCCGAAGCTGTCTCCCAGATTGGCGAACGTGAGCGTGAGCCACGCCGCCACCTTGCCAGCCTCGAACCCGAACTTCTGGATGCTCTGTACCAAGCCGGTGTCAATCTCGGACTCCAGCTCCCCGATTGCCCGCGTCATCGGCTGCGCGAACCCGGCCACGAAGTTGAGTGCGAGGCCTTGCATCTCGAACCCGACTCGCCCGAGCAGGTCCGCGAAGTCTCCCGCCGCCGTGATCGCCTCGGGGGAGAACATGCGGTCCACGCGCCGAATGAACTGCTCCATCCCCTCGGTGCCGATCTTGTTGAGCGCGGGGAGCAGGGCGAGCGCGCGGCGTCCGAAGATGGTGGCCGCCAGCGCGTTCTTGTCGAAGCCCGGAGCCAGCTTCGCCAGCTCGCGGGAGATGAGGATGATCGAGTCGGTAAGGGACTTGCCCTTGAAGTCTCCGGCCTCGAAGCCGAGCTGGTGCAGAGCGGCCGACGCCTTGCCGCCGCGCTTCTCGAAGTCGGACAGGTTCTTCGACATCACGCCGAGCAGGAGCGAGGATGTTTCAAGGCTCACCCCGGCCAGCCGGAACGCGAGCGCGAGCCCGGCGACCTGCGTGGCGGTCCCGCCCATCTTCTCGGTCGCCTCGGCCAGATCGTCGGCCAGCTCCGCACTGCGACGGGCGAAGGCGATGAGCGCGCCGACGCTGAGCGCGGCGGCCAGCGGCGCGAGGACGGAGCGAAGGCCCATCGCGGCCGAGGTGATCCCCTCGAAGGACCGCTTGGCGCGCTGCCCCTGAATAACCGACTGGTTTCCAACGGCACGGAGGGCCGCGACCAGTTCGGCCACGCCCTCCGCGCTGAGTTTGACTCTCAGGGTTTCGTCAGCCACGAATCACCTTCGGAGTCTGCCAGTCAATCGTCCACGCTGGCGGATCGGGCGGCCTCTCGCTTGACGTTCTCCACGGTGCGCGGAGCGTCCAGATCAGGAGGTCGTATCGGTACTGGTCCAACTCCTTCTCGCGCCGCTGGTCCCTGAAGGCGCGCAAGGCGGCGCGCAGTGGCCAGTAGAACACCGTGCGCGCCTTGTCGTAGTCGTTGCTGGCCAGCGCCCACACCATCGGGCTCCACTGGCCGAACTCGTCTGCTAGTGCCTTCTCGTTGCGGGCTGATCGCCTGCGGTCGAAGACCTCATCGAACGCGAGAAGGACGTCAGCCCGCTCTCGAAAAAAGCGAGCACCGTGGTCAGCAGGATGCCGAACACGGCCTCCTTGTCCTCCTCGCCGGCGAGTGACCCCAGGTGCAGCGCGGTCGCAGTCGCCACCCCCGGGGTCCACCCCGCCGGTCCAACGGCCTCGGGCACGACGATGCCGCCCAGAACCTCAAGGGCGGCACCGCTGGCCATCATCTCGAACACGAACCGCTTGGCCCACGAGTCCGAATCCTCTCCCTCGCGGACCACGACATCGTGAAGCCCGGCAGCGTGAACCTTCCCCATGAGCCAGACATCGTGCGCGATGGTGGCGACGCCAACGGGGACATAGGCGACGCCGCCGAGCACGTGGCGTTCTGGCATTAGGTGCTCTGCATCTCCCGAGCGATGAAGTACGGCTCGGTCGCGTGGTTCACGGAGTCGTTCAGCACGGTCCCCTTCAGCTTCGGCGCGCCATAGTCCTCCCCGATCAGAGCCAGCGCGCCGTCCGGGGCGATCTGCACCTTCCATGCGGTGAAGTGGTAGTTCGTGCCCACCACGTTGTCGCCGATGAACACGAGCTTGCCTTCGATCACCGGCGTCGTCCCGGCCCGCGCCTTGTTATACGTCTTGGAAGTCTTCGTGTAGTCCACGACCAGCGTGGTGTCGCCGTCCACCACGCCCCCAGGGCCTCCTGTGACGTAGAGGATGCGCCCGTTCACCAAGTCCACGAGGTAGTCCGTGGTGATCGTCAGCGGCGTCGCGCCCTTCTTGGCCACGAACGCGCTCATGGCGTGGTTCGCCAGCTGATACCAGCGGTCCATCTTCACCCCGGCCGCCGCCACCGGCTCCCCGGTCACGCCGCCGGACGCCTGTACGAGCGTGGCCGTATCGCCCAGAATGGCCATCGCGACGTTTTCCTTGTCGTACTCGGCCATCTCGATCGAGAACTCCCAGAGCTGCCGGATGATCGCGCGCTTCAGGAGCCCGCTGGTCTTGTCGGACGACGAGTAGCGGTCCTTCGTCTCCGGGCTCCCGCTCACCTCGAACACCGCGCAGTCGCCCAGATACCGCTCGCCCTGCGCCACCCCCGCCGCCGTGAACCGATCGAAGTACACCTTGCCGCGCCCGAGCAGCAGCTTGTCGCCGTCAGGATTGACACCAGGCATCGCATCCTCCTTCGTGTGGGCGTCGCCGCCCTCGTGGTCCTACTTCTGCAGAGCGGCGTCGCCCACCTTCTGCTGGTACGCGACGGAGAACCGCACGGTCGCCATGATGTACGGCCTGTCCCCTTCGCCGGCAATCTCGAATGCGACGTTCGTTTCCTCGGCCTCGAGGATCGCACCGTCAAGGATCACCCCGTCGAGCGCGGCGACGGCCCACTGCGTCAGCGGGTCCACGGCGCGATACATGGCCACCGCGTCGCTCCCGGCTGCCCGGCACTCGGCCTCGACGTGCGCGTGATGAAGCCCGGCCGGGCTGCGCGGCGTGCGCGCCCTTCGGGCCTCGTCTTCTCGCAGGTAGAGGTGAAGGCTCGGGATCGCGGCCTGAATGGTCCCGCCCAGAATCGCGGTCATGCCGCTCGGCTTCGCCGGGCTCGCATTCAACTTGGTCAGCGCATCGTTCAGGATGCGGAGCCGTAGGCTGTCAGCCATTCACGCCCCCTCCGTCGCACACGAGAACTGAGTAAACGCCCCGTCCTTGCCCGCCAGCTGCACGTCGCGCACCTTCAGCGCGGCCCCATCCACCGTCACCGCCGCCCCCGGCACGATGCCCGGCAGCGCGCCGGTCTTCACCGTGACCTCGACGCGAGTGCCAACCGAGTGCGCCCCGGCCCCGGACAGGATTTCATCCGGCGTTCGGTCCACAAGGCCGAGCACCGTGTTCGCTCCGATGGTGATCGAAACGCCGAACTCGACCATCGCTTCATCGAAATCGGACTGGCGGTAGTAGGTCGGCATGCTCCACCTCCGCGCGGCTGGCCGATGCGCCGATCCTCTGGCGCACCGGCCCCGAGCGTTATCGGTACTTCTTGAACCCGGACAGCGTCACCGAGATCAGGGCGGACGTGCCCACGGTGGCACCGTACTTGATGAACTTCTTCGCCTGGCTCGCGTCGAACGTGATCGCGGTCAGCGCGTTCTGCGTGGTGCCGAGAGCGCCCGCCACCACCGTCACGTCGGTGTACGTCCCGCCCGAAGTCTCGCAGGTCGTCACCTTCGGAACGGTGAACGCGCCGGAGAGCGCCCCGAGGTTCTGTTCCAGCGTGACGATCCCCTCGTACGCGCTGATGTCGATGGCCGACGACAGGAACGCTCCCGCGCCCTGGCTCACCGGCGTCACGACGTTGATGGGGACGGCCTGCGACATCTGAACCGAAGGTGCTGGCATGTGTTACTCCCTCTTGCGCCCGCGAGTGCGAGCCACGGGGTCGCCGTGACTCGCCTCGGGATCGCTGTGAACGGCCTCGTCGGACACTGCTTCCGCGAAGCCCATCTGGATCTTCCGCTCGGCTTCCATCTTCGGAAGCTCCGCGATCTGCCCGACGACGGCATGCTGGCCGCCGCCGAGCTGGTGGTCTTTCGTCCATCGCACGTTCATCTGGGGACTCCTTTCAGGCCTGAACCGATGCGCGCTTCGTTACGGAGTGATGACCGACGTGCAGAACGCCTGCCCGTGCCGGAAGATGAGATCGCCCATCTGGAACGACGCGACCTCGATCAGACCCTGCTTCTTGAAGGCGTAGGGGTCGGCAAGAAGCTCCATCGCGCCCCACATGCCGATGAGGCATTCGTTCCACGTTCCCGCCACGACGCCGTGCTGAGCGCCGGTGCCGAGCAGCTTGCTCACCTGGTTCGTGGCCATCGCCTTGTAGCCACCCATGCGGCCCTCGGTGATGGTCCCCTCCCACAGGTAGCCGACGCCGAGCGCGGCGTCCTTCGGCGTGGACATGAACTTCCCTGCCGCCTCGGGCGTCGTGATCCAGCCGAGGTTGGCCGTGGGGGCGTTGACCGCCGCGATCTTCGACAGGAAGGCCACGATCTCGGCCCACGTCGGAGGAGCGGACAGCGTGGTGGTCAGCACGTCCGGCGCATTGAACACGCCGGTCGGCTGCCCCGACGTTCCGGTTCCGTGCAGGCCGACGCGGTCGAACTCCAGCCCGTGCCCGTCCGCCATGTCCTGCCGCACCATGTTCTCGATGTCCACCCCGCCGCTCGGGGCCTGCGCGAGCAGCTGGCGCGAGTACTTCGTGGTGCCCATCAGGGTCTTCGGCTGAAGCGTGACCAGGCCAAACGTCACGTCGCTGCCGGTCACGTCCACCCCGCCGTTCTCGGGCATCCAGTAGAAGGTCATGCCGCCGGTCTGCTTCGGGAACGCGATGGGGCCGACCAGTCCGGTCAGCTGCCGCGCACCGCTGCGGAGGATGCAGGAGGCGTTGCGGAACATCTCGATGAACTCACCCGGCCGCTCGAACACGGTCTCCGACCCCTTGCCGGCGGTCATGCTGTCGAGGGTCCGGGTCTGACGCCCGCCGCCGAGCCGCACCGGAACGAACACGCCGCCGTTGTAGCGGTAGTTCTCCGGCATCTTCCTCTCGATCTCCCGGTGCATCTCCCACTCCAGGCCGTCCGGCCGCAGCGCGATCTCGTCGGACGTGACGCCGCGCTTCCGGTTCATCCCGGCCGAGATCAGGATCGCGCGCGCGTAGGAGTACTTCGCCGCGTCCCGCTCCGAGAGCTCCACGGCGACGGCCTCTGCGCCAGGCTGCGCGGTCGCCTTCGTGGCCATCTCCTCGAGCAGCTTGCGCCCATACTGGTCCGGTGTGAGCCCGGCCGTGATCCAGTCGGCGCGCACGCTCACCTTGTTCGCCTCGCAGAGGCCGACGATCTCGGCAATCTCCGCGTCCCTGTTCCGCTTCGGCCCGGACTCAGGCGGCGGTGCCGGAGAACCGGCGCGCACCGCGATGGCGTCCGGGTGCGCCGCCTCCCGAGGATCGGACTCGTCCACCTCGATCAGCTGGCCACGAGTATCGAACACCTTCTTCTTCATGTGACGCCCCTCCTCCTCGGTTTCGACCGGATAGAACTCCGATCCACCATGCCCCCGGCCCACGCCGACCGTGGGGTCAGCCGGGATCGGGACGCTGCTCGCCTCAACGGGCTCCCAAAGCAGAGCGCGCCAGAGGTCGCCCTTCTCGGTGTCTTCCTCGATCAGCTTCCACCGCTTCGGCAGGTAGCCGACCGAGATGTTCTTGCGAATCTTCTCGTCCACGTCCTTGCGAATCGCCTGCGCGCGCTCGCTGGAGGACCAGCGCACGTTGGCGCGCAGAACCTTGTCGGAGTCCACGCGCGCGTTCTCGATGACGCCCACCTGCTCGCGCGTGTCGTGGTCCACCAAGAACGGGGCGGAGCCGCTGCGGAACCTGGCCAGCTGCACCGCGCCCTTGTCGTGGGACAGCTGCTCGCGCCACGCCACGCCGTAGAAGTGGCGCTCGACCTCGTACTCGCTGGAGATGGCGATCTCGTAGGTCGGCTCGGCCCCCTCCGCGCGGGCGTTCACGCGCACGATGGGGGCGTCCACGTACCGCATCTCGACGGTTGCCCCGCCGGGGTATCGCTTCATGGGCATCAGGTGCTCCTGTCGTTGCGGATCATGGCCAGCGCGAGCTGGCGCGAGTCCAGGCGGCCGTGCCCGTTCTTCGACTTCGACTTGGCCGCATCCTCGTCGTCCTTCTTGTCCGTGTCCTCGTTCGGGTCCGCTCCACGGGCCTCCCCGTCAATGTTCACACCCTTCTGCTTGGCGTAGGCCGACTCCTCGGCCAGCCGGTCAATGGTCTCCTCGAACGACTCGCCCTGCTCTGCCAGCGCATCGGTCCGCGTGGCCAGTCCGCTCTGGATCGCCAGCGCGGTCGCCGTGTTGTCCTTCAACGGATCGACCCACGGCCAGCCACGCGGCCCCCACTTCACGGCCGTGAACTTGCGGAAGTCGCGGCTGTCCAGCACCAGCTGGCCGCTCAGCAGCGCCGCGTTCAGCCAGAGGGGATAGATGCGGTCGAGGAACGCGGTCGAGTACCACTCCTGAAGCATGCGCCAGGTGTCCCGCTCGATGAGCAGGCCGGATCGCATGGAGGAGTAGTTCACCGATTCCAGATCGGACGTGAGGGCGTTGTAGGACACGCCGAGCCCGCTGGCGATCTTCCGCAGCGTGGACTTCTGGAACGCGGGGAAGGCCGAGGTGGGATGGTCCGGGTCCCACGACTGGAACTCCCACCCCTTCGTGAGCTTTTCCATCGTGCCCGGAGCGGCCTCCATCACGAACGGCTTGCCGTCGTCTGGCGCGCTGGACTCCCCATCGGACTCCCCGCGGTTCACGAAGAACCCCATCTTCGCCGCCGCGCTCCGCGCCGCGACCAGCTCCGCCTCCTCGTAACCGTCCAGCATGCGAAGGGCGATCATGACCGCCACCATCTCGGTGATCCCGCGCGTCTGGTTCACCCGCTTCGGGCGATACAGGTGGATGATCTCCGACGCGGGGATTCTCACGCGCTCGCGCCTGCCGCCCGGCCGATACAGGCCCTCGAAAACGTAGTAGGCGACGGGGCGGCCGTGCACGTCCACCTCCACGCCCATCCTCACTTCGGGCGAGCCGCCCTCGGGGCCGCGCGTGAAGCCGTCATCAACAAGGTCGGCGTCGATGGCTTCCAGCGCGAACCCGTAAGGGAAGTCGGGCCCGAGGTGTGGACGGACGAACGCCTCGCCCTCGCGCCGCTGAGTGCGCACGACCTGGTGCGAGAACTCGACGAGGCTGAACTTGCCGTCCCGCGTCACGCTTCTGCACCAGTCGGCCCACGCGACGGCGATCTTCTTGTTGATCTTCTCGGCCAGCTTGCCGTCATTGTTCACGACGCGCGGCTGATGCCGGAAGCCGTAGGGGCCGACGATGTTCACGCACGCCGCGTTGAAGTAACTCTCTGCCCACGCATTGTTCCGCTCCAACTCACGCGCCCTGGCGCGCAGCCGTCGCACGTTGCCCCGCGTGGCGTCGTCCGGAGACATGCACGACGCCACCCAATCGAGCGTGAGGCGCGACAGGTCGCCGGCCGCGAAGCCGCTCGCCGGTGGCGCGCTGATGGACCACGGCCCGAGCGTTTCGCCGCGCATGGCGATCTGCGTCCGCTTGGTCGCCGCCGCCGCGCGGCGCGCACAGTCCTCGAAGGACATGCGCGCGGGAACGAGCGCCCGGCTCACAGCCCGTTCCCCGTGAAGGCGACCAGCACCGGGCGGGAGAACGCGCCGCCGCTGGCGACGTGCCGCAGCTCAGACTTCAGCTGGTCGCGCATCTTCATCAGCTGCTCGAGAGGGAAGCTCTCGTAGGCGCGGTCCCCGATGGAGTACCGCGACGTGGGCTTCCCGGCGCGGATCAGCAGTTCGGCCTCGATGGCAGCCAGAGCCTTTTCGGCCCACGACTGGAGCGCCCCAGCGGTCGCCGTGGCAATGTTCGGCGTGATCTGGACCCGCCCGCTGTCAACCGAGATCACCTCCGCGCCCTTGAACACGCGCTCGCGGTACTCGTAGCTCCCGGCGATGAGTGGGGCGGTGACGGTGGCGGTCACGGTCACGTCGTACTCGTTGCCGACAGCCACGGCGACGACTTCGACGGCGGCGCTCGGCCCGGCCAGGTACAGCTTCAGGGTCCACCCCTCGCCGGCGGGGTACTCGGGGACGGCGCGTCGGTACTTCACCGTTTCACCGGCGGCGAACATCGTCGGGATCGAGTACGGGAGTGGCGCGCTCACGATGGGAACGGTCGCGGAGCGCGGCGGATCGGGCAAGGCTAGTTTCCGTGGAAGGATTGG
>MGUL01000013.1:7577-9554 GCA_001800005.1 Elusimicrobia bacterium RBG_16_66_12 | reverse complement strand
TCCCTCGACGCGCGCCTCCCCCCGGGCCGCGGCCCAACCCGGGTCGCGGCGAGGCGCGAGTACCCGGGTCCGGCGCGCGACGAAGGCCGCGACGGCGGCGAGGACCACGACCCACAGCAACGCACGCTTCCAGAGCACATTCTGATACGGAACACCCCCCGAAAAAGTTCCATAATGAATTCGATGAAAAAGACACTGGCCGTCGGGCTGATGTCGGGAACCTCGGCCGACGGCGTGACGGCCGCGCTCGTCGAGATGACCTCCAATTCCGTGAAGGTCCGCCGCTTCGAGACATATCCTTACCCTCCCCGCCTGAAACAGCTTGTCTTGAACGCCCCGCTCCTGCGCGCCGCCGACCTTTCCCGACTCAACTTCGCGCTGGGCGAGGCCTTCGCCTTCGCCGCGCTCAAGATCGCGCGGGGGACGCGGCCCTCGGTCATCGGCTCGCACGGCCAGACGGTCTGGCACGGGCCGGATGCGATCCCGCCGAACACTCTCCAGATCGCCGAGGCCTCGGTCATCGCGGAGCGCACGGGCCTGACGACGGTCGCCGACTTCCGGCCGCGCGACATGGCGGCCGGAGGACAGGGGGCGCCGCTCGTGCCGGCCTTCGACCTGTTCCTGTACGGCCGCGGGCCGCTGCGGGCCGTGGTGAACATCGGCGGCATCGCGAACGTCTCGCTGGTCGGGCGCGGGAAGCTCTGGTCGGCCTTCGACACGGGCCCGGGCAACGCCCTGATGGACGAGGCCGTGCGCCGCGCCACGAAGGGCCGCGCCGAGATGGACCGGGGCGGCAAGCTCGCCGCAAGCGGCAGGCCCGACGAAAGACTGCTCAAGCGTCTGCTGGCCGACTCCTACTTCAAGAAGTCCCCGCCGAAGTCGCTCGACCGCGCGACCTTCGGCCCCGCGCTTCTGGACCGCTATTTCCCGCGCCTGGCGCGCGCCCGCCTTCCGGACGCGCTGGCGACATTGGCGGAGCTGACGGCCCGTTCGCTTTGGTTCGCGGCGCTGGAAAACGCGCCGCAGGCGCCGCTGGCCGAGGTCGTCGTCTCCGGCGGAGGCGCTCTCAACGCCCACCTGATGCGCCGCCTGCGGCTGCTGTTCTCCCCGGTCCCGGTGACCACCACGGCGGCGCACGGCCTGCCGGTGATGGCCAAGGAGGCGGCCTGCTTCGCCTGGCTGGCGGCCCGCGCGCTCGACGGCAAGCCCAACCACACCCCGGCCGCGACGGGCGCGCGCGGGGTCCGGATCCTCGGGAAGATCGTCCCCGCCTAGGTCAGATAAAAACAAAGCTAGAATCTGGAGCATGAGACCCCGACTGTCGAAGAAGCTGCTCTCCGCGATGAAGTCCCATCCGCCTTTCTACCAGTCGGTCTGGAAGGCGTGCTGCGAGATCCCGAGGGGCGAGGTCCGCACCTACGGCTGGATCGCCAAGCGCGTGGGCAAGCCCAAGGCCGCCCGCGCCGTGGGCCAGGCCCTGGGCAAGAACCCCTTCGCCCCGACGGTGCCCTGCCACCGCGTGGTGGGCGCCAACGGCCGGATGACGGGCTACTCGGGCACGGGCGGCGTGGCGCGCAAGCGGCGGATGCTCCGGGCCGAGGGCGCCCCGGTCTAACGCCGTGAAAGCCGCCGCCTTCTCCCTGATCGTCCTGACCCTCAACGCCGCGGGCCCGCGGCGCGTCCATCAGGGCTGGCCGACGCGCCGCGAGGCCATCATCTCGCGCTTGAGAGCCGAGGCCTCCGACGCGGCCGCTTTCCAGGAGGTCTGGCGCCCCGAGGACCTGGAGGCCCTGTCCGAGGGCGCGGGGCATCCGAACCGGGCCCACGACCCCGCCCTCGGGGTGGCCGTGACCAGCCGCCTTCCGATCCTCTCCGCGCGAGCGCTGAGCCTGGGAGATGGCTACGGGGCGATGCGGGCGAGGCTGGCCGCCGACGGCAAGGAAGCCGACCTCTATTCCGCGCGCCTCGAGGCGGGAG
>MGUL01000013.1:5575-7560 GCA_001800005.1 Elusimicrobia bacterium RBG_16_66_12 | reverse complement strand
CGCCCGCCGCGCGGGCCAGCTCTTCCGCCTGGCGGAGTTCATCCGCGCCGAGTCCTCGTCGCGCCCCTTCGTCGTGATGGGAGACCTGTCGGCCGCGCCCGACGACCGGGAGGCCCGCCTCTTCATGGACCTGCTCGAGGCCCGCGACCTCTGCGTCTCCCACGGCGACGAGGTCTGCGGAAGGACCCTCGGCGAACGGCGCGTGGACTACATCCTCATCCCCTATTCCTCGCGCCCGCCGCGAGAGACCGCGCGCGCCGCCTTCACCGACCCCCTGCCCTCGGAGGACGAACCCTCCCCCCTCTCCTCCCACTTCGGCCTGCGCGCGCGGCTGGACGCCTCCTGGCCGCGCCTGCGCTCCGCCGCCAGGCCCACGGGACGCGCCGAGGCCTTGGCCGAGATCGAAGAAGCCCTCGAACTGGCCCGCTCCGAGGTGGACCGCAGGGGCGCCGGGATGGGCTGGCTGCCCGGGCTGGGCGCGCGGGACGCCGTCGCCGCTCACGCGCGCGCGGCGGAGCTTTCCATGCTCCTCGAGGAGGTCCGCTCCGCCCTGATCCGGGCCCAGAACCTCCCCGCCCCCTGAGCTTCCGGGCCCTCCTGGGCCTTGATTTTGTCTGAAATGTAATTATACTGATAATAGAGTTTCTGTCCGCCGTAGGATCACCCGATGAAAGTCCTCGACCTTCTCGCAAAGGAGCATTCGCTCTTCCGGAAGCTCCTCAACCAGCTCGAGCTCGACCTCGAGCATACGGAGGAGCGCGCCCGCACGGAAATCGACGAAGCGCTCAAGACGCTTCTTCCGGCCCTCAGCCGCCATGAAGAAATCGAGGATATGGTCTTCAAGTGCCCCCCGGACGCCCCCTACGACAGCGGCGAACCCGTGGCCGAGGCCGAGGAGACCCTGCGCTCCATCTCCGCGCTGCGCGAGGAGATTCTCTACGCGCTCGAACAGTCGGAGCAATGCCCTTTCGAGAGGTACAAAGCCCTGACCACCTTCCTCGTCGACAACCTCCGCGACCACCTGAATACGGAAGAGACGCGCCTCTGGCCGCTGTACCGCGACTGCCTGAGCCGCTCCCTCAGCCACAGCCTGACGAACCACCTGGAGCGGCGCGTGAAGGTCCTGGAAAAGGAGATCATCCGCGGCATGGCCGCGATTTCCATGCCCATCTGAGCCTCGCCCGGGCATTGACGCGCCGCCGCCGATCAGGCATCCTTGCTCCATGCTGACCCCCGAAGAACGCGAGCGGGTCCGGGCCGCGGTCGCCCGGGCCGAGTCCGGGCTTTCCGCCGAGATCGTGCCCTGCGTCTACGACCAGAGCAGCCCCTATCCAGAGGCGCTGTGGGCCGGAGCCGGCGCGGCGGTGTCGCTCGCCTGCGCGACGATCTTCCTCGCCGACATGATCCGTCCCCTCTGGGTCGCGCTGTCGACGCTCATCCTTTGGGTTCCGGCCGCCGGCCTGGCGGGCGCGGCCGTCGGCCGCTGGTGCCGGCCGGTCAAGCGCTTCCTGATCGGACGGCGCCGGATGGAAGAGTCGGTCGCGCGGCGCGCCAAGGAGGTCTTCTTCGACGTCGGCGTCTCCCGGACCTCGGCGCGCGGCGGCGTGCTGGTCTTCGCCAGCCTGCTCGAGCGGCGCGTGGTGGTCCTGGCCGACGAGGGCGTGCCCTCCAAGGCCAAGCCCGAGGCCTGGGACGCGGCGGTCGCGGTCATGACCCGCGCCGCGGCGGACGGCCGGGTGGCCGACGGGCTCGTCGCCGCCGTCGAGGATGTCGCCAAGGCCCTTAAAGCCGCGGGTTTGACGGGCAAAAGCGGCGGACAGCTGGGCGACGACCCCCTCGTGAGAGGATCAAGGTGAGGCGCCGCCTCCTGACGCTGCTGGCCCTGGCGCTCGGGCCCTTCGCCTCGGCCCTGGAAGTCCCCTTCCTCTCCGGGCGGGTCAACGACGACGCGCGCATCCTCGACGCGGGCACGGCGGCGCGCCTGG
>MGUL01000013.1:0-5566 GCA_001800005.1 Elusimicrobia bacterium RBG_16_66_12 | reverse complement strand
TCAAGGATCACGAGGCGAAGACCGGCCGGCAGGTCGTGGTGCTGACCATCCCGTCACTGGAAGGCGACGCGCTGGAGGACTTTTCCCTCAAGGTCTCGCGCACCTGGAAACTGGGACGCGCGGGAAAAAACGACGGGGTCCTGCTTCTCATCGCCAAGAACGACCGCAAGATGCGCATCGAGGTGGGCTACGGCCTGGAGGGCACTCTGCCCGACGCGCTGTGCGGGCGCATCATCCGCGACGAGATCGTCCCACGGTTCCGCGCGAACGACTTTCCCGGCGGCGTCTCCGCGGGCGTCGACGCCATCCTCGCGGCGCTGGCCGGCGACTATACCCCCCCGGCGGCGGAGCCCGCGTCGTCGGGGCGGGCCCGCTCAGGCCGCAACGATTTCGCGGGGATGGGCCTGCTCGAGAAGATCCTGGTCAGTTGCTTCGTCTTCGGCATCCTCGGGCTCTTCGAGGGCATCGGGATCCTGACGCCGGGGATGGGCTGGTTCCTGTATTTCTTCCTGATCCCGTTCTGGGCGGCGTTCCCGATGGCGATCTGGGGCGCCAAGATCGGCGCGGTCCTGCTCGGCTCTCACCTGATCGGCTTCCCCTTGTTCAAGATGATCCTGCCCAAAACCGTATGGGGCAAGAACGTCGCGAAGAACATCCATGTCCGGGGCGGCTCCCGCTACAGCAGCGACTCCGGCTGGTCCTCCTCCGGCGGCGGCGGCTTCTCGGGCGGAGGCGGCTCCTTCGGCGGCGGCGGCTCTTCCGGCAGCTGGTAGAAGGATCCGCTAACCGCGCAGAGCGGGATCGGTCTGCAGCGCGGTCACGCAGGCCATGTTGACGATGTCGTCGACGGAGGCCCCGCGCGAGAGGTCGTTGACCGGCTTGTTGAAGCCCTGCAGGATGGGGCCCAGAGCCTCGGCCCCCGTCAGCCGCTGCACCAGCTTGTAGCCGATGTTCCCGCTCTGCAGGTCGGGGAAGACGAGGACGTTGGCGCGCCCCGCGACCCTGGAGCCCGGGAACTTGCGCTGGCCGATCTCGGGCACCAGAGCCGCGTCGACCTGCATCTCGCCGTCGATGGCCAGGTCCGGCGCCTTCTCCTTGGCGACGCGCACGGCCTCCTTCACGGCGGAGACCAGCTCGTGCTCGGTGGAACCGTTGGTGGAGAAGGACAGGAACGCCACCCGCGGGTCGATCCCGCAGAGCGCCTTGGCCATCCTGGCCGAGGAGATTCCGATCGAGGCGAGCTTGACCGGCGTCGGGTCGATGTTGATCGCGCAGTCGGCCATGATCAGCACGCCGTTGTCGCCCTGCGCGGGCGTCGGGAAGATCATGATGAAGAAGCTCGAGATCGCGCGCACCCCCGGGGCGGGCTTGATGATCTGCAGCGCGGGGCGCACGGTGTCGGCGGTCGCGTGGTCGGCGCCGGAGAGAAAGCCGTCGACGCGGTCGTTGTGCAGCATCATCACCCCGAACACCATGGGGTCCGCCAGGGACCTCCTCGCCTCCGCCTCGTCGATCCCCTTGTGCTTGCGCAGCTCGTGGTACTGCGCGACGTAGTCGGCGAACTTGGCGTCCCTCGCCTGGTCCACGATCTCGATGCCCGAGATGTCGGCGCCGTTGGCCGCAGCCGCCGCCTTGGCCTTTGCCGGGTCGCCCAGCAGGACGGGCACGCACAGCCCGTCTTTTTTGAGGATCGCCGCGGCCTTCAGCGTGCGCTTCTCCTCGCCCTCGGGCAGGACGATGCGCTTCTTGAGCGCAGCCGCCTTGCGGCGGATGTCGGCGACGATGGGCGCGAGGGCGGGCGTGGTCGTGGTCATGCGCCGAGGATAGCGAAAACCGGCCTCAGCGGGCAACCGACGCGGCGGGGATGAGCCCTCCCGCGTGCCACAGCCCCTGGTCGGACGCGAGAGGAACGAAGACCGCAGCCCCGCGCGGCGAGGCCGCCGCCGCCGCCGCGTGGGCCAGCGGCCGGACCTCCCGGTCGTCCCGCACGGACGCCGCATCCGTGAAAAGCCCCCCCGTGAACGTCAAAGCGTAAGACCTCAAAGCCAGCGCCGACAGCTCCCGCGCCAGGTCGCCCGGACTGGTCCGCACCCGGAAGCGCGCCGCCGCGATCGGGTCGGGGCCGGGAACGTGCGCCTGCCCCGCCACCACCACGGCCTTCTCGCCGGCGCCCAGCGCCCCCCAAACGAACTGCGCCATGGAACGGTTGCGGCGCGTCAGCGCCACCTCGGCCACCGCCTCGTTGTAGCCGTACTCGTAGCCCCGTTCCGCCCGGTCGATCTGCTCGGCCAAAGTCGCCGGGAAGAACTCCGAGGACTCTCCCGTCTTTTCCGCCGCCAGAGCCGCCACCTGAGAGGCCCACTCCTGCAGAGGAAGCCCCAAGGCCACCACCCGCACCCCATTGGCCCGCGCCGCCTTGAGCAGAGTCGCCAGGGCGCCCACCCGCGAGGGCGAGAAGGCCAGAGCCTCGCCCGGCAGGCGCTCCGTGCGCCCCGAGGTGTAGTCGTCCACCGCTTCCTGGTGCGGCCGCTTGAGACCCTCCAGCCCCACCGCCCTCACCCCCGCCCGCGCCAGGCGCGGCATCTCCCGCGCCAGCGTCTCGAAGGAGGACAGGCTGCGGTGGCTCTCGCCGATCAGAAGGACGTCGGAGTCCTGGAAGATCCGCTCGACCGGCACGCCCCAGGAACTCGCCGTCCGCGCGACGGTCGCGGCGACGCGCTCCGCGGGAGAGGCGACCGGGAGGACTGCCTGCAGAACGCCCGCCGCGGAAGGGCTTGGGACGGGCGCAAGGCCCATCGCCGAGCCGACGGAAGGCGCGGCGAGACTCGCCGCGGAGAGGGCGACCGGCGCCGAGAGAACGGCGGGCGCGGCCCTGAGCCTGACGGCTTCGGCCGGCGCCGAGAGCGCGGGCGCTGCGAGGAATACCGCGAACAGCGCCGACAAGGCTTTCCGGCTCATCTCCCCATGGTATATGGAAACACCGCCGGCGTCAGGGGGCCGAAGTCCCAGTGCCGCCTAGGCCCATGGGACGCGGCCTTCAGCGGCGCAGATCGAAGAGAACCCGGCCGCCTCTGCGAGCCCGCAGCGGCAGCGCGACGGTGAAGGTGGTTCCGACCCCGGACCGGCTTTTCACCCGGATGGTCCCGCCGTGGGCCTTCACGATGCGCTGGGCGATGGAGAGCCCGAGTCCGATGCTCCGCTCGCCGGCGGTCGGCCGGACGCTGGTGCGGCCGAACTCCTTGAAGAGCAGCGGAAGCTCCGCGGCCGGGATGCCCTGCCCCTCGTTGGCGACCGAGATCTCGACGGCGCGCGCGACGGCCCGCGCGGAGAGCGTGATCGCGGTCTTCGGCGGCGAATACTTGATGGCGTTGCCGATAATGTTGTCGAAGACCTCCAGAAGCCGGGATCGGTCCGCCGTCAGCTTCGGCAGCTCCGGCGGGAGCTCCAGCTTGAGCTTGATGTCCTTCGGCTCGGCGAGGATCCGGCTGCCGGCGCAGATCTGCCCGAGAAACTCCCGCAAGTCGATGTCGTCCGGGCTCAGCTCGAGGCCGCGCGACTGGATGAGGCTCGAGTCCAGCAGGCTGTCGACGATCGAGAGCATCTGCCGGCACTTGCCCTGGACGATGGCGACGTTCTCCCGGACGGCGTCGCTGGCGGCATCCTCCTGGAGCAGCGCCAGGTAGCCGATCGCCACGGTGAGGGGATTGCGCAGGTCATGGGCCGCGATGCCCATGAGCCGGTTCTTCATCTCGTCGGCTTCCTCCAGCTCTTTATAAAGACAGCCTTTCTCGACCGCGATGGAGAGAAGGGTGGCGACTCGCCGGAAGACGGCGATGTGCTCTTCGGCGTAGACGTTGCGCTTCCTGCTGGAGAAGAAGATGAAACCGACCGGCCGGCCCTGGGCGATCAAGGGATACGTCAGGCTGGAGCGCATCCCCTCGGCGACGATCCGGCGCGTGGAATCGGACCGGGGATGCTCTCTCAGGTACGCCGTGAGATCGCTGATGATCCGGGGCTTGCCCGTCTTGAGTATTTTGGCCAGGCTGCTCCCCTTAAGAAGAGAGAAATAACCCGGGGCGATGTGGAGTTTGCGCGCGTTGGAGCGCGCCCCGATGGAGCGGACCACGCGGCCCGCATCGGCGACCAGGGCCAGGCCGATGCGGTCATAAGGCAGGAGGCCGCGGAAGGATTTATAAACACGATCCAGAATCTCCTCGAACCGGAGGCTGGAGGAGATCGCCTCCACGATGAGCGCCAAGCGGGCCGCCTCCCGGATCTGCCGGCGCAACGTCTCACTCGACTTCGGGCGGAGCAGTGTTTTCATAGGAATCCCCTGAGCAAGTATTGTAATACCTCGACAACGTTTTGGCCATAGCGTTCCGCTCACATGTCCGTTTTGGTATCATCGGGCCATGAAGCGCGCCCTCGTCGGCACCGCCATCCTCGGCCTCGTCCTGACCCTCTGCCCGGGCGAGCGCAGCGCGCCGGCCTATCTGATCGCCGCGTTCTTCTCGACCCAGCTCGTCCTCCAGCTCGGGCCGCGCTCCATCGTGGAGAAGGTCGGCGCGCTGATGATCGTCTCCGTGGTCGCCTGGGTCGCCGGGCCGCGCGCGGCGCGCGGGGAGAGCCTGATCCTGCATCTGTGCGGCTGGCTCGCGGGCGGCACGGCGCTCTCGTTCTACCTCCACCCGAGATCGGAGTAGGCCATGGAGACGGCCCGCCGCGTCTTCACGGTGAGCGAGGTCAACTCCCAGGTCCATGACCTGCTGGAAGCCTCCTTCCCGGAAGTCTGGGTCGAAGGCGAGGTCTCCAACTGCAAGACCTACCCCTCCGGCCACACCTATCTGTCCCTGAAAGACGAAAAGTCGCAGGTGCGCGCCGTCCTCTTCAAGGGCGCCTGCCTCGCGCTCAAGTTCAAGCTCCAAGACGGGCTGAAGGTCCTGGCGCGCTGCCGCGTCACCTCCTACGAGGCCCGCGGGGAGCTTCAGCTGATCCTCTCCGCCATGGAGCCGCGCGAGAAAGGCGCTCTCCAGCTGGCGCTGGAGCAGTTGAAGGCCAAGCTCCGGGCCGAGGGGCTCTTCGACGAATCGCGCAAGAAGCCCCTGCCGCCGTATCCGAAGGCCGTGGGCGTGGTGACCTCGGGCTCGGGCGCGGCGGTGCGCGACATCATCAACGTCCTCGCGCGCCGCTGGCCGGGCCTGGAAATCCGCGTCTGGCCCGTCCGCGTGCAGGGCGAAGGGGCGTCCTCCGAGATCGCCGCGGCGGTGCGCGGCTTCAACGCCCTGGCCCCCGACACGGACGTCCTGCTCGTCGGGCGCGGCGGCGGCTCCATCGAGGACCTGTGGGCCTTCAACGAGGAGGCCGTCGCGCGCGCGATCTCCGGGTCGGCCATCCCGGTCGTCTCCTGCGTGGGCCATGAGACGGATTGGACCGTCGCCGACCTGGTGGCCGACCTGCGCGCGCCCACGCCCTCCGCGGCGGCGGAACTGGCCGCGCCGCAGAAGGCGGCCGTCCAAGACCGGATCGCGGAGCTTTCCGACGGCATGCTCCAGACTTTGCGCGACCG
>MGUL01000012.1:9031-9322 GCA_001800005.1 Elusimicrobia bacterium RBG_16_66_12 | reverse complement strand
CGTTTGGCGCGCATTGACCGGCGACCTCGTCGCCCGGGTCCCGGGCGAAGGCGGCGCCGTCGATCCCCGAACCGGGATCGCCATCCTGGGAGCGGAGATATGGGACTTGGAAGAGGGAGTCCGCCTCGTTGATAGCGGCCTGGCCGAGAAAGCCGTGGTCGCGTCCGGTCTCTCTCAGGACGGCCGCTTCGCGGTGATCGTCGGTCCGGAGATCCTGATCTGGGATCTGCGCGAGAAGAAGCTGCTCGGGAAGGTGAAGAGCCCGACGAAAAAGCCGTCTTTTTTGGCCCT
>MGUL01000012.1:7599-8981 GCA_001800005.1 Elusimicrobia bacterium RBG_16_66_12 | reverse complement strand
GGTCCGGGGCGGGCGGAGGGCCAAAACCGGCGCGCTGTCCGCCGTCTGGCCGTTGCGAACCAGGCCCTCGAAAGGATTCTCCGAGTTCGTCGATGATCGCGCCGTCGATTTCTCGGTCATCTATGAACGCCTCGAACGCGTCGCCGGGACTCGCCAGCGCCCCCTGTGGCGCATCGATTGGGAGAAAGGCAAGGTCAATATCTTCGGCGACTTCCTGCCTGATATCGGATTGGTCGCGGTTCCTCATGGTCAGGATGTCGTTGTCTCATGGACGGTCGAAGGATCGTCGCGGACGATCTTGATCGGCCATGAGGCGCCCGTCAGTCGGGTGGCCTTCTCTCCCGACCGCTGGACCATCGCCACCGGCGACGAGGCCGGGGACGTTAAACTCTGGGATGCGCGCTCGGGCGAGCTGCTCTCTCTTTGCCGGGGCGGCACGGATGAGATCGTTTCCCTGGGATTCTCGCCCGATGCCCAGTTCCTGTTGGCCGCCGGTCGATCTGAGATTCGAATCTATGCGGTTTCTCCATAGACCCATCGTCCTCCTCACCGACTTCGGCCGCCGCGACCCCTTCGCCGGCATCATGAAGGGCGTCATCCTCGCCCGCGCCCCGCAGGCGACGATCCTGGACTTGTCCCACGGCATCCCGCCCGGCGATATCCCCGCCGCCGCCCTTGCCTTGAGGCAGGCTGTCCCATATTTCCCGAAGCGATCGATCTTCACGGTGGTGGTCGACCCCGGCGTGGGGTCGCAACGGCGGGTGGTCTGGGGCCGTTCCCGGAAGCACGACTTTCTCGCGCCCGACAACGGCGTTCTGACCTGGCTTCAGAACGAAGACAAGATCGTCGAGTGGCGTGAGGTCGCGAACGCGAATCTCTTCTTGTCCAAGGTGAGTTCGACTTTCCACGGTCGAGACATCCTCTCCCCAGTCGCGGCTTCCTTGGCCAATGGCCTCAAGCCCGGAAAGCTGGGCCCCAAGATCAAGGATCCCATCCGTCTGTCTTGGCCCGAACCGAAGCGTGTCGAAGGCGGCCTCGAAGGTGTCATACTCTCCTGTGACCATTTCGGCAACGTCGTGACCAACATCCCCGTGAATCAAGTCCCGCAACACGCTCACGTCATTCACCGCAAACGCGATCTCGGCCCGCTTCGCACGCACTATGCCGCCGTCCCGCCCGGCCGGCCCCTGGCCGTCGCCGGCTCCGCCGGCCTCATCGAGATTTCGACCCGCGACGGGGATTATTCAGCCCGCGCCCGCGCGCGTCGTGGAGAAACCGTCCATGTCCGATATCAGCGCTGAACCCAAGACCCTCGCCCGCGTGATCCTGAACCCCGCCCAGGAGAAGCGCCTTCTCGCCGGCCACAACTGGGTCTTCTCCAA
>MGUL01000012.1:0-7578 GCA_001800005.1 Elusimicrobia bacterium RBG_16_66_12 | reverse complement strand
GGCCCACAGCCAGCCCCAGCCCGGCGACATCGCCCTAGTCGTCACTTCCACCGGCCTGGAACTCGGCCTGGCCTTCTATCATCCGAACAGCCTGATCGCCGCCCGCATGCTCACCCGCAGCCCGAAAGACGTCGTCGACGCGGCCTTTTTCCGCAAGCGCCTCGCCGAGGCCATCGCCTACCGCGAGAAGGTCTGCCCCGAAGAGAATGCTTATCGTCTCTGCTTCGGCGAATCCGACGGCCTGCCCGGCCTCGTCGTCGACCGCTACGGTTCCGTCTTGGTCCTCCAGATACTCTGCGCCGGCATCGAAAGGCGCCTCGATATCATCGCCGAGGCCCTCAACGACTTGATCAAGCCCGCCGGCATCTACCTGAAGAACGACCACCGCACCCGCGCCCTTGAAGGACTGCCCCTCGAGTGCCGCACCCTCTCGGGCCATGTCCCCGAGAAAGTCGCCATCATGGAGGCGGGCTTGCGCATCTGCGCCGCCATCGGCGAGGGCCAGAAGACCGGACACTATTTCGACCAGCGCGACAACCGCGCCTACCTGAAGCCCTACTTCGCCGGCAGGACCGTCCTGGACCTTTACTGCTACACCGGCGGCTTCGCGATCACCGCCGCCAAGGCCGGCGCCAGGAGCGTGCTGGCCATCGACAGCTCCGCCCCGGCCTTGGCGCTGGCGAAGGAGAACGCCAAGCTCAACGGCGTGGAGGGGAAAGTCTCTTTTGATGAGGGCGACGCCGAGAAGCAGCTCGACGCCTTCGCCCTGCTCCAGCAGCCCTTCAAGCCCGACTTCATCGTCCTCGACCCGCCCAGCCTCGTGCCGGCCCGCAAACACCTGCCCAAGGCCCTGCGCCTGTATTCCAAGCTCAACTCCCAAGCGATGCGCGCTCTGCCCCGCGGCGGATATCTCGCCACCGCCACCTGCTCCCACCACGTCTGCCGCGAGGACTTCGTGCTGATGCTGCGCAACGCCCAGGCCAAGGCCCAGCGCGCCCTGCGCTTCGTCGGCCTCCGGGGACAGTCGGCCGACCACCCGATGCTGCTGGCCATGCCCGAGACCGAGTATCTCCATTTCGCCCTGCTGGAGGCCCTCTAAGCGATGGAGGAGGACCGCTCCGCCAAGTTCTCGCCGTCGAAGCTCGACGTCTACAAGAACTGCCCGCGCCGCTACCAGTACCGCTACGTCGACGGCATATCGCGACGGCGAAAAACTCCTGAGACGACGTTGGGCACGGCGGTTCACTCGGCTTTCGAGGAGCTCTATACGCTCGTCACGGGCGGCAGAACGCCGTCTTTGGCCGAGGTTTCGGTCGTTTTCGACAAGGCGTTCGACGAAGGTTGGGACGAGTCGGTCCAACTCAAGGATAAACGGTTCACCAGGGATGATTGGCGCAAGGTCGGGCATGACTGCGTCCGGCTGTATTACTCGGCCCACTCGCCGTTCACCTCGGACCGGACGGTCGCGGTCGAGAAGAGGGTCGGTTTCCCATTGCCGGTCGAAGGACGCGAATACCGCATCGAAGGGTTCGTCGATCGTCTGTCGCTGGCCTCGGACGGGGTTTTCGAGATACACGACTACAAGACGTCGAAGTCCCTGCCCTCGCAGGAGTATGTCGATTCGGATTGGCAGCTGGCCCTCTACGAGCTGGCCGTCCGCCGGGAGTGGCCCGACGCCAAGGACGTCCGCCTCAAGTGGCACTACGTCCGACACGGCAAGACCATGGTCTCGGTGCGCGACGAGGCGGCCCGCGAGAGGCTGCGCTCGGCTGCGGCGGCGTTGGTCGCCGAGATCAAGCACGACCACGCCTTCGAGCCCCGGCAGGGACCGCTCTGCGACTGGTGCGAGTACAAGGACCTCTGCCCTCTCTTCTCCCACCCCGAGAAAGTGGCGGCGATGACCGCGCCGGAGCGCCGCAAGGACGACGGAGTGAAGCTGGTCGACGCGCTGGCCGAGCTGGAGGAGAAGCGCCGCCGCCTCAAGGATGAACTGAAGGCCCTGGACCGAGAGAAGGAGGATCTCGATGGGAGGCTGGCCGACTGGGCGCAGGCCGCGGCGGTGAGCGTGGTCGAGGGGTCGCAGGCGCAGGCCTCGGTGACGGTGAAGGACGAGATCCATCTCCCCACGAAGACCCATGAGTCCGAGAAGCACGCGGAACTGGAGGCGGAGGCGCGCCGGTCTCCGCTGTGGGGGGACGTCTCGCGCCTGGACCCGCACGCGCTGCTGGACGGCGTGAGGGCGAAACGCTGGAGCGCGGAACTGCTTGCCTGCGCCGAGAGCCTCCTCGAACGCTACGGCCGGCGCGTCACGGCGCGCGCGGTGCGTCTGCGGCGCCGCCGCGGAGCCGACGAAGAGTAGGCCTCAGTGGAACGCCGACTTCTCGCGGCCGCCGAGGCCGAGCTGGGCGGCGAGGCTCATCCAGTCTGATTTGATGCGGTCATGTTGATGTTCGAGCTCCTGCCAGCCTCGGCCGAGCTCGAGAGGCTTGTCGTCGCGCCCTTTGCGTCCGTTCGTCCGTGATCGAGATGGCTTCGAAGAGGTCTTCTTCATGGCATCCTCGCTTTGGAACGTCTCCCTCACCGGCAGTATAGCCCCGGCCCGCGGTTTCGTCAACGGGCCAGAGGGCCTAAGGGCCTAAAAATAGCGCTCCCCCAGGGCCTAAAAACACTAGGCCTTTCGGCCCGCCATTTGCTAGATTCCAAAACGGTGACGGACAAGGGGGATAACATGAAGAAGCTCTTCGCCGTGCTGGCGTTCGCGTTCCTGGCGGCGGCTCCGGCCGCGGCCTCGGTCAAGCGCTACCTCGTCGGATTCCGCGAAGGGACGACACCCGCCCAGCAGGCGGCCGCGCTCAAGTCCCTCGGCGCGGTCGAAGTGGACGGCCTCTCCGAGATCGGCGCCCTCGTGGCCGAGATATCCGAGGGGGCTCAGTCATTCCAGACCTTCGAGGCCCAGGCTCAGGCCCTGCCCGAGGTCATGGAGGTTCAGGAGGACATATATAGGAACTGGCTGTTGGAGGCCCCCTCCTTCCAGGCGACCCCCTTCCCGTCCCTGGGCTCGGTCCGCGCGCTCCTGCCGAAGTTCCCTAAGGTCGCGGCGCGTCCCGTGTATCCCCTTCCGGACGGCGTCGACGCCGCCGAGGTTCCGTGGGGCATCGCGCGCGTGGACGCGCCCGCGGCCTGGGCCGTGACGAAAGGCGAGGGGGTCAAGGTCGCGGTCATCGACACCGGCATCGACTGCGGCCATCCCGACCTGAAGGCCAACTGCGCGGGCGGCTACAATGCCCTCGATTCCTCCAAGCCCGCCATGGACGACAACGAGCACGGCACCCACGTCGCGGGCACCATCGCGGGCGTGCTCAACGGCACGGGCGTGGTCGGCGTGGCCCCCAAGGCGCGGCTCTACGCGGTCAAGGTCCTGGATAAGGACGGCGCGGGGGGCTTGAGCTCCATCATCAAGGGGCTGATCTGGGCCGGCAAAAACAAGATGGACGTGGCCAACATGAGCCTGGGCGCTCCGATGGGCACCATCTTCATGCGCGCCGCCCTCAAGTACGCGCAGATGAAGGGCGTGGCCGTGATCGCGGCCGCGGGCAACGACGGCGGCACGGTCAACTATCCCGCGGCGTATCCCGAGGCCATCGCGGTCTCAGCCCTGGATAAGGACGAGACGATCGCGAAGTTCTCCAGCCGCGGGCGCAAAGTCGAGTTCATCGCCCCGGGCGTGGACGTGAAGTCCTCCATCCCCGGCGGCGGCTACGACAATTTCGCCGGCACGTCCATGGCGACGCCGCACATGACGGGCCTGGCGGCGCTGGCCGTCGCGCGCGGCGCGCACGGCCTCGCCCAGGTGCGCTCGGCCCTCAAGCGCGCGGCCAAGCCCGTCCCCGGCCTCAAGCCCGAGGAGCAGGGCGGCGGCGTGGTGGACGCGGCGGCGCTCATGCGTTGACATAGGACTTTGGTCCTATGCGCGTCTAGGCCTTCCGCTCCAGGCGGAGCCTGGGCCTTATGACTACCATCCAGTCAGACTTTCGGTCCCGCGCCGGGCCCCTCTTCGGGCGGGAAGGAGAAATTAGGGAAATGAGACTCCTCATCAGAATCGTCCTGGCGGTCTTCACGGCGGCACCGGCGATGGGCAGCCCGATGCCCGCGCTCAAGGCCGGCCAGAAGCGCTGGATCGTGACCTTCAAGCCGAAGGTCAAGAAGGCCGGCCGCGACCAGGCCTTGGCCGCGCTCGGAGTGAAGGCCGCGGCGCACATGGCCACGGACGGCGACTCGGACAACGAGTTTTCCGCCTCGGTCGTCGACCTTCCCGCCGCCAAGACCCTCAGCAAATCGATGTCCCTTTACGGCGTCAGCCTCGGCAGCAAGGCCGAGGACGACATCGTTTCCATCGAGAAGGACGTTCGGGTCAAGTGGATCGAGCAGGCTCAGCTCTCCTTCCAGGGCTCCGTGATGCCGAACTTCGGCGCCGTGATGGGGGGCTTTAGCTTCCCTCAGAACGGCCAGTTCGTCCAGAACCCGCTGAAGGCCGCGATGGCCGCCAACCGCCCCGAGTTGACCTGGGGCGTCAGCCGCGTCCACGCCCCGGCGGCATGGGACGCGACCGAGGGCAAGGGCGTCAAGGTCGCCGTCATCGACACCGGCATCGACCTGAACCATCCGGACCTGCGGGGCAAGGTGGACGGCGGCTACTCGGCCATCAAGAAGTCCGAGAACCCCGAGGACTACGCGGACGACAACGGCCACGGCACCCACGTCTCCGGCACCGTCGCCGGCCTGCGCGACGGCAAGGGCGTGGTCGGCGTGGCTCCGAAGGCGCGGCTCTACGCGGTGAAGGTCCTCGACGCCGACGGTTCCGGCAACCTTTCCGACGTCATCGACGGCATCGTGTGGGCGGCCAAGAACGACATGCAGGTCGCCAACATGAGCCTGGGCGCGCCGGTCTCCAGCGACGCGATGCAGCGCGCGGTGCGCTACGCGAAGGGCCGCGGGGTCATCATCGTGGCCGCGGCGGGCAACTCGGGCGGCTCGGTGGGCTATCCCGGCGCCTTCCCGGAGGTCATCGCGGTCTCCGCGTCCGACTCCAAGGACCAGCTCGCGTCGTTCTCGAGCCGCGGACCGGAGGTGGACTTCGTCGCCCCCGGCGTGGACGTGGTCTCCGCGAAGATGGGCGGAGGCTATGCCTCCTACTCCGGAACCTCGATGGCCTGCCCGCACGTGGCGGGCCTCGTCGCCCTGGTCGTCTCCCAGGGCTATGTCGGGCTCTCGGGGCCGGACGGCGTGTTCGCCCAGCTCAAGCGCGCCGCCAAGCCGCTGACCGGCCTCAAGGCCGAGGAGCAGGGCCTGGGCCTGATCGACGCCGGCAAGCTCGTCCGCTGACGGCCTGTCAGGGCTTGGCGGGCTCGGCCAGCTTCATGTCGAAGGGGCCGGAGAAGGCGGCAAGGAACTGCGCGCCGCCGAAGCCCGCCGCGCGCAGGGCGAATACGGTCCCGCGCGGGACCACGGCGTAGCCGCCGGAGGACACGGTCTCCTTCCTCTCGCCGAACTCCAGCAGGAGCTTGCCGCGCAGCACGAGGATGGTCTCGTCCTGGCTGTGCGAGTGCGCGGGCAGCACGTAGCCCTTGGGCATGCGCACCAGGGTCTGGACCGCGTGCGTGGCGGGGTCCTCGTAGAGGAGATGATATTCCGCGCCGGGCGGCAGGCTGCCGGAGGCCTTCCACTCGACGTCGCCCGCGGCGCGCACGACGGGACCGGCGTCGCCCGCGGCCCAGGTCAGGGCGGCCAGCGACGCCGCGGCGGCGAGGACGGCCGGAATCTTTCTCATAGAATGGTGGCGGGGGACAGGATCGAACTGTCGACACCCGGTTTTTCAGACCGGTGCTCTACCACTGAGCTACCCCGCCAAGGGGGACATCATACTATATCGCGCCGGATCCTAGAAGGCCAGGCGCTCGCGTGCCCGTCGGTAGCGCGGGTCGTCGGTGCGCAGCAGGTCGGGGTCGATGCCGAGGCGGCGGCAGGTCTCCAGCGTGAAGCGCTGAGCCCAGAGGACCTGGGCCAGCCAGTCCTCGGAGGCGACCTCCACGAAGGGGGTCTCGACGGTCCGCAGATAGCCGCGCACGGCCTTCCAGCGAGGTTGGCGGAGGCTGGAGAACCCGACCACGACGGAGCCGTGGCCGACCGAGATTCGCGGGCCGTGCAGGAACTCCTCCAGGCCGAAGGCGCGCGCGCGCACGTAGGCCGCTTCCTGGAGCTTGAGCGCCGCCTCGCGGGCGACCCATTCACGCAGGCCGTCGCCGAGCAGCACGAGGTCGGTGTCGGGCCTCACGGCCGGGAAGGCCGGACCCCAGCGCAGGCTCGCCTTCATCCTCCCGAAGGGCGCGAGCAGCGCGGGCTTGCCGGGCCAACGCAGCAGCCAGGCCATCGTGGTGGAGAAGGAGTGGGTGAAGGCGCCGGTGTCTTCCATCGGCCCCGTCTCGATGCGCCGGGGCACGGACCTCCACGGGCTGCCGGCGCCGGTCAGCAGGGCCGTCTCGACTCCCGCGCGGCGGGCCGCCGTTTCCGCCTGGACGGTGTAGGATTTTCCCCCGCGGTGGGAGAGGAATATCCCGAGGTCGCCGCGCCGCATGGGCGGGGGCTGGACGGCGAAGTCGAAGCTGTGCCAGGCCTGCGCGTCGAACCCCGCGCCGCGCCAGAGCCAGGCCGCGATGCGCGCGGCGTGGTGATTGGTCCCCACGCCGACGAGGAAGGTCCGGCGGCCCTTGGGGGGGAGCATCCACGACGGCCGCGGCGCCGCCAAGGCCGCGGCGGCCAGCGTGGGCTGGCTCGACACGTTGACCTCGTAGCGCGAGGGCTTCAGCACTCGGCGCTCATCGCATCATCGGCGTCAAGCCGCGGGCCATCGCGAACTCGTAGGGGATCTCGATCGAGCGCCCCACCTTCCTCTTGGCCGCGCGGCGCAGGACGTCCGCCTTGACCTTGGCCTGAACCTCGGGCGCCAGCGAGCGGTACATGGCCCCGGTGCGGCCGGCGCCCTCGGTCATGCAGTTCCAATAATCCTCGGGGGTGGGGAAGCGGAAGACGCCGCTCAAGCGCCGGGTCACCATCTCGGTCAGGCCGGCGCGGGCGAAGGCCTCCTCCAGGATGCCGTCGGGGCCGAAGGCGTAGAGGGTCGGCGCGCCCTTCGGGGCGCGCAGCTGCGGCGCGCGCGCGACGATCGCGTCCATGACCAGCGCGGTGAAGAGCATCGCGCTGCGCCGTCCCTGCGCCAGGCAGGCGACGGGGCCGCCGGGGACGACGACGCGCCGCATCTCGGAGAGCGCCGCGCCGGGACGGGCGAAGAGCATGAGCCCCAGCTGGCAGATCGCGGCGTCGAAGGAGGCGTCGGGAAGCTCCAGCTTCTGCGCGTCCATCACGCGGAACTCGACGGAGGCGGAGCGCTTCGGCGCGGGGCGCGAGGCCGCCAGCTCGACCATTCCCGGCGCCAGGTCCACGGCCAGCACGCTCCCTTTCTCCGCGACACGCCGCGCGGCGGCGCGGCTGGCGATGCCCGGGCCGCAGGCCACGTCCAGCACC
>MGUL01000011.1:16659-18321 GCA_001800005.1 Elusimicrobia bacterium RBG_16_66_12 | reverse complement strand
CTCGGGGCTGACCACCTTCACGAGCCGTCCGTAATCCTCGATCTCGGCGGGCGGTGTACAGAGGAAGAGTGCTACGACCCTCTTCCCCAGAGCCAGCGCGAGGTGCATGGTCAGAGTGTCGCCGCAGACCACGAGATCGCAGCGGTCCACGCCCGCCGCATGCGAGGGAAGATCCTTCTTCCAGGAGAAGCGGACGGTGCTCACGCCCCTCTCGTGCAGCGCTCGCTCCAGTCCGGCATAGCGCGTCCAGCGCTTGATGGGCCAGCGCACGCCGGCCCGCGTCTCCAGACCGACGAGCGGCCGCGCGGCGCGCGGCCGTCTTTTCGGACGCCTGATCCAGTACTCCTCGCCGTTGTAGCGGAGGCCCGCCAGCTTGAAAAGATGTCGCTGCCAACTGAGGAGGTTGGTACGTTTGAGCGCGTCGGCCTTTTCACGGCCTAGGCGTGAGATCAGGCTCATATCGAACCAGGACCGGGCGCTCTGCGTGTAGCCCAGCGTGCCGTCGGGCCGCAGCAGCGTGCCGACGCGCTTGCGCGCGCCCGGGATCGCCGCGATGCAGGCCGCCTCGTGTTCGTCGTCGAGACATAGGGCCAGGTCATAGCGCCGTCCGGCGAGACGTCCGGCCTGGGCCGGGGTCAGGATCTCGAGGCGCGCGTCGCGAGGCAGCAAGGGGGCCGACGCGGGGGAAGTCACCCAGGTGAGGCGGCCCTTCAGCGCGCGCAGCAGCGGCGTGGTGCGCACCACGTCTCCAGGGGCGCCAAGCTTGACGATGAGGGCCCGCCGCCGGCTCATGGCTCCTTCCGGAGTCGGTCCAATCTGAGGCGACCGCTCGCGACCCAGTTCCAGAAGAGCGCGCGGTCTTCGGGGGACATCAGCGCGTAGGTCGACGAGTAGTAGATCGCGACCACGCCAAGGACGCAGGCGAGCATGCGCGGCCAGGTCGTCACGCTCGAGTGGATGGGGAAGACCGCGGTCAGCGTCAGCAGTGCGCTCAGGCCCGGCGCGTAGAGCCCCTCCGCCAAGAACTCGCGCCAGGGCAGATTCAGGATCCGGCGGTGCGAGAAGGCGAGGGCGACCGTCATGCAGAGGGCCTGGGCCAGCGCGCTGCCCGCGGCCACCCCGAGGATCCCATAACGCGAGATGAGCAGTTTCCAGCAGAATAGGCAGGCCGCGGCCTGGAGCCAGACGAGGGCGTCCACGCGCCACGGCCGGTCCCGGGCCACGATGACGAGGTCGGCTTGCCCTTGGAGGAAGAACAAGGCCTGGGAGATCACGAGCAGGCGCGCGGGCCAGATGCTCTTGCTGGCGAACTCTCCGCCCAGCCATAGGCCGAGGAACTGCGGCATGAGGGCGAATAGGAAGATCAGGGGCGGCAGGCCGAACCAGAGCATGAAGCGCACGCTCTTGAGGTACATCCGGCGCAGGTCCGCCGCGGCGTTCGGGCCGTGCAGCTCGCTCATCATGGGGAGGACGACGTTCGAGACGACGCTGCGCAGGATGTTGAGCCTCTGCAGGAGACCGGCGGGCACCGAGTAGAGGGTCGTGTCGGTCAGAGAGGCGGCGCGCGCGACGTAGACCTTGTCGAACTGGTTGGTCACGATCCAGGCGAAGCGGCCGAAGCCGCCGCCCAGGCCGTAGCGCAGGAACTCGCCGACGGGCAAC
>MGUL01000011.1:14510-16650 GCA_001800005.1 Elusimicrobia bacterium RBG_16_66_12 | reverse complement strand
CGCGGCCGGGCCCGGCGGCCCGCCGAAGGCGGAGGAGCCCGAAGCCCAGCCCGCAGACCGCGAGGAGCGCGCCCCAGGCCGCGTGCCAGACGGCCAGGGACCTGACGCCCCGTCCGGAGGAGACGAGGATGGCGCAGCCGATGAGGAACCCCGCGCTCTGCGCCGCGCTCAGCGCGGCATGCCAGGCGAAGAGCTGCAGGCCCTGGAGCAGGGCCAACGACATCTCGACGAAGGTCCAGGCGACGGCCGCGACGGCCGCCGTGCGCAGGACGAAGACGGCATCGGCCGCGGTCGAGCCGCTCAGACGCAGGAGGCTCTCGGCCATGCGCGGCGCCAGGGCCCAGGCGATCCCTCCGCCGAGCAGGGCCGCCGCCGCGTAGAACAGGCCCGCGTAGAACGCCGTCTGGCGCAGCGCGTGCCCGCTGCCGGATGCCTTGCATCGGGCCGCGTAGCGCACCAGCGCGGAGCCGATCCCGAGCGTCGTCAGCATGGCGTAGCTGACCGCCGTGTGGAGCATGATGTAAAGGCCGTAGGTCTGCGTGCCCAGGCCGCGCATCAGGATCGGGATGACGATGAAATTCACCGCTAAAGACAGGAACTGGCCCGACAGGCCGATGATGACCGAGCGGGCGAAGTGGAATGACTTCGCGGGATGGGGGAGGCTCACCGGCAGGCGCCGCCGCCAGCGAGGGAGCGCAGCTTGGACAGGAGTATCCGGCGGCGCTCGACCGCGGGGAGATTCGAGAAGAGGTATCCCTTGGTCAGCAGCCTCATCAGGCCCGAGGGCAGGCGATATCCCAGCAATCGGCGCATCAGGATGTCGGAAGGCCGCGGCTCCGGGATGGCGGCGAGGAGCTGGGCTTTCTCCCTCGTCGGGGCCGAGAGCGCCTCGAGTCCATAATAGGCGCCGAGAATGCAGAGGCGCTTCCAGCGGGGAAGGAATCCTTCCGGGAAAAGAGGGGCGAACCGTGGGTCCGTGAAGCGGCTGTAGAGCGATTCGAGCATCCTGAGCGCGCCGCCGCTCTTGCCGGCCCGCACCGCGTGGCTCTCATCGAGCTTGCGCCACATCGCCAGAGGTTCCGGGATGAAGCACATCCCGTGACGGGCCGGGATGACGACGTTGAGGAACCCGTCCGTGGCGCACGCCAGGTCCGCGTGGTAGCCTCCCGCCTCCAGCAGCGCCGCGCGGCGGAAGACCACGGTCTGGGTCACGAAGAAGGAGCCGAAGCGCTCCCAGGTCCGGAAGAATTCCTCAGGGGAGATGTAGCAGGGCTCCTGGAAGGTCGCGGGGACCGAGATCGGTCCCAGGATCTCGCCGGAAGGGTCGAGGAGGATGCCGAGGGACGCGCAGAGCCCTGCCTGCGGATGGCGGGTGAGCATGTCGATCGACTTCTCGAAGAGCCCGGGCATGGATTTGTCGTCGGCCGAAGGGCAGATCACGAAGTCTCCCGCGCTCTCGCGCAGGGCGCGGTCGGCCGAGCGCGCCGCGCCGATGTTCCGTTCGTTGCGCAGCAGGCGCACGCGGGGATGGCGCCGCGCGAAGGACTCGATGACCGCGACGCTGTCGTCGGTCGAGGCGTCGTCGACGACGATGACCTCGAACGGCGGCAGCGACTGGTCCACGATCGCCTGGAGGGCCTCGGCGATATACAGGCCGTGGTTGTAGTTTGGGATGATGACGGAGAGGGTCGCGCGACTCATCCTGTCAGGTCGTGGAAGAAGCCCATGTAGCGGAGCTCCGAGTCGGGACGGCCGCCGGAGTCGGGCGCGCGGTCCTCGCGGACGAGCGCAGCCAGCGTTGCGACCAGCTCGGCTGCGGAGAGGCCGCCCCAGAGGCGCGCGGGCAGAAGACGGAAGCCCGCCTTCTCGAATATCCGGCGCGAGGCCGCGTTGTCCTGGTCGACGCGCGCGAACAGGCCGCGCAGGGCGGGCACATGCGTCCAGCTCCAGCCCGGGAAGCGCTCGAGCAGACGGCCGCCCAGGCCGCGCCCGTGGAGTTCCGGGTCGAGGTAGATGCCGGTCTCCCCGTAGCGCTCGCCCTTCCAGACGGCGGTGCTCAGACGCAGGACCCCGACATTGCGTCCGGCGACGCGGCCGAGCAGGAGGTGGTCGTCTGGGTCGGCGAGGACGCGGCTCATCC
>MGUL01000011.1:14076-14399 GCA_001800005.1 Elusimicrobia bacterium RBG_16_66_12 | reverse complement strand
ACCCCGGGCTCGGCGAAGCTCACTTCCTCGTTCATTCGAAGAAGATGTACGACCAGTCGCCGGTGTAGCCGGCGTGCTTGAAGAACCACTCCCATTCATCCGTCGCGTAGAAGCTGCGGCAGGTCAGCTGCCAGTAGAGCAGGTTCACTTTCTCCCGCTCGTTGCGGTAGCTCTCCACGGTCACATGTTTGGCGCCCCGCGAGACCCTCTCGATCTCGCGCAGGGCGTCGAAGAGTTCGTAATTCTTAAGATTGTGGAGGGCGTTGATGGAGTAGACCAGGTCGAACGACTTGTCCGGATAGGGGAGCTTGACCGCGCTGCCG
>MGUL01000011.1:13644-14032 GCA_001800005.1 Elusimicrobia bacterium RBG_16_66_12 | reverse complement strand
GCCGTAGGTGGAGACATCGATTCCGGCCACCGCGGCGCCGGGGACGGTCTGCGTGAAGTCGTAAAGGAGAAAAGCCTTGCCGCAGCCGACGTCGAGGATGGACGCGCCGGGCTTGAGCTTGTAGTGGTCGGCCATCGCCCGCGCGACCGGCTTCCAGCGTCCGTCGTAGCGGTAGCCGCCGTAGCCGTACTTGCGCTCGCCGTCCCAGTAATCTTTTCCCCATTTCAGGGCCACCTCGGCGCAGGCGGCTTTGTCATCGGCGTTGACGCGGCCGAGGCAGTCGCGCTTGGTGGCGGTGTGGATCTGCGTGATGAAATCGACGCCTGCCATGTGTCTATCCTATCCGACTTGCCCGACGAGAAGGCGCGAGAATTCTTTCCACGATCCC
>MGUL01000011.1:10770-13626 GCA_001800005.1 Elusimicrobia bacterium RBG_16_66_12 | reverse complement strand
GGTGGCGGCGGGCCGGGTCGAAGAGGAGACTCTCGACGCCGGGCGGGAAGCCCGGCGCGGACAAGAACTCGGGAAGATCGTCGATGAAATGCGTGCAGCCCTGGTCGGCGATGCGCGCGAGCTTGCCCGGCAGAGTCTCCTCGAGGTAGGCGTCTTGGAGGCCGAGGCCGGGCTCCGGCCCCAGGAAGCCGCTACAGTCGAGCCATCCGCGCGCCGCCGCGTGAAGGTCGTGGGCCGGGCCCCGGACCGGGCGGCGCGTGCGGTGGCTGATGATGCGCGCCGCGACGCCGCGGGCGCGGCAGGCGGCGAGGAACTCGCGAGCGCCCGGGAAAGCCTTCGCTTGCGCCATTCCCGGTCCGTAGACCCAACCCTGAAGCTCAGTCCAATCCGCCTCGCGTCCCTCGGCGCGCAGACGGTCGCGGACCTCGTCCTTGAGCGCGGGGGTCTCCGCGGGGATCAGCCCCCGCGCGACCGCCGCGCCGTGGAAGACCTCGTCGTAGCGGACGAGGGTGTTGTCGAGGTCGAGGCCGATGAGCATCGTCAGCCGGAGGCGCCCGCCCTCATTTGAGGAGAGTCTCGACGTGCTTGACGAGCGCGGCCTTGTCGAGGTAGTCCCGGTTGCCGACCGTGGCCACGGCCTGGGCTCCCGCCGCGTTGCCGACGAGTCCGGTGACCTCCAGGGGCGCGCCCGCCCCGTCGTAGAGCGCGGAGACCGACAGGAAGGCGTCGCCGGCGCCGACCCGGTCCTTAACCTGGCCCGCGAAGGCGGGGACCTCGAAGAAGCCCTCGCGGCGGTCCCAGCACAGGCAGCCGTTCTTGCCGCGCGTGACGATCACGCGCTTGAACCCGGTGCGCTCGGAGAAGACGGGCACGAGTCGGCGCAGGTCGCTGCTGCGCACGCGCGACTCCATCCGCAGTTCGTTCTCCGTCAGGCAGGCGAGGTCGGCGCGCGAGTAGCGTCCGATCGTGTGGTAGCCGAGGTTTCCGGCGTTGGACTGTGCATTGACCACCAGGCGCCGCGCCTTGCGCTCGATGAGCTTGACGGCGTCGTCGTCGAGCATGCCGTGGCCGTAATCGGCGACGATGACGAGGTCGTGGCGGGGGAGTTCGCGCTCCAGGGCGGTGTGCAGCGCTTTGCGCTCGCGCGCGGCCATCGGCGAGTCGTCGATCTCGTAGACCTCGAGCAGTTTGGTGAAGTGATAGCGCTCGACGAAGCGGCGCTTGACGATGGTCGGCGCGCCGGAGCGATGGAGCAGGAGAGGGCGGACGTTGGCGCGGAGCTTCCGGCGCACGAATGCTTCCGACGAGTCCGTGCTCCCCAAAAAAGCGAGCAGGCTCACTCGCCCGACGAACGCGGCGGCGTGGTTGGCGATCGCGAGCGAGCCTCCGGCGAAGCGCTCGTCGTCGATGTGCTTGACGACGAGGGTCGGTTCTTTGGATGACTTTCCGATCGCCTCGCAGTAGACGTACTCGTCGATGATCGCCTCGCCGATCACGAGGACCTTGAGCTTGCGGGTCTTCTCGAGGGGGGCCAGCACGTCGCGGGCCGGGTGGCGCCGCCGGAACGCCTCCAGATAGGCGTCGACCTCGGGAGGGAACGTCGAGAAGCTGCGGTTGATCAGGTGCGTCGAGCTGAAGACGACGTCGTCGGTGAAGGCGAGCCGGCCGCCGATGGAGCGGACCGCCTTCTCCTCGCGGCGGATGCCGCCGGTCACGTCGTCGTCGGCGCGCTTGTAGTCCGAGCCCTTGGCATAGACCCGCGGCTTCAGCAGCTTGATCGTCTCGACGGCGCTCGGCCAGCGGTTGACGGCGACATGGTCGACGCAGCCGAGCGAGGCGACGGCTTCGGCCCGCAGGGCCTCCGGGAAGGCGGGGCGGTGGGGGCCCTTGTTGACGAAGCGGTCCGGCGTCACGGTCACGACCAGGAGGTCTCCGAGCCGGCGCGCGGCCTCGAAATGGCGGATGTGCCCGATGTGGAGGAGGTCGAAGACCCCATGGCAGTGCACGACGCGCCGGCCGCACGCGCGGGCCTTCGCGGTCACGGCGGCCAGCGTCTCGAGTCTCAGGACCTTCGTCAAGGCTCCCTCCGCATCCCCTTGTAGGAATGGACGATGAACTTTTTGCCCGCGACCCCGTATTCGCGGCCTTCGCTGCAGACGATGGAGAACTTCTCGACGGCTTCCGACCAGGCCTTGCGCTCGCCGAAGCGGGGGGAAGCCCGGTTGTCGTCCCAGTCGTCGAAGAAGACCACCGCGCCTTCCTGCGGGAGGGCGCGGGCGAAGCAATAGTCCAGCACGTCGACGGTCGATTCGTAGAGGTCGCAGTCGATGTGCAGCATCGAGAACTTGGCGCCGGGCCCGAGCTTCGGAAGCGTGTCGCGGAACCAGCCCTCATGCAGGACGATCCGGTCTTCGTCCAGGAACTTCGAGCACACTCCGCGCAGGTCGTCTTTCGACAGCACGAAGCAGGTCCCCTCCTGCCAGACGCCCGACCGGACGTGCGGACTTTCCTTGTCCACTGGGGATTCGGGCTTCGGCAGGCCCTTGAAGCTGTCGAACAGGTGCAATCTCTTGGGAGGATAGGCGGAGCCGCCGGGTCCGTCCTGGACCTCCGCCATGGTCTTGGCGATGGTCGCGGCGGTCGTGCCGGACATCGTGCCGAACTCCGCGATGTCGCCCTCGACCTCGCAGCGGTAGGCGTATTTGACTCCGAGAGCCAGACTCTCGTCGGTCTGGGGTTCATGGAAGCCGAAGCTCGGGCCGCCGACGATTCGGTGGGCCAGGTACAGGAGAGCGGTCCTGACGTTCCAGTAAAGGAGAGCCGCCGGCCGGAGCCATTTCGGCAGCTTTTGGATCG
>MGUL01000011.1:9238-10716 GCA_001800005.1 Elusimicrobia bacterium RBG_16_66_12 | reverse complement strand
CCGCCCCTCCCTGAGCGGGCATATTATAAGATATCTCCGTGCACATACTCGTCGTCGGCGGTTGCGGTTATGTCGGAGCGGTCCTGGTCCCGGCCCTGCTGGAGCGGGGCCACGACGTCAGCGTCTTCGACATCATGTGGTTCGGCGACCGTCTGCCGCCGCATCCGCGCCTGCGCGTGCAGGCGGGGGATATCCGCGCGACGGACTCCGTGCCCATGGCCGGCGTCGACGCGGTCGTGCACCTGGCCAATATCGCGAACGACCCCTGCAGCGACCTCGATCCCCGGCTTTCCTGGGAGGTCAACGTCCTGGCCACGATGGGTTTGGCCGAGGCGGCGATCCGGCACGGGGTCAAGCAGTTCATTTACGCCAGCTCGGGCAGCGTCTACGGCGTCAAGGAGGAGCTCGACGTCACGGAAGACCTTCCCTTGGTCCCGATCACGGACTACAACAAGACCAAGATGATCAGCGAGCGCGTGCTGCTGAGCTATCAAGAGGGCCTGGCGCTGCAGATCGTCCGGCCGGCGACTATCTGCGGCTATTCGCCGCGCATGAGGCTGGACCTTTCGGTCAACATGCTGACGATGCAGGCCCTGACGAAGAAACGCATCACCGTCCATGGCGGCGGGCAGATCCGGCCCAACATCCACATCAAGGACATGGTGGGCGTCTATCTCTTCTTCCTGGAGCAGGGGCGGCGGCTGCGGGGGATCTACAACGCGGGCTTCGAGAATCTCTCGATCATGGAGATAGCGCGGCGGGTGGCGCGGCACGTGCCCGCGGAGATCGCCGTTTCGGAAGGCAATGACCCGCGCTCCTACCGCCAGAACTCCGACAAGCTCATCGGCGCCGGTTTTGCGCCGCGATACGACGTCGAGGCGGGGATACGCGATGTCGTGGCCGCCTACGAGGCCGGCCTGATCACGGATACGGACGACTGCTACAACCTGCGCGTCATGCGCAAGCTCGGATGAGTCCGGCGAAAGGCCGGGCTCTCGAGGCGGCGGCGCGGCGGGCGCGCGGCCGCCTGGTGGAGATATCCCACAAGAATCACGTCGCGCACCTGGCCTCGAGCCTCTCCTGCGTGGACATCCTGATGGCCGCGTACGGGGGCGGGCTGAGGTTGGTCCCGGAAGAAGTCGACTCCCCCGAACGGGACCGCTTCCTCCTGAGCAAAGGCCATGCCGCCGCCGCCTTGTACGCCGTGTTGGCGGAGTTCTCTTTCTTCCCGGAGGACGAATTGGCCCGGGTGGGCGCCCCCGGCAGCCCTCTGGGCGAGCACCCGACGCAGGACCGCGCGCGCGGCATCGAGATCTCCGCCGGCTCCCTCGGCCATGGGCTGAGCATGGGGGCGGGGCTGGCCTTGGGGCTGGCTTTGCAGAAGAACGCGGCTCGGGTCATGGTGCTCATGAGCGACGGGGAATGCAACGAGGGCGCGGTGTGGGAGGCGGCCATGTTCGCGGCGGCTCGCGGCTTGG
>MGUL01000011.1:7631-9177 GCA_001800005.1 Elusimicrobia bacterium RBG_16_66_12 | reverse complement strand
GCGCTGCAGCCGCTGTGCGAGAAATGGCGGGCTTTCGGCTGGGACGTCCGCGAAGTGGACGGGCATGATCTGGACGCCCTGCAGGCGGCCATGGCCGCCATCCCGGCCGCCTCCGGCAAGCCCGTGGCGATCATCGCGAACACGATCAAAGGCAAGGGCGTGTCTTTCATGGAGGACGACAACAACTGGCATTATCGCATCCCCTCGGCGGATGAACTGCGCCGGGCGAAGCTGGAGCTGGGCTTCCCTTGAGGAACGCTTTCGCCGAGGAGATCACCGCCCTGGCGCAGGAGGATCCCCGCCTCGTCCTTCTCTCCGGCGACATCGGCAACAAGCTGTTCGACCGGTTCAAAGCCGCCGCACCCGATCGGTTCGTCAACTGCGGGGTGGCCGAGGCCAACATGGCGGGAGTGGCGGCGGGGCTGGCCCTGGCGGGCCTGCACCCGGTCACCTACACGATCGCGCCGTTCAACACCATCCGCTGCCTGGAGCAGATCAAGCTCGACATCTGCTATCACAGACTGCCCGTCGTCATCGTCGGGACCGGGGCGGGCCTCAGCTACGCGAATCTGGGCCCGACGCACCATTCCTGCGACGACATCGCGCTGCTGCGCGTCCTTCCGAACATGACCGTGCTTTGTCCGGGCGATTGCGCGGAGCTTCGGGTGCTCCTTAGACAGGCACTGGCGCTGCGTTCGCCGGTCTATCTCCGCATCGGCAAGAAGGGGGAGCCGTCCGTCCATGCCGTGCCGCCCGCCCTGCGGATCGGGCGCGCCCTGGTGGCGGCGCGCGGCGATTGCGCGTGTCTGCTCAGCACGGGCAACATGCTGCCTACGGCCATGCAGGTGCGCGCGGAGCTCTCGGCGCGAGGCCGCTCGGTCGAAGTGGTCAGTTTCCACACGGTCAAGCCGTTGGACGGAGAGTTCCTTTCCGCGGCGGCGGCTCGTTTCCGGCACATCATCACTTTGGAGGAACACGGGGAGTGCGGCGGGTTCGGCGGGGCGATCGCCGAGTGGTTCGCCGACCGGCCGGCGCGGGGCTCCGTGGAGCTGCTCCGCCTCGCGCTGAAGGATGAGTTCATCGACCATTGCGCAAGCCAGCAGGAAGCTCGCGCCGCGCAAGGATTGGCGCCGGATGCCCTCGTGGACCGGATTTGGCGATGGCTGGCCTGAGCTCGGACCTCCTCCGGACGGCCGAAACGCTCCTGCGCGGCGCGGGCCTCGACGGCCCCGTCTCCTCCGTGGAGGCGCTGGCCCCGGGCGGGAACAACCGGGTCTATCGGGTCGATTCTCCGCGAGGGACGTTCCTCATGAAGAAATATTTCTTCGATCCCGATGATCCTCGCGACAGGCTGGGCAAGGAGTTCGCGTTCCTGCGCTTGGCGTGGGACCAGGGCATGCGCTGCGTGCCGCAGCCTCTGTCCCAGGACCCGGCCGCACGGGCGGGACTTTACAGCTTCATCCCCGGGCGGCGTCTCCTTCCGGCCGAAGCCTCGCCGGCGCGGGTCGCCGAGGCCCTTTCGTTCTATCTGCGTCTCAACGGCTGG
>MGUL01000011.1:0-7578 GCA_001800005.1 Elusimicrobia bacterium RBG_16_66_12 | reverse complement strand
AGACCATTTTCGGAGTTTTTCGCGGCGTGCGGAGCAGTTCGCCCGCCTGCCTCCCGTCAGCCCGGGGCATGCCGAGGCCGGCGGCTTGATCCGGGAGATCGTCGAAAAGCATTGGCCGTCCATCGAGCAACAGACCCTCGCTCTCTACGAGAAACTGGGGTTCGATCCCTCCGCGCCGCTGCCGAGGCGGGACTGGCGTCTTTCCCCGTCCGATTTCGGCTTCCACAACGCGCTACTGACCGAAGCCGGAACGCTGAGCTTCCTCGATTTCGAGTATGCCGGCTGGGACGACCCGGCCAAAATGGTCTGCGATTTCTTCCTGCAGCCCGAGGTCCCGGTCTCGGAGGCCGACTTTGCCGCCTTCGCCGGCGGAGTCGCCGCGGAGACGGGAGAGAGGGATCGGAATCTCGCGAGATTCAGGGTCCTGCTCCCCGTGCATCGGCTGAAGTGGTGCTGCCTCCTGCTCAACGAGTTCCTCCCCGTGGGGGGCAGGCGCCGGGGCTTCGCGGCCGGCGACCCCGAGCGGGACGCCTCGGCGCGGCAGGCCCTGCAGCTCGGAAGGGCCAAGCGGTACCTCTCGAGATTAGAGGAGGATCTCCGTCGAGGGCGGGAGTCGGCGTCGTGACGCGAGGAGATCGAACCATGGGGCTGCTCTACACGAAACTGAAGATCTTCAATTATCCCGACAAGATCGCGTCGCTGTCCGCGGACCGGCCGACGCGGGCGCCGGTGCACATCCGCATCAAGCCGACGAACGCCTGCAATCATGATTGCTGGTTCTGCGCCTACCGCTCCGGCGGCCACCTCCAGCTCGGGCAGGACATGGTGCTGCGCGACTGCATCCCTCAGGCCAAGATGCGCGAGATCGTCTCCGACATCGCCGCGATGGGCGTCAAGGCCGTCACCTTCAGCGGCGGCGGAGAGCCCCTGATCTATCCCCATCTGCTGGAGACGGTCCGCGCTCTGGCCGCGTCCTCGGTGGAGTTCGCGACGCTGACCAACGGAGCGCGGCTCGAGGGGGAACTGGCCGAGTTCTTCGCGGCCAAAGGACGGTGGGTTCGCGTCTCGATCGACGGCTGGGACGATGCGAGCTATAGCGAGTTCCGGGGCGTGCGCCTCGGCGAGTTCCCCCGCGTCATCGGGAACATCTCGCGTTTCAAGCGTCTGGGCGGCACCTGCCGGCTGGGAGTGAGCATCATCGTCAGCCAGCGCAATGCCGCGCACATCGGGGAGCTGATCGCGATGCTCTGCCAGGCCGGCGTCGACAGCATGAAGCTCTCTCCCTGCGTCGTAAGCAACGACGGGCAGGAGAACATGAGATATCACCAGGCGGTCTTCCCGCAGGTGCGCGCCCAGATCGACCGCGCCCTGGCGCAGCGCGCCGGGACGAACGTCGAGATCTCCGACGCGTACCGCGAGTTCGACGGCAAGTTCGAGAAGTCCTACACGTGGTGCCCGTTCCTTCAGATCCTGCCCGTCATCGGCGCCGACATGAACGTCTATGCCTGCCCGGACAAGGCCTACAATCTGGAGACGGGACTCCTCGGCTCGATCAAGGATGTCAGCTTCCGCGAGTTCTGGTTCTCCGACAAGAACAAGTTCTTCAAGATCGACCCGTCCAAGGTCTGCAACCATCATTGCCTCGCCAACGAGAAGAACAAGATGATCCTGGAATATCTCGCCTCCGATCCCCTGCACATGGGGTTCGTCTAGATGTGCGGCATCTGCGGCGTGGTTTACGGCGACGGCCGGACCGCTGACGCGGCGGTCTTGAAGAAGGCCAACGACCTCATCGCCCATCGCGGGCCTGACGACGAGGGCTACCGCATCGACGGCCCCGCCGGCCTGGCCATGCGCCGTCTGGCCATCATCGACCTCTCGACCGGCCACCAGCCGATCTCCTACGCCGACGGAGAGCTTTGGATCGTGCTCAACGGCGAGATCTACAACTATCTCGAACTCCGCGCGGAGCTGGAGGCGCGCGGCCACCGCTTCAAGACGAAGTCGGACACCGAGGTCGTGCTGGCTCTCTATCAGGAGATGGGGGAGCGCTGCGTGCAGAAGCTGCGGGGGATGTTCGCCTTCGCGGTCTGGGATCGCCGGAAGCAAAGGCTCTTCATCGCCCGCGACCGCATCGGCAAGAAGCCTCTCGTCTACGCCGAGCGCCCCGGCGGCGGGGTGATCTTCGCCTCGGAGCTTCGTTGCCTTTTTGCCCTCGATCCCGCGCTCTCTCGTCAGACGGATCCCGTCGCGATCGACATGTATCTTTCCCTTCAATACATCCCCTCGCCCAAGACGGTCTACCGCGACGTCAAGAAGCTCCCGCCCGGTCATACCCTCACCTGGCAGGGGGGCAAGACCACGATCGAGCGCTATTGGGACCTTCCCATCGGCCGGCCCCCCATCACCACGGACGTCGAGGAAGCCAAGGGGCTGCTGCGCGCCAAATTGACCGAGTCGGTGAGGCTGAGGATGATCGCCGACGTGCCTCTCGGGGCGTTTCTCTCCGGCGGGGTGGATTCGTCGATCATCGTGGCGTTGATGAGCGGGCTCTCCTCCAAGCCGGTGAAGACCTTCTCGATCGGCTTCGACGAGGAGCGCTTCTCCGAGACGCATTACGCCAAGATGGTTGCCGACAGATATAAGACCGATCATACCGAGTTCGTCGTCAAGCCCCTGATGGCGGACGTGCTTCCCAAGCTGGCTTGGCATTACGGCGAGCCCTACGGCGATGCTTCCGCTCTGCCAACGTATTACGTCTCCCGCGAGACGCGCAAGTTCGTGACGGTGGCGCTGAACGGCGACGGCGGCGACGAGAACTTCGGCGGCTACCTGCGCTACTTCGCGATGAAGGCGGCGCGCCTAACCGACGCGCTGCCCGGTCCGCTGCGCTCGGCGCTGAAGGCGGGGGCCGAACTCCTGCCCGAGTACGACGCGCCCGTGGGCAACGTCTGGCGCGTGAAGCGCTTCCTGCGCTCCACACTCTTCAACGACCTGCCCGGGCGCCACCTCAAGATGATCAGCTACTTCGCCGAAGACGACAAGCCCGGGCTCTACGCCCCGGAGTTCGTGAAGGCGTTGGGGCCGGGGATGGGCGCGGCCGTCGGCTACATGTCCGACGCCTTCAGGGCCTGCGAGGGCGAGGATTTCGTCAACCGGATGCTCTACGTCGACTTCAAGACCTACCTTCCTGAATGCCTGATGGCCAAGGTGGACATCGCGTCGATGGCCTGCTCCCTCGAAGGGCGCTCGCCCCTGCTCGACCACGAGTTCGTGGAGCTGGCCTACCGGATGCCGGGCGACTGGAAGCTTAAGGGGCTGCGCGGCCACAAGTGGATCTTCAAGGAGGCCTTCAAGGATCTCCTTCCTCCGGAGATCCTCACGCGCGGCAAGATGGGCTTCGGCATCCCGCTCGGCTCGTGGTTCCGCGGGCCGCTCAAGGACTACTGGGCCGGTCATGTGTTGTCGCGCGAGGCGCTGGGCCGCGGCTATTTCACCGAGAAGGGCCTGCGTTCCCTCTGGGACGAGCACCAGAGCGGCCGCCGCGACCACGGCTACCGGCTGTGGGCCCTGCTGATGCTTGAGCTGTGGCACCGCCATGCCGACGGCGCCTGGAGCGCGGGCGGCTTGTGAGCGCCGCGCTGGAGAGACGCCTGACGTGGCGCAACCCCTTCTCGGCGCCTCGTCTGCCGGTCGTCTCGCGCCTGCATCTCCGGTCGTACGCGCCCAGCGCGCGCCTGCGCCAGGAACTGCCCAAGATCGCCCTGCGGCCGTTTTTCCGTCTGGCCTATCGCCTGGGCCTCGGGGGTTCGGGCGAGCTCGCGCTGCGCAGCGGCAGCCGCGAGCGCCGCGCCGCTTTCCGCGGCCGCAACCTTCAGTTCTCCGCCCTGTATCTTCCTCAGCATGCGGGAGGCTACGAGTCCGAGACTTGGGCCCTGCTCGACGCCCTCGTCGGGCCCCAGGCCGTCTTTTACGACATCGGAGCCAACTGGGGCTATTTCTCCCTCGGATTGGCGGCGCGCGCCGCTTTCCGCGGCCGCATCCACGCCTTCGAGCCCCTGCCGGAGACCTTCGCCGACCTGGAGGGCCTCGTCGCGGCCTTGGAGCTGGGCGGGCGCATCCAAGCCCACCGCCTGGCGCTCTCGGATCGTGAAGGGGAGGGCCGCGCGGCCATCCCCGACGGCCTGCACAGCGGCATCACGCGCGTCTCGGCCGGCGGCGCGGGCAGCCCGGTGGCGCTGGCGAGCGTCGACGGCCTCGGCCTGGAGCCTCCCTCCGTCATGAAGATCGACGTCGAGGGCGGCGAGGCGGCGGTCCTCTGCGGAGCCGCGAAGGCCTTGGACGGCGCGCGCCCCTTCGTGGTCTTCGAGAGCTGGTCCGGGCCGCAGGGAGGATCGGCCGCGCTCAAGCCCTTCGAGATGCTCGAGAAGCGCGGTTACGAGTTCTTTCATCCCGGCTGGGCCGCGGCGCCCGAGGAAGGCCGCGAGGCCGCGCTGCGCCTCGTCGCGTTCGCGCCGGAGCAGAGAGGCCTTCTGCGCGAGCAGCTCAACGTGCTGGCCGCGCCGAAGTCCCGCCGCGCCGAGCTCGAAGCCCTCTTCCCGCCCCTGCGCTGAACGGGCGTCAGGCGGCGCGCTTGCGCGCCGACGCGAAGAGGACGATGCCCTCCCAGCCGAACGCCGCGCAGGCCGCGCGGAAGAGGGGATAGGCCGCTCGAGCGGCGGCGTCGATCAGGGCCTGCTTGACGCCCACGAGCGACCTCACGAGGCCGGCGCGGGCGCCCGGCGCGGCGCTTGACTCAGGGGCGTGACGGAGCTGGTCGACGTTCAGCGCCTTGACGGCCAGGCCCAGGCGCAGAGAGTTCCTCAGCATCAGCTGGAGGACGGGCAGGGGGTACCCCAGCGGGCGGCACTCGAGCACCGCGAAATCCGCGCGCGAGAGCAGGCCCGAGAGGGCCCGCGCGTTCCAGCGCGTCAGATGGTGCGGGGGCATGTCGACGTCCGCGATGCTCGGGTCCCGGAAAGGATCGAAGGTCCGGTCGCGATTGGGCGCGCCGACGACGAGCAGGCCGCCGGGCTTGAGCAGGGACTTCGCCGACGCCAGCCACGCGCCCGGGTCGTCGAGATGCTCGACGACCTGGAAGATCGTGACCGCGTCGAAGGAGGCGCGCGGGGCCCCGCGCGCGAAGTCGGGCAGGCCGCCGTGGAAGACCTCGAACCCACGAGCCTTCAGGGCGCTCGCGCGCGCGGAGTTGAAGTCCAGTCCCGCGACCAAGAAGCCGGCGGAGCGCGCGCGGTGCAGGAAGCCTCCCGAGCCGCAGCCCACGTCCAATAGGCGGCCGCCGGACGGGAGCTCCCGCCGCAGCAGCGAGAGAGCCTCGTCGTATTCAAAGGTCATCGGGTCCGTCTTCTCCGCGACCGCGACCGCGTAGAGGTCGGATTTGTGCTCGTAGTACTCGGGCCCCGGGTTCTTGAACGGGTCGCAGAACCCCGCGCCGCACTCCGGGCAATCGTAGAGGGCGTAGCCCTCCCAGCGGCCGGCGGGGATCATCGGCGCGCGGGCGGAGCAGAGCGGGCATTCACCCATGAAACGGCCTCGTCAGAAGCTCCAGCAGGCGCCAGACCCAGCCGTGCATCCAGGCGGGATAGATCGACTCGTAGCGCGTGCAGTTCCGGCACGCCTTCGGGTAGTCGCCGCGCGCGTGGCGCTCGAGCAGACCGCGGATCGGGGCTCCCGACAGTATCTCCGAGAGCGGCTGCGCGTTGACGTCGCCGATGATCAGCGTGGCCTCGACGTCGCGGCAGCAGCAGGCGTTGACGCGGCCGTCGGCCAGGACCGTGGGCCCGGTGAGCAGGCGCCGGCAGGGGCCGCGGTGGACGGGCGGCGGCTTGGGGACCAGTCCGGCCTGTCTGAGGGTCGGTTCGGAGATGTCGCCGCCCCAGTTGTCGAAATCGTCGACGGCGTCCACCGTGATGAGGCCTTCGCTCTTCTTTTCCAGGAGGTAGTCCCAGAACTCGCCGCTTTCGCTGCCCTTGGGCACGCGCAGGTTGACCTGGATGGAGATCGCGGAGCCCTTGCGAGCCTTCGCGTCGATGAGGCCGCGGATGGCGGCGACCGCCTCCTCGAACTTATCGACGCCCATGATCCGGCGGTAGGTCGCGCGGTCGAAGCCGCCGAAGGAGCAGAAGATGGTGAAGCGTCCGTCGTAGCCGGTCAGGCGCTCGATGAGCTCCGGTTTCATCAGGATCGCGTTCGTGAAGAAGTGAAAGCCCCTCACCGCGGGGCGGGAGGCGAGGAAGTCCAGACGCTCGAAGAGGCGCCGGTCCGCGAACGGGTCGCCGACGATGGGGGTCAGGTCCACCTCGGCGTGCCCCAGCGCCAGGTACTGATCCACCACGCTCGCGAAGGCCTCCATCGGCATGGTCGCCTTCGCGCGCTCCATCCGCGGGTACGCGCAGAAGACGCAGCGCGCGTTGCAGACGTTGGTCCCTTCGATGTAGAGGGTATGAGGCCGGATGCGGGCCGGTCTCGACGCGTCGGCCGGCGAGGATCGCATCAAGGCGTAGTCGAAGAGGTCTGCGATCCGCTCGCGGGCGTCCGAGACCCGCGCCCGGACAGGGGCGGGGACCGCCGCGCGCCAGGCCGCCCGGGCTATGTCCGCGAGGAGAGCCATTGTCTGAGAGCCTCCAGGACGATCTTGGGCGTCATGCGGTTCAGGCAGTCATGGTGTCCGCAATCCCGGAAATTGACGATGCCGGAGCCCTCGCAGGGCAGGGCCATCCGGACGCAGGGCAGGCAGGGCAGCTCGAGTTGGACCTCGCGGTGGAGCTCCGGGTCCCAAAAGGCGCCGTTGTCGAGACGGCTCGTCGGTCCCCAGACCGAGAAGGTCGGCACGCCCAGGGCCATGGCCGCTTTGACCGGCCCCGTGTCGCCGCCGAGGAAGGACCGGCAGCGGCGGATGACCGCGAAGGTCTCCAGAAGGCCCGCGCGGCCGACGAGGTCGACGAAGGGCTCCGTGAAGACGGAGCGGAAACGGGCCAGGGCCTTCGCTTCCGCGGGCCCGCCCACGACGACCAGCGCGCAGGGATGGAGGCGGACCAGCTCTAGACAGACGGCCGCCCACTTCTCGGGAGACCAGATCTTCATGTACGGGTCGCTGGCGGTCCCGGCGGCGCCGAGATGCAGGCCGACGATGTCGCGGCCGGCGCAGGAAGCCAGCGCCCTCTCGGCGAAAGCGCGGTCGGAGCCGCGTTCCGGGAGGGACGGGCGGACGGAGAGGGCTTCTTGGACGGCCTGGCCGCCTCCCAGGGCCTCGATCAGGCGCAGGTTCCGGAGCACGGCGTGCTCCTCTTGCGCGAGCCAGACCGGCTGATTCAAGGCCAGCCTGCGTTCGAACTCGCCGCTGATGACGCCGCGCTTGAGGCGCCAAAGCGCGTAGCGCGGCCGCGACCAGCCGGCGTGCGGCGCGCTCAACGGGCGGCAATGGCCGACGCGCAGCGGGATGCCCAGGATGGGCTGGGCGACGGCGCGCATCGGCGTGGGGTGGCTGACGACGACGGCGTAGAAGCGGGCCGCGCGGAT
>MGUL01000010.1:43019-45371 GCA_001800005.1 Elusimicrobia bacterium RBG_16_66_12 | reverse complement strand
ACTCGCCGGCCCGGCGGCAGGAGGAGAGCGCGGCCGCCGCGGCGAACGCCAGCCCGCCGCCGAGGAACTCGCGGCGGCTCAGGCCGGGACCCTTCGGGCCCGGCACAGGCGCGTCGGCGGAGATGCCGATAGCGCCTAGCCCCCGTGGTTGATGCGGGCCCATTCGCGCTCGTACTGCTGGACGAGGATCTGGGTGTCGAGGCGGTTGGCCTCAGCCGGCACGCGGGACATGTCCGCGGGGAAGTCGAAGAGGCCGCGCGCGATCTCGGGCGTCAGATAGCGCAGCCCCGAGGGGAAGCGTTCGGGGACCTTGTAAGGCGCCGTCGCGCCGATCACGAAGCCCCACTCTCCGAAGGACGGCACATAAGCGTGGTAGGGGGAGGTCTGGAAGCCCCCGGCGTCCATCGTCGCGACAACGGTCCAGAACGTGGTCCGAGCGAAGAGAGGCGAGGTCGCCTGGACCGAGACGACGCCGCCCGGCGCCAAGCGGCGCCGCAGCAGGCGGTAGAAGGCCGTCGTGAAGAGCTTGCCGACCGCGTAGTTCGACGGGTCCGGAAAATCCACGATGACCACGTCGAAGCGGCGGTCGTTGTCCTCGAGCCAGCGGAAGGCGTCGGCGTTGACCACGGTCGTGCGCGCGTCCGTGAGCGCGTGGCCGTTCAGGCGCGAGAGCATCTCATGCTGCGAGAACAGGCGCGTCATCTCCGGATCGAGGTCGACCAGCGTCACGTGTCCTACGCGCGGGTCGCGCAGGACCTCGCGGGCGGCCAGGCCGTCGCCGCCGCCGAGTATCAGCACCGCGCGCGGCGCGCGATGCGCGGAGAGGGCCGGATGGACCAGGGCCTCGTGGTAGCGGTACTCGTCCATCGTGCTGAACTGCAGGCTGCCGTTGAGGAAGAGCCGCCAGTCGTCCTTCCAGCGCGTGAGCACGAGGCGCTGGTAGCGCGTCGTGCGGGCGAAGATGACCTCATCGGCGTACATGTCGCCTTCGGCCCTCGCCGCGATATGCGACGAGAAGACCAGGCCTAGCGTCAGAGCGAGGGCCGCCGCCGCGCAGGATGCGCCCAGGCCCGACTTGCGCGGGATCTCATCGCGTAGGAGCCACAAGGTCGCCGCGGCCACACCGACGTTCACCAGGCCGAAGAAGAGCGCGGTGTTCAGCAGGCCCAGCCTCGGCACGAGCACGAGGGGGAAGAGCACCGAGGCGATCAAAGCGCCCAGGTAGTCCATCGTGAGGACCTGGCTGACCAGGTCCTTGAACTCGAGCCGGTCGCGGAGTATGCGCATCATCAGCGGGATCTCGAGCCCGACGAGAGCGCCGACGATGAACACGATCAGGTAGAGCAGGATGCGGAATCCCGCCACGTGCGCGAAGGCGAGGAAGAGCAGTGTGGAGGAGAATCCGCCGACGAGTCCGACCAGGATCTCGATCTGGACGAAGCGCGCCACCAGCCCGCGCCCGACGTAGCGCGACGCCCACGACCCGACGCCCATCGCGAACAGGTACGCCCCGATCACCGTCGAGAACTGCAGGACGGTGTCGCCGAGCAGGTAGCTCGCCAGCGCCCCGGCGACGAGCTCGTAGACGAGCCCGCACGTCGCGACGAGGAAGAGCGAGGCGTAGAGCGCGAGGGTCACGCCGGCGTCAGCCGATCATGGAAGCCGCGATGATCAGACCCATCGCAATCGAGATCCCCGCGAGCACCGTCGCCAGCGCCCGGTTCTGCTTGCCGACGATCTCGTGCCAGAGGTCGTAGGGCGTCAGCTTGTCGAAGAGGACGAACCAACAGGTGAAGACGACGACGCCGAGCGCGGAATAGGCGACCGCGGCCCCCAGGTGCTGCAAGTCGAGCAGGTTCTTCATCACTTTCCTCCGTAATAGCGGCTGTAATGCGAGTAGTGCGAGCGGTACGAACCGGGATTGTCGCGGACGGACTTCGGCACGCCGTCGAGCTTGTCGACCGGCAGGAGCCACCAGCCGGTCCACAGCGCCCAGGCGCAGGCGAGGCTGACGAGCGCGGCGTAGGGGTAGTAGAAGCGCTTCATTCGTCGTCGTCCTCATCATCGGCGCGGGCATGGTCGCTCTGCATCCAGCGCGCGGTCTCGAACGTGCGGGACTGCCACAGCACGAAGGCGAAGGGCAAGCCGAGCAGGAGCAAAGACAGCAGCGGCAGGCGCAGCAGAGGGACGTCGCGGCGCACCCGCAGGTCGAGGTCGAAGGACGAGACGTCCGTCTCAGGCTCCAGGCGCAGGTAGTAGCGGCCGGGCGGCACGCGCGGGACGTAGACGACGCTGCGGGACGATCCCTCGCTCCAGCTCTCGCCGTCCTCGTAGCCGTGATAGTAGGAGACC
>MGUL01000010.1:42481-42998 GCA_001800005.1 Elusimicrobia bacterium RBG_16_66_12 | reverse complement strand
CGTCGATCAGCGTCAGTTGGAACTCCGCCCAGTGGTTGTCCAGGTTCGTATGGAGGAGTATCTGAACGTTCGAAGTGCGGCCTCCCAGCTCGAAGACATCGGTGACGCGGGATTTCTCGGGGTCCTGAGCGGCGAAGCGGAAGCTCGCCGTCAGGACATCCCGGTTGAGCGCGATGCTCGAGACCGCGAAGTAGCACAGCACGCAGGCCGCGGCCGCCGCGGCGAAGGCGGGGCGCATCCCGCCGAGGTCGTCCGCCCACGGATTCGGCTGGGCCGCGGCGACGCCGTGCTTCGGCGGCGGCGCGCCGGGGAGCTTGAAGGCGTCCCAGACCTCCCGCGGCTCGACGTACTCGCCCAGAGTCCAGACGCTCTCCTCCTTCGTCGCCTCCTCGCTGAGCAGCAGAGGAGGGCAGACGAAGTCGCTCATGCGGACCGTGTCGCCGACCGCCGCGACCCAGGGGAACTCGCCCAGCACGTAGGTCGTGACCGGGAGGCTCGTCTGGAAGTGGTCGAAACG
>MGUL01000010.1:41941-42336 GCA_001800005.1 Elusimicrobia bacterium RBG_16_66_12 | reverse complement strand
CGGCAGAGGAGCTTCGGGGTCCGAGGCGGCCTTGACGACCTGCGCGAGCCCGCTCAGGCGGCGCAGCACGTCGATCTCGCCCGCGTCGAACCACATGCCGCCGCAGGAGAGGCAGCGGTCCAGCTCGATGCGGCCGTCGTAGATGCCGCCCTTGTCCATCGCCTTGCGGCAGCGCGGGCACTCCGAGGCCCCGGTCGAAGGCGCGGCGAGGTCGAGGCGCACGGCGAGCTCGCCCTTGGAGTAGAACGAGCCGAAGCAGTGGGGGCAGAAATGCACGACGGTCCCGCGCTGGACCTCGTTGGCCTCCAGCGGCGCGCCGCATTTCGGGCAGTCCATCGCGGTCTCAGCCACGCGCCGCCTCCGGGTCGTCCTGGAGCGACTTCATGAACAGCCAA
>MGUL01000010.1:39329-41923 GCA_001800005.1 Elusimicrobia bacterium RBG_16_66_12 | reverse complement strand
GTAGCCCTTGTACGGGTTCCAGAGCAGGTACTCGTCCCAGCCGTAGATCACGCCCGAGTAGCGCACCGCGCGGCGCTGGTAGCCGACGACCTCCAGCTCCGTGCCGCGCAGCGTGCCGCGCGCGCCCAGCGGGATTTTCGGAGGCGGGTCGAGCTTGGCGCGGTAGCGCGCCAGTACCTGGTGGCGAGGGTCGCGGGCGTCGAGGACCGCCCCGCAGTACTGGCAGGCGAGGGTCTCGCTGACGCCCTCCGCGCGCAGCGCGAGCGCGCCGCCGCACGCCGTGCAGTGGAAGCGCGCGCTCACGGCCAGCCCTCGATCTTGCGCAGGCCCGTGAATTCCAGCGCGTCGAATTCCTGGTAGGAACCCGCGAAGACGACCGGCGGGGTCTCGGAGTAGTCGAGCGTGGCGAAGACCCCGCCCGGCGCGATCAAGTCGGCGGAGGGGACCGCCTCGCTCATGCCCAGAGGAGGCTTATAGGGCAGTTCGCCCTCGGCCGCGACGTAGCGGGCTTTGACCAACTCGCGCACGCGATAGGAGGTCTCGCCGATCTTGACCTTCATGCCGAGCTTCAGGTCCGCGAACGCCGGGACCTTCGCCTCGACGAGGAAGCTCACCGCGTAAGTCCCCTGCGCCTCCCCGAGCCAGCCCTGACGCCCGTCGGCGAAGACGATCGCCCACTCGTTCCAGAAGCCGACCGGCATGCGCAGCTGCACGCGCCCGACGGCCTCGAAGGGGGAGCCGAGGTATTTCCCGCGGGCGCCGACCTGCAGAGGGGTGCCGTCGGCCTGGAGCTGGGCGACCTTGCCCAGGTCCTCGAGGAGCAGATCCTTGCGCTGGACGAGGCTGCGGCAGAAGGGGCAGACCGCGAGGAGCCCGATCGAGGTCCGGAAGGGGACACCGCCGCCGCAGGAAGGACACTTTCTCTCGATCATGAGGGTTGCGCCGCGCGGGAGCGCTCGACGAGCCAGACGACGCCCGCCGAGACGAAGTAGAGGCCGAGGAGGACGACCCCGAACAGGATCGTCGTCGCGAGCACGTCGCCCGGCGTCAGGAAGGCCGAAGCGGCGAGGATGGCGATGCTCGCCTCGCGCCAATACATCAGCATGCCCCGCACGGTCACCAGGCGAAAGCGCGCCAGGAAGTAGAACAACACCGGCGCTTCGAACGAGATCCCGGCGCCCGCCACGGTGTAGATGAACAGGTCGAGGTACTCGGACGGGCGCAGGTTGGCGCGCAGTCCCGCGCGGACCGCCTCGTCGAGCAGGAGGTTGCCGAGGATGGGGAAGATCACGAAATAGGAGAAGACGGCCCCGCTTATGAAGCAGAAGCTGGTGACCAGCACGAAGGCCGCGGCCAGCCGGCGCTCGCGCTCGCGCAGGGCCGGGAGCACGAAGGTCCAGACCTGGTAGAAAAGGTAGGGGGAGACGAGAAAGACAGAACTCCAGAACGACAGGCGCATCAGAGCGAAGAAGGGCTCGGCCAGGTCCGTGAAAGCGAAGGGCTGCAGGCTTTCGGCGGGCGCGTGTTCGCGCGCGGCCATCGCGGCCAGCAGCGGGCGCTTGGCCCATTCCCACAGGCGGAGGCGGAAGAAATAGGCGGCGGACGTCGAGACGAGCAGGGCCAGGGCCGCGCGGATGATGCGGTCCCGGATCTCGCCGATATGGTCCCAGAACGGGAGAGGCGCGTCCTGAGGCAGAACCTCCGGGATGCTCTCGCTCATCGGAAATCGGCCTCGAAGGCCGCGGGGATGTGCTCGAGCCGCCCGCCCTCGACGGCGACGACGTCGAAGCGGCACGGCCCGTCCCAACCGCGGGCCGCGAGCCACACGCGGGCCGCGCGCGCGACCTTGCGCCTCTTGGCCCCGTCGACGGAGGCCGCCGCCCCGCCGTGGCCCCGCGAGGCGCGGGCGCGGACTTCGACGAAGACCATCTCTTCTCCGTCCTTCATGATGAGATCGATCTCGCCGACCTTAGTACGGAAATTACGCTCGATGACCAGAAATCCCTTAGCTTGAAGATGTTCCGCCGCAAGATCCTCGGCCTCCTTGCCGGTCTCTTGGCGATTCACTTCGCAGCCCTCATCACGGGAGCGTAACTGCGACGGTGCGCCGAACAGGGGCCCAGTTCCTCCAAAGCGGCTAGGTGGGTTTTTGTGCCGTAGCCCTTGTGCTGAACGAAGCCGTAGCCGGGGAATCTGCGGTCTTGGCTTGTCATCCAGCGGTCGCGCACGACTTTCGCCACGATGCTCGCGGCGGCGATGCACAGCGACTTGGCGTCGCCGTCGATCACGGTCGTCTGAGGGATCTCGAACTCGGGGATGCGGCGCGGCCCGTCGACCAGGACGAGGAAGGACTTCCCGCCGGCCTTGGCCGCCGTCCGGCGGCAGGCACGCCCCATCGCGAGCAGGGTCGCCTTCAGGATGTTCACCTCGTCGATGGCCCTCGGGTGCGCCCAGGCCACGGAGATGGAGAGGGATTGAGAGCGAATGACCCCGAAGAGCTTTTCCCTGCCCTTCGGGGTCATCAGTTTCGAGTCGCGAACCTCGCCCAGCGCCGGTGAAGGCTCCTCAGGCAAGGCCACGGCCGCGACCACCAC
>MGUL01000010.1:38498-39121 GCA_001800005.1 Elusimicrobia bacterium RBG_16_66_12 | reverse complement strand
CTGGACGCCGGACTCGCCGGCCTCGCGCTCGTCGACGCGGGCGGACTTGCCGGTCAGGCCGCGCAGGTAGTACAGCCGCGCGCGGCGGACCTTGCCGGTGCGGACGAGCTCGACCTTCTCCACGTGAGGCGTGGAGATCGGGAACGTCCTCTCGACGCCGACGCCGAAGGAGATCTTGCGGACCGTGTAGGATTCGCCGGCGCCGCGGCCGCGACGGCTGATCACGGTGCCCTCGAAGACCTGGATGCGCTCGCTGTCGCCTTCCTTGACCTTCATGTGCACCTTGACCGTGTCTCCCGCCCGGAACTGGGGGGTCTTCGTCGTGTTCTTCTCTTCCATCGCCACCATCATACGCTTCTCCTGGACTTCGTGTCGTTACGCCCGAGACATCAGATCGGGTCGCTTGTTCTTCGTCGCGGCGGAGGCGGCCTTCTTTCGCCATGCCGAAATCTTCCGATGGTCGCCGGTGAAAAGGACCTCCGGGACCTCTTGGCCGCGCCAGACGCGCGGCCGCGTGTACTGCGGGAAATCGAGCGCGCCGCTGGCGAAAGACTCGCTGGCGGCCGCGTCCTCCTTCTTGAACACGCCGGGGATCTTCCTGACCACGGCGTCGGCCACGACCA
>MGUL01000010.1:28947-38482 GCA_001800005.1 Elusimicrobia bacterium RBG_16_66_12 | reverse complement strand
TCGCCGGAAGCTCCCCGCCGGTGAGCACATAGTCGCCGATGGAGAGCTCTTCGTCGAACATCACCGACACCCGCTCGTCGACGCCCTCATAATGCCCGCACACCAGCACGAGATGCTCCGCTTGGGCGAGCCGGGAGGCCTTCTCATCGTCAAAAACCGCACCCTGGGGCGAGAGGAACACCACCTGGGCGCCCTCATCCCTGACGCTCTCGACCGCCTTGGCCAGGGGCTCCGCCATCATGACCATGCCGGGCCCGCCGCCGAAGGGACGGTCGTCCACCTTGCGGCGCTTGTCCTCGGTGAAATCTCGAGGGTTCACGCAGCCCCAACTCAGCAGCCCCTTCTCGCGGGCGCGCAGCATCATGCTCGCGTCCATGACGGGCGCGAACATGTCGGGGAAGAGCGTCACGAAGTCGATTTTCACTCTCTAGTCGATCTCGACGGCGACCTTCTTGCCGGCCTTCACGGCCGCCGCGCCGACCACCGCGCGGATGGCCTTGATGACCTTGCCCTGCTTGCCGATGACCTTGCCCTTGTCCTCCTCGGCCACGACGAGCTTCAAGACGGCGGTGTCGCCGTCCTGGAACTCCGAGACCGAGACGGCTTCGGGCGTCTCCGTCAGCCGCTTGACGATGAAGAGCACTAGCTCCTTCATGGCCTTACTTGGCGACGGGGGCCGCCTTCTTGGCGGACTTGACGAGCGTGGAGACGGTCTCGGACGGCTTAGCGCCGACCTTGATCCAATGCTCGTAACGCTCGCTGTTGAGGACGACCTTCCTGCCCGCCGACTCCTCGCGGGGGTTGTAGGTGCCCAGGACTTCCACGGGGCGGCCCGAGGCCGCGCGCGCCTTATCGATGGCGACGACGCGGTAGTAGGGCTGGTGCGGCTTGCCCGTGCGCTGCAACCTGATGACGACGGCCATGTGTTCCTCCGTTGACTTCCTACTTCTGAGATGGTCCGAACGCGGCCCGGGCCTTGGCCTCGAGCTCGCGGAACGCGGCGGCGGGGTCCTTCTCGGCGAAGACGGCCGATCCCGCGACGAGATTGTCGGCCCCGGCCGAAGCGGCCTGGGCGATATTGGAAGCGTTGACGCCCCCGTCGACCTGCAGCCAGCAGTCGAGGCGGCGGGCGTCGATCTCGGCGCGCAGCGCCGACACCTTGGGCATCATGTCGGGCAGGAACTTCTGGCCTCCGAAGCCCGGCTCGACGGTCATCACGAGGGCGAGGTCGCAGGCGTCGAGCGCCGCGAGCAGCCCCGCGACGGGCGTCTTCGGCTTGATCGCGAGACCCGCCTTGACGCCGAGACCGCGCACGAGGTCGAGGGCCGCGCGCGCGTCGCTGCCGTGGATCGCCTCGAGGTGGAAGGTCACGATGTCCGCTCCGACATGGGCGAACCAGGGGGCCGCCTCGAGCGGGTTGGTGACCATCAGATGCGCGTCCACGTGGAAGCCCCGGGACTTGGCGAGCGTCACGAAGGCCGGCCCGAAGCTGATGTTCGGCACGAAGTGCCCATCCATCACGTCGACCGAGACCCAGGAGCACCCCGCGGCCTTGACCGCGTCGAGCTGCGCGCCGAGGCGCGAGAGGTCTCCCGCCAGCAGCGAGGGCACGACCGTCGGGGTCTTGGCGGCCACGATCAAAGGTCCCTCTCCTCGACGAGGATGCCGTTCTGATAGATCTTGACGCGCGCGCCGCCCGCGGACTGGACGGGAACCTCGATCTTCGAGCCCGGCTTGCGCAGGCCGTTGAAGAGCTCCCGCTCGCCGTACTTGTCGACCATCACGATGCGCACCTGGCTGTCCGTGCCGCTCTGCGGCAGTTCGTAGCGGAAGGTCTGAGCGGAGGCGACGGAAGGCGCCGAGCCCTTGCGTCCGCTCACGGTCACGACGACCTTCGCCTCGCCCGAGATCACGGCGTCGGGAGCGGGGGACTGGGTCATCACCGTCCCGTTCGGGAAGAGGGAGGATTGATCGCTCTTGACCTCCAGCGTGACGCCGGCACCGGCGGCCCATGCCTGGGCCTCGTCGAGGGTCTTGCGCTGGAAGTCCGGCATCAGGGCCACGCCCGCGGGGGGAGCGCCGCCGGACACGACGAGATTGACCATCGCGTCGCGCTCGACGCTGGTCTCGGCCTTGGGGTCCTGGGAGAGGACCAGCCCCTTCTCCGACTTGAGCGAGTACGCCTCGCTGACCTCGCCCAACACGAGCTGGCTCTGGCGCAGCATCATCTCGGCGTTGCGCAGAGGCAGGCCCGTCAGGGACGGCGCCAGCACGGTCTGTCCTCCCTGGCTGACGACCACGCGCACGGTCTTGCCCTCGCGCACGATCGTGCCGGCCGGCGGATCCTGGCGCAGGACCGAGGAGATGGGGACCGAGGCGTCGAATTCGACTCCATTCTTGCGCAAGCCGAGGCTGAGCGGGGCGAGCAAGTCGAGAGCCGACGAGATCGAACGCCCCTTCAGATCGGGCATCGTCTGGGTCTTGCGCGCGTGCACGAGGCCTTCCATGCCCCAGTTCAAGGCCCAGTAGGCGAACGCGAGGAAGACCGCCGTGACGGCGGCCATCTCCCAGTACGTCGCCTTCTCGCTCTTGGTCGTCATGTCTCATCCACGAACGGCAAAAGACCGCCCACGGCCAAACGGAGGCCGTTGGCGAAATCCGCAGCATTTGAGCGCCTTTTTCCCTCAGGTTGGACTTCGAGGAACCACAGACGGCTGCAGGACCCGCATTGTACCAAAATCCCCCGCCCTCGTTCAACGCTCAGAATGGTCCCCGCCCGGCCCGAGCCGGCGGGATCCTGCGGACCAGGAAGGGCGGTCTTCAAGACCAACAATCTCCCGTCGCGGCTCTCCAAGGCGGCGCGCGGCCAGAGCCGCAACCCACGCACCATGTCATGGATCTCCTGGGCCGGCCTCGAGAGGTCCAGACGAGCGTCCTCTCGCTTGATGAGCGGAGCCAACGTCTCGCCACCTTGCTGTGGCACGCGCACGACCTTGCCGGCCTCGATGTCGATCAATGTCTTGTCCAGCAGACCGACGCCCGACTCGGTCAAACGAGCCAGCAGGCCGCCGGCATCCTCGTCCGGGCCGACCTCGGTCTCCAGGACCGATTGGATCGGACCCGTGTCCATACCCTCGTCGAGCCAGAACAGGGTCACGCCCGTGCGCTTCTCGCCCCGCACCAGGCTCCACTGGACGGGCGCGGCCCCGCGGTACTTCGGCAGGAGGGAGAAGTGGACGTTCATCGTCCCGAGCCTGGGGGCGTCGAGCACGTCGCGGCGCAGCAGGCGGCCGTAGGCGACGACCACCGCCAGGGCCGCGGCGAGGGACTTCAGCTCCGCCGCGATCTCTGAGGGCTTCGACGGCTGAAGGACCTTGAGCCCCAGCTCCAGAGCGGCGGCCTTGACCGGCGTCGGGAGGGTGGCAAGACCGCGCCCCGCGGGCTTGTCCGGCTGGGAGACGACGGCCAGCACCTCCGTGCGCTCGGCGAGCTTCCCCAGGAAGGGGACGGCGGTCTCGGGAGTCCCGAAGAATATGGTCTTCAGCATCACGTCAATCCCAGTTGGGCTTGGCGGCCTTGACCGCGTCGAGGACCTTCAGCTTGTCCTCGAAGGAGAGTCGGTCCACGAAGAGCTTGCCGTCGAGATGGTCGAGCTCGTGCTGGAAGGCTCGGGCGAGAAGCCCCGTGCCGGTCATCTCCCAGGGCCGGCCGTCCTCGCCCAGCGCCCGCACGCGCACGCGCGCGGCGCGCGCGAGCCTGGCGTAGACGCCGGGAAGCGAGAGACAGCCTTCCTCCTCCTTCTGCTCGCCGTCGAGGGAGACGATCTCCGGGTTGATCAAGACCAGACGCTGAGGTTTGCCCTCGGGTTTGACGTCGATGACGGCCAGGCGCAGGTTCAGGCCCACCTGCGGCGCGGCCAGGCCCACGCCGCGCGCGGCGGCCATCGTCGCCCACATGTCCTTGAGCAGGGCCGGCAGTTCGGCCTTGAGCGCCTCGTAGTCGAGCGGGGGGCATGGGGTCTTCAGGACGCGCTCGCCGTGCTTCGTGACCCTGCGCACCGTCATAGGTCCACCGCATGCTCGACGTGCGGGCCGATGATGCGGAAGCGCACCGGCTTCTTGTCCTGCTGCAGCGAGCCCCAGGTCATCGCCAGGCGCTCGAGCTGGGCGTCCGTCGAGAGCTTGGCCGAGACCCCGAAAGCCACCTCGGAGGCGCCCACGGCCTGCGCGGCCTGGGTGATGGCGTAGAAGGGCTCGTTGGAGACCACCAGCATCGGGGTGATGGTCTTGCCGTGCTTCTCGGCGGCCGCGAGGACTTTCGTGAAGAGGTTCGTCTCCTCGTGGTCCATCTCCACCGTCTCGTCGACCAGGCCCAGGCCGGTGCGGATGCGGGAAGTGAAGACGACGAGATCGGTCGTCTCCGAATCCAGGGTCTCCAGGATCTTATTGAGATGATAGAGGTTGTTCGGGTCGCGCACCGCGACGAGCACCCGGTTGGGCTTGTCGATCTCCTCGCGGAGGATCTTGAGGTCGTCGGCCTGGCGCAGGTTGAACTTGTCCTGGTGCGCCTCGCCCGCGCGCGCGGCGGCGCGGCGGTTGATGCGCTCCGAGATGGTGAACAGGACGAAGAAGAACGCGGTGAATGCCAGGCCGGCGACGGTGGCGACCTTCTTCGTCGCGAAATTGACCAGGCCGACCGACAGCAGGACGAGGAAGAGCAACCCCAGGCCGATCGGCCAGTCGAACCCGCCCGCGCGCAGGTTCAGCGGGAAGCGCCAGAGGCGCGGCGAGCGGTCCTTGAAGCGCAGGACCAGCACGGCGGCGGCGTTGAAGACGAAGCTCCAGATCAGGCCGAAGGCGTACGCCTCGCCCAGCAGATAGATGTCGCCGCGGCACAAGAGGATGGTCAGGGCCTGGAGGATGACGACGAGGTCGATCATCCGGTGCGTGGTGCCGAAACGGGGGTGAAGGTGGCGCAGAGCCTCGGGCATGATGCCGTCCTCGGCGAGGCGGTTCAAGACGCCGTTGGAGCCCATGATGGAGGTGTTGACCGCGCCGGAGAGGATCAGCACCCCGACCAGAACGACGAAGGCCTGGAGGCAGAGCAGCGCCCAATGCGGCCCGGCCATGGACATCGCCAGGCCGGAAAGGAGGTTGTCCGTGTACTGGCCGCGGACGGCGGCGGGGATGAGGCCCTCGGCCAGGAAGCAGACGCTGCCGGTCAGCAACAGCGCGGCGAAGAAGATCAGGAGTGCGGCGCGCTTGAGGTTGACCAGTTTGGGCGCCTCCATCTCCCGGTAGACCTGGGCCAACGTCTCCAGGCCGCTCATGCCGAGGAAGGCGTGGCCGTAGGCGATCACCAAGCCCAACACCCCGATCCTCTTGTGCCATTGACCCGAGGCCAGCCAGCCGAGGGACTCGGGGGTGAACCTCGTCTCGAACGAGGGCCAGTGGAAGCCGCGCACCGAGATCGTGTAGGCTCCCCACGCGAAGATCACCGCCGCCATCACCCCGACCAGGGACATGATCTTGACCGCCTTGTCGGAAGATTCCTCGATGCCGCGGATGTTCTGTCGCCAGAAATAAGCGACGACGGCCAAGGCGAAGACGACCGAGAACAGCTTCGGGTCCACCGACCAATGGATGTGCAGGCGCGGCAGCGCCGAGTTGAGCAGCCCCGCCAGGTATTGGCCGGCCGAGACGGAGCTGATCGCCCCGGTCAGCACATAGTCGAACATCAGGGCCGAGACCGAGACCTTCGCCAGCCTCGAGCCCATCGCCTCGCGCACGACCTTGTAGACGCCCCCGCGCACGAACATGCTCGAGCCCTCGACATAGAGGCCCAGCACGGGTGCCGCGAAGATCATCACGGCGGCGATGAACCAGGGGGCGGCGGGGCCGATGGCCGTCTCCACGATGCCGCCGATGTACCAGGCCGTCGAGGCCAGATCGCAGAGGACGATCGCCCCGGCGTGCCAGAAGGAGATGAAGGTGAGCATCGCCGTGTTCAGCACGACGACGTCCGTGACGCGCCGCCCGGGGCGGGGCTCAGGCTTCAAGTTTTCCGACCAGCTCAAGGGCGGCCGCGGGGCCGGAGGCGGCGGTGAGCTGGTCGATGAGGGCCGGCTGGAAGAGAGAGGAAACGCCGCGCAGGAGCTGGAGATGGAGGCCGAAGGCGTCCTTCTTGTTCGGCGAGAAAAACAGGAAGACCACGCGGATGCTAAGGTCTCTCTGCTTGGGATCCGGGAGGGGCTTCTTGAGCACCGCCATCCCGGCGAGGATGCCGTCGATGGAGTCCATGCGCGCGTGCGGCAGGCTCAGGCCGGTGTCGAGGGTCGTCGAGATGCCCTGCTCCCGCTCCAAGACCTTCGCCAGAAAGGGGGAGAAATCCGAGATATGCGCGCGCCGACACACCGCCGAGACGAGGGCTTCGAGGACCGCGGCCTTGTCCTGGCCTTCCGCCGGGAAGAGGACGGTCTCCTCGCCGAGGAGCGCGGAGACCTTCATCGCGTTGGGCGCGCGCGTGGAAGCCGGTTTGGACGCGTCGGGGGTGGGAACAGCCTCAGACTTCTTCTGGAACCAGGCCATATTCGAGTCGCGCCCCATTATGGCACTCCCCGGGGGGGGGTGTCAAGACGCGACACTGGCATCGTTTTCCACCAGAACAATAATTGTGGTATACTGTTCTCCACGGAAACGATATCCAAAAGCGGTGGGGGAAATCCATGAACTCGATCTTCGAGGAATGGAATGCATACGCGCTTAAAAAGACGCTGCTGCCGCGAGCGCTGGGCCTGGACCATGTCATCAGCGATGCCGACCTGAAGATCGTGACGATCACCGGCATACGCCGGTCGGGCAAGTCGAGCGTCCTGATCCTCCTGCAACAGCAGCTTCTCCGGGCAGGCCAGCGCGCGGCCTACCTGAACCTGGAGGACAGCCGGATCAAAGACTCTCCCTCCGTTCTTGACGACGCGCTCAAGTGGTTCGGAGACTCCGGGATCCTTCTCCTTGACGAGATCACGGCCGCGCGGGACTGGGAAGGATGGCTGGCGCGCAACCACGAAATGCTCAAGGGCCGCCTGCGCCTCATCGTGAGTTCCTCACGAGCAACGCTCAGCATCCCATCCAAGCCGCTGCGAGGACGGATGCTGGCTCATGAGTTCTACCCTCTGTCATTTTCTGAGTTCCTCGCTTTCAAGGGCATTGACGCGCAGAGCAGCACGACCGCGGGGGCCGGACGGCTGGAGAAGGCGCTTCAAGAATACCTCGTCTATGGAGGCTTCCCGGAAGTCTCTCTGATGAGCGACAAGACGGACAAGGTCCGCATGCTCGCCTCCTACTTCCGCGACATCGTAGGCCTCGATGTGGCTGATATGGCTTCCGCAGGCGTTGCAACGGTCGAGCTGTTCGGGAAATACGTCATCGACGCGCCGCATTTCTCGGCGTCGAAGTGCCTGAAGTTCTTCCAAACTGTCGGGCACAAGATAGGCAAAGCCAGCCTCCTGTCGCTTGAGAAATGTTCCCAGGACGCGTTCCTTTTCTTTTTCGTCCCGATCTTTTCCCACACGATCAAGGATCGGACTCAATACCCGCGCAAGGCCTATATGGGCGATACCGGGTTCCTTTATACCATGAGCGGCAGAACCGACATGGGCAGGCTGTTCGAGAACGCCGTCTATTTGGAACTGCGGCGAAGACTTCTGCCGCAGCAAGACATCCACTACTGGAAAAATCAAGACGGCATCGAGGCGGATTTCGTCATCCGGGAAGGACTGAGGGTCCGGGAGATCATCCAGGTCTGCTACTCGATCGAAGAGCAGAAAACAAAGCTTCGCGAGATCCGGGGCCTGGTCGCCTGCGCCAAGGAGTTCGGCGTGAAAAGCGGGAGCATCATCACCCGGGACGTCGATCGCCACGAGACTATCTCCGATGTCAAGATCCGATTCATCCCTCTCTGGAAATGGCTCCTCGAACGATAGTCATCGTCACCCGTCCCCGGGCTCTTTCCGCAAGCCTAGCCGCCGCCTTGCGGGCACGAGGCTTGCGAGCAGTCGTCTTCGCCCCTCTGATCAAGACCGCGCCTCCCCGGTCCTGGCGCGCCCTCGATACGGCCCTGCGCGGCCTCTGCCGCTATGACGCTGTGGTCTTCGCCAGCGCCACTGCCGTGGACGTGTTCTTCGACCGGGCCAAGACCACAATGAGGAAAAGACCATCGCCGCCGCCGCTGACTGCGGCCGTAGGACCCGCGACCGCCAAGGCTCTGGCACGATATGGCTGGAAGCCATCGGTCGTCCCGGAAGACGCCCGCGCGGAAGGCTTGGCCGCGGCTCTCCGCCTGCCGAAGGGCTCCCGCGTCCTCCTACCGCGCGCGGAGCGGGGCCGAGAAATACTTCCACGGCTGCTCCGCAAAGCAGGTGCTCGCGTGACGTTGGTCACGGCCTACCGGACCCTCGCCGACCATGACGGGCGGCGCGCGCTGCGGCAAGCGCTTTCCTCCGGAGCGCAGGCCGTGCTCTTCGCCTCGCCCTCCGCGGTCGAATCGGCCGCATGCGCCTTGGGCCGGGAGCGGATGAAGAGGGCTTTCCTTAAGATTGCCGCCGTCGCGATCGGCCCCACCACGGCCTCGGCCCTGCAGACATGCGGCGTCCGCCCGGCCGCGGTCTCCAAGCGCCCAGACTCAGAGTCTTTCGCCCTCGCCGCGAGCAAGGCCCTGTCATGACCCGGCGTCAGGCGCTCCTGCTGGCCCTGCGGCGGGCGGGACGGGTCCTCCAGCGCCGATTCGGACATGTCACCTATCGCCAGAAGAGGCGCGCCGACTTGGTCACGGCCGCCGACCTGGAAAGCCAGAAGGAGATCCTGGCGGTCATCCGCCGGGCATTCCCCGAAGACGACTACCGCGCCGAGGAGGACGCCGTGCGCCAGACCGGCGCCGAGCACCAGTGGATCATCGACCCCTTGGACGGGACGACGAACTACGCCCACGGCTATCCCGCCTCCTGCGTCTCCATCGGAATGCTGCGCCGCGGCCGGCCGCTCTTGGGCGGAGTCTACGACCCCTCCCGCGACGAGCTCTTCCTGGCGGAGAAAGGCCGAGGCACGACGCTCAACGGCCGGAAGGTCCGCGTCACCGCGACCCGCCGCGTGGCGGACTCCCTGCTCGTCACCGGTTTTCCCTATGACCGAGCGGAGCGCGCGGACTTCTACCTCGCCGCCTTCAAGCGCTTCATGGTCAAGTGCCACGACGTGCGGCGCTCCGGCTCGGCCGCGCTCGACATGGCCTGGGTCGCGGCCGGCCGGGCGGACGGGTTCTGGGAGTACGGCCTGAGCCCCTGGGACGTGGCCGCGGGCTGGCTCCTGGTCGGCGAAGCGGGGGGGAAGGTCACGAACTTCAGCGGCAGGCCCTGGACCGACCCGGCGCGCCTCGGGGCTCAAACATTGGCGACGAACGGCCTCGTCCACCGCGAGATGCTGCGCGTCATCGCGCGCACGGATCGCGCGATCTCACGCGAGAACTCTTAATTGACGCAATAGGC
>MGUL01000010.1:27237-28868 GCA_001800005.1 Elusimicrobia bacterium RBG_16_66_12 | reverse complement strand
TTCGTCAGCGCGCTGATGTTCTGCGCGTTGATGAGCGTCGCCTTCGCGAGCAGAACGGCCGCCCAAGAGAAGAAGGTCGGGAAGGAGACCTGCGCCGGCTGCCACGCCGAGGTTTCGGAGAAGTTCTCGAAGACCTTCCACGGCCGCAAGTCGCTCTCCTCCGCGAAACTGACCGACGCCTGCGAGTCCTGCCACGGCGCGGGCGGCGCGCACGCCGACGGCGGCGGGGACGTCGCCAAGATCATCAACCCCAAGAAGCTCGACGCCTCCGCGGCCGCCGACCTCTGCCTCAAGTGCCACACGAACAAGAACGTGATGATGTGGAAGACGAGCCACCACGCGCAGAACGGCCTGAGCTGCCTGCAGTGCCACAGCGTGCACGAGGGAACAGGACGTACGTCGCTCAAAGATCGCGCGGTTTTCGAGGAGAGGATCCAGACCGAGACCTGCCTCAAGTGCCACAAAAAGCAGAAGGCGGACATGCGCCTGGCCTCCCACCATCCTCTGCCGGAGGGCAAGATGTCCTGCGTGTCGTGCCATAATCCTCACGGAGGCATCGAGGGCAGCTTGAAGGCCGACTCCTCGGAGGAGTTGTGCGCGCGCTGCCACGCCGAGAAGGCGGGCCCCTTCGCCAACGAGCATCCGCCGGTGAGCGACAGCTGCATGAACTGCCACCTGCCGCACGGCTCGGCCAACGACAAGCTGCTCAAGCAGGCCCAGCCCTACCTCTGCCTGTCCTGCCACAAGTTCCCCCACACGACCAAGGTGGGAGCCTTCACCGGCGTCTCCCTCAGCCGCGAGGAACAGCGCGGAAGCTGCATGGACTGCCACAAGGAAATCCACGGCTCGGACCGCAAGGCCGCGCTGAAGGACTGATCACATGAACGCTCAAACCATATCCAAGAGGACTCCAATGAAGACCCTTATGATCGCGGGGCTTTGGGTCGGACTGTGCGTCATGCCCGGCCGAGCGGAAGAAACCGCCTCGGCCTCGTACGGCGGCGGCATCCGCTACGTGGACCTGGACACCCGCGGCAGCCGCGGCCAGGTCCAGGAGTACGACGGCAAGCTCTACTATGTCGGCCATGGCGACGTGAGCGTCAGCAACCAGGGCGCACGGGGGCTGATCGACTTCGACCTCAAGGACATCGGCAGCACCGAGGAGAATGGAGCCCTCTACGTCGATGTCGGAGACTGGCTGAAGGTCAGCGCGAAGCTCGAACGGCTGACGCACCGCCAGAACATGACCGACTACGGGATCATCGTCAACGGCGCGTTCGTCAAGATTCCGACGAACCTGTCCAGGACGCTGTTCGATCATGACCTGAACATGCTGTTCAAGCGCACCGAGTCGGAGGTCTCCCTCTCACTGTTCGACCCGAATAATACGGCGCGCTGGCTGTCCATGGGGTACTGGAACGTTTACAAGAAGGGGACCTCGCCGAGCGGCTACTACACCGGCGGCATCCTCTACTTCGCCGAGGCCAACGTCGACAACGAGGTCAACGAGGTCTCGATCGGCGTGGGCCATGATGTGACCGACAAGGGGGCGATGAGCCTGGACCTCATCCGCCGCGACTTCAAGGACATGGCCCTCGTCAAGAAGTTCGGCACCTCCGCCACCGCCGCCG
>MGUL01000010.1:23828-27220 GCA_001800005.1 Elusimicrobia bacterium RBG_16_66_12 | reverse complement strand
AACGCCCAGCTGACCGCCGCAGAGATGCGGTTCCGATACAACGCGAGCAAGAACCTCGCCTTCACCGGGGCGCTGACCGGCCGGCAGAGGGAGAACCTCTACAACCAGTACAAGATGAACGCGGCCGCGGCCGCCTTCAACGCGGCCTACAAGGCAAGCGGCAAGCTGTCATTGACCGCCCGTCTCTACGGCCGCGTGGTGGAGATCGACGAGAACCGGGGCTATAGGAACGTCCTCTCCGGCACAGCCAACAAGCATGAGTTCGACAAGTTGACGGCACGGGGGGACTTCGCGGCGAACTGGCGCCCAATCGAACGGATCCTCGTCAAGGCGGGCTACAAAATGGAGCTCACCCACCGCCGCGACGCCCCGGCGGAGATCTTCACCTCGACGGCGACCATGTACTCGGACGGGACTTATTTCCCCGGGGGCTCTCACGCCAACTCCCTGGCCAACGACGACGTCAAGCACATCCTCAGCGCGGGAGCGAAGGCGGAGCTGCCCTTCGGCATCGAGGTGGAGGCCGACTACAAGAAGCTCTACGCCAACCGCGCCGCCTTCGTCAACATGCCCACGCGGGCGGATGAGGCGAACATCGGCGTGAGCGTGCCGTTGCCCGGGCACGTGGAGTTCTACGCGCTGGCACAGTACCTCTCCGAACGCAACTCGATCGAGTACACCCAGAACCGCCTCACCCGCAACGCCTATCGAGCCGGGCTCGACTGGGAGTCGCAGAACAAGGTCTTCATCGGGGCCGACGCCTCCTATGAGACCTCGCGCCGCACGACCAACGGCTGGTTCGGTCAGAGCAACAACAGCCTGAACCCCGCGCAAAGCGCCTATGAGCACGTCGCCGGCATGTACAACCGCCAGAACAGCACGACGAGCGGCCTCCACGCCCGAGTGAACCTGCCCAAGGGCTTCGTCGTCAAGGCCAACGGCAGCTACACCTGGTCGACGGTCGCCACGCCGCTGAACGTGCAGCCGAAGACCGACCCCGGCCAGTATCTCGGGGACATCACGCCGGGCGACGTGCGCATCGCGCGCGGAGGCGTGGCGCTCGAGTTCACGCCGGATCAATACAAGAACCTGACCGCGCGCGCCAGCTACCGCGTCGACGACTGGGTGGACAAGTACGACTCCCTCAACAGCGGCCGGGCCAGCGTCGCCCAACTCGGCGCGTCGATGAAGTTCTAGAACCGGAAGGCGAGGGTGATGCGGTTGGTGGCCCCCAGGTCGCCCATCGGCGCCCAGGCGTAATCCACGCGCAGGGCCGCGAAGTCGAAGCCCAGCCCCGCCGACAGCCCCGCCAGGCCGTCCAAACCCCGCGCGCGGTTCTGGTCGTAGCCCGCGCGCACGGCGGCCGACCAGGGCTTGCTCGAGCCCAGCGCCGCGGCGGGAAGACGCGCCTCCACGCCGATCTGGGCGTAGGGGTCCGAGTCGACGGGGAATACCGTATCGAGAGCGGCGTCGCAGATGGGCGTCACATGCCAGAGGGCTCCCGCCCGGGGGCGCAAGGGCAGAGGATCCGCGGTCTCGCCCAGCTTCAGCGGCGGCCCCAGGCTGGAGACCACGGCCCCGACGTCGAGCACGCCTTCGCCCAGATCGGCCGCGTGTCGGATGAGAACGCCGAAGTCCGCGGCCGCGGTCATGCCGCTGCGGTCGGAAAGGGAGGACCGGATCAGCTTGAGCCCGGCGCCCAGCATGAAGGCCCCCAGCCGGTGCGCGTAGGCCGCGCCCGCCGCGAGGTCCAGAGGCGTGAAGCGCCCCGCTTCGTCTCCGAGGGCGTTATAGCCGGTCTGCGCGGATTGGGAGACGTGCAGGAAGCCCGCCCCCAAGGCCCCGTCACGGCCCAGAGGCCGCGCATAGGCCGCCGAGCCCTGGTAGGCGGTCTCCAAGAGCGCCGCATAGCCCGCCGCGGCCTCGGAGGGGGACTCCGGCTCGAAGCGGCCCAAGGCGGCGGGGTTCTGGAAGAGGGCTTCCGCTCCCCGCGCCGAGGCGGCCTGGACCCCGCCCATCGCGGCCGCGCGGGCGCCGACCGGGGCGTTCAAGAACCCGGCGGATGTGGCCCCGGCGGCTTTCGCGGAGAATGCGCCTTCCGGAAGGAGTCCGGCCCGGACCGGCGGCGCCAGCAGGACGAACGCCAGGACGAGACGCGTCTTCAGACGGGCCAGACGGGCCCCCGCCGCGCCGGCTTCTCGGCTTCGGCGGCTTCGGCCTTCTCGGGCGCGGGCTCCGGGGCCTTGAAGATATCGCCCGGCTCGAGGCGGATCGTCGCGTCCGGAGCGGGGATGTCGGACTTCACGGCCTGGGCGCCGGGCGCGGGCCCCAATTCCAGCTTCATCACCACCGGGTCTGCGTGGGCAACGACGGCCGGAGCGGGCGCAGCCGCCGGCGCGACAACGAACTCGGCGGCCTTCTCGGCGGCGGGCGCCGCGGCGACCGCGGGGGACTTGAGGCCCTCGACGGCGTGCGCCAGCTCGCCCAGACGCTCGATCAGGGCCTCGTCGCGGCTGGTCACCGACTCCACGCGCTTCGTGAGCTCGGCCACCTGAGCGTGCAGCCCTTCCAACTGGGACTTGATGTTCTGCAGATAGACGACGGCGGGGCTGATGCCTCCGGTCGTGTTCTCCCGGCGGCGATCCAGACCGGCATAATTGGGCGCGGCGGCCGCGGCCTCGGCTTTCGGGGTCTCGGCAGGAGGCTCGCTCGGCACGGACGCGACTTTCGGAGCCGGAGCCGGGGCCAGCGCCGGAGCCGACTCCTCGGGGATGTAGACGGGACGACCCGGGGAGATCTCCGCCTCGGGCTCCAGCGCGACCTGCCTGCCGTCGGCCGCGTCGGCCGCGACGCGATACTGGCCTAAGAGGAAGAAGAAGAGGACCCCGCTCACGAGCAGCCCCGCCGAGGAGATGTAGAACCACCCGTCCGCCCATAGCCCGTTCATGCGACTATGCTATCCGTGCGCAAGCCCGGTGTCAAGGCCCCCGGAGCGCCCGAAATTCGTATAATCACATGCCGATGACCGAGCCTAGAGGCCGTCCGCCCTACCGCCGCGCCTTCTGTCCGCGCTCGCAGGCCGAGCGCGTCGCCGGTCTCCCTGCCGAGCTCAGGGCCCGCTTCTCGCCCGCGGAGCTGTCCGGACTGGATGCCACAGCACCCCGGCGCCGCCTCGACCGCCTGGCCGGGCGCCTGGCCGCCAAGCGCGCCTTGGCCGAGCACTTCGCTGCGGAGGAGGGCTGGCAGGCCGACCCGCGCGAGCTCGAGATTTTCAATGACACCGAGGGCCGTCCGACCCTGCGTCTGCCGGCGGGCGCCGCCGTCTCGACTCCCTCGTTCTCCCTCTCGCACTGCGCCGAGGGGGGCGCCGCCGCCGTCGGCGCCCCGGGCCG
>MGUL01000010.1:22932-23799 GCA_001800005.1 Elusimicrobia bacterium RBG_16_66_12 | reverse complement strand
GCCCGGCCGAGGTCCTCGCCTTCGTGGCCGCTCCGGGCGAAGACGCGTCTCCGCCGGCCCCCGAAGCCCAAGCGCGCCTCTGGACCGGGAAGGAGTCCGCGCTCAAGCTCCTCGGCCTGGGCCTGGAGGCCGACGCGCGCGCGGTCCTCGACAAAGATGGAGAGGTGTCCTTCACCGGCCGCCCCGCCGCGGCCTGGGACGCCCTGGGCCGTCCCCGCGTGCGCCTGGCCTACGAACGGGTCGCGGGCGCGATGCTCGCCGTCGCCTTCACTGGAGATTGAGAATGGAAACCGGAACGCCCAAGAACGCCAAGTCGCCCCGCCCGCCCGCGCCGAACGTGAAGAGGATGCGCGAAGCCGTCGAGAAGGCGATGGCCGGCGGGGGGCCCGCGCGCGTGTCGGCGCAGAAGTCCCGCGGGAAGTTCACGGCCCGCGAACGCATCCATTATCTGCTCGACGAGGGCAGCTTCCAGGAGCTGGACCTGCTGGTCTCCACGCGCGCCGTCGAGTTCGGGCTCAGGGACAAGGAGATTCCCGGTGACGGCGTGGTCACGGGCTTCGGGCAGGTCAACGGGCGCGAGGTCTGCGTCTACGCGCAGGATTTCACCGTGCTGGGAGGCTCGCTCGGTCTGGCCCACGCCCAGAAGATCTGCAAGGTCATGGACCTGGCCTACGACAACCGCGTGCCCGTTATTGGTCTCTTGGATTCTGGCGGAGCCAGAATCCAAGAGGGCGTGGACAGCCTGGACGGATACGCGGAAATCTTCTACCGGAACGTAAAGTGCTCCGGGGTCATTCCTCAGATCTCGGTCATCCTCGGCCCCTGCGCGGGCGGAGCGGTCTACTCCCCGGCGCTGACCGACTTCGT
>MGUL01000010.1:22678-22926 GCA_001800005.1 Elusimicrobia bacterium RBG_16_66_12 | reverse complement strand
GGTCGAGGGCATCAGCCAGATGTTCGTGACCGGCCCGGACGTGGTCAAGTCCGCGACCGGCGAGGAGGTCACGCTGGACGCGCTGGGCGGCAGCGAGGCCCACGCGACCAAGTCCGGCGTCTGCCACTTCGTGGCCAAGTCCGAGCCCGACTGCTTCCGCCAGGTGCGCGAGCTGCTGGGCTACCTGCCGCAGAGCCGCGGCGAGAAGCCTCCCCGCGTGGCCAACCCCGACCCCGTGCGGCGGGCGG
>MGUL01000010.1:20495-22671 GCA_001800005.1 Elusimicrobia bacterium RBG_16_66_12 | reverse complement strand
GCTCGACAAGAGGTGCGAGCTGGACCCCCGGCGGCCCTACCGCATCCACCACATCGTCTGGCAGATCGCCGACGAGCACAAGTTCTTCGAGGTCCAGGCCGTTTATGCGAAAAATATCGTGACCGGCTTCTGCCGCATGGGCGGCGAGGTGATGGGGGTCGTCGCCAACAACCCCGGCCACCTGGCGGGCGCGCTCGACATCAACGCCTCGGACAAGGCCGCGCGCTTCATCCGGATGCTCAACGCTTTCAATATACCGGTGCTCACCTTGGTCGACGTCCCGGGCTACTGGCCCGGCGTCCAGCAGGAGCACGGCGGGATTATCCGCCACGGCGCGAAGATATTGCATGCCTACGCGGAAGCGACCATCCCGAAGATCACCGTGATCCTGAGGAAGGCGTACGGCGGGGCCTACATCGCGATGAGCTCCAAGCACATGCGGGGAGACTTCAACTTCTCGCTGCCTTGCGCGGAGATCGCGGTCATGGGGCCGGCGGGCGCCGTCGAGATCCTGTACTCGCGCGAGCTGGCCGCCTGCAAGACCGACGAGGAGAAGGCGGCTCTGCGGGCCAGGCTCTGCGCCGAGTACGCGGCCAAGTTCGCCTCGCCCTACCAGACCGCGTCCACGGGCTCCATCGACGAGGTCATCGAGCCGTCCCAGATGCGCTGCAAGATCGCGCGCGCGCTGCGCTTCCTGAAGGACAAGCGCGTTCCGGGCGAGCACGAGAACCGGGGGAACATCCCGCTTTGAATTTTGTAAACTCCGAGCCGTCATGATCAAGGCTCAGATTCTCGTCGTCGAGGACCAGGCGGTCACGGCCGACCTCATCCTGGAGGTCCTGAAGGCCGAGGGCTACGACGCACAGGCCGTCGACACCCTGGCCAAGGCGCGCGCGCGCCTGAAGAAAGCCCCGCCCGAGCTGATGATCCTCGACCGCAGTCTCCCGGACGGCGACGGAGTCGACCTGCTGGCCGAGGTCCGCGTCGACGAGAAGCTGACGGGGCTGCCGGTCATCATCCTGACCGCCCAGAAGGACGTCGCCGACAAGATCGCGGGCCTGCGCACCGGCGCCGACGATTACGTGGCCAAGCCCTTCAACACCGAGGAGCTGGCCGCGCGCGTCGAGGCCCTGCTGCGCCGCTCGGGCAAGGGCGGAGAGCCCGCGACGCTCGAGTCCTCCGGCATCAAGCTCGACCGCGAGGCGCGCAAGACCTGGGTCGCCGGCCGGGATATCTCGCTCTCCGCCAAGGAGTTCGACCTGCTGTGGTTCTTGGTCTACCGCAAGAACCGCGTGCTGACGCGCGACTTCCTGCTCCAGCACGTCTGGGGCTACGAGGCGGGCGTGGACCTGACCACGAAGGTCATCGACGTGACCCTCTCGCATCTGAAGCAGAAGCTGGGCGCCCCGGCCGAGAAGATCGTCGCCGTACGAGGCTTCGGCTACCGCTTCGACGCCTGACATCAAAACTCGCGCCGGCGCGAGTTCTGATCTTCGAGCCCCGGATGATCCCGGCTATCGCGCGGGGATCGAAACAGCGAATTTCAGCATGTCGCCCACCTTGAGGCCGTGCCGCTTCGCCGCTCCCGACGGCAACTCCAGGACGTACTGCCCCTTGCCGCCCGCGCGCGCGACCTTGTCTTCCGGCGTGCCGACGGTCGAGGCCTTCAGTCGCGCAACGACCACCGTGACCTTCTTGTCCGAGCCGATCCAAACCAGGTCGAGGGAGACCAAGGTGTTCTTCATCCAGAACCCCAGGTCCATCTCCCGAGGGAATACGAAGAGCATGCCGTAGTCCTTCGGCAGCTTCGCGCGGCACATCAGGCCGGTCTCGCGCGTCGCGGGCGTGTCCACCACGTCGACCTGGATGGTCTTGCCGCCCGGGAAGGTCAGCGAAGCCTTCTTGGCGACGACCTGAGGCGTACAGACCGGGGCCGCCGAGGCCGCGAGAGCGAACGAGAAAGCGAAAGGAAGGAAGGTCATCTCACTTCTCCGGATGCGGCTTGGATTTGACGTAGCGGGAGATCTTGCGGGCCTCGTCGGCCCAGCCGCGGGTGCCCCAGGGCCCGAGACGCCCCCAGACCAACCTGGCCATGTCGTGGAAAAAGACGGCGCTCGCCGGACCGTCGCCGTAGACCCCGTCGACGGCCTCGCGCATGCGGCGGCCGAACTCGGCG
>MGUL01000010.1:10441-20468 GCA_001800005.1 Elusimicrobia bacterium RBG_16_66_12 | reverse complement strand
GAGGGAGCCCCCAGTCGAAGATGTCCCCGGGGATCAATTGGACGTCGCCGCGCCGCACGTAGCCGCGCCAGTCCTTCATCATCGCGCCGTACTGCTCCTTGTCCGCCTCGTAGAACATCAGCGCGTCGTAGTCCGCGCCGGCGTCGCTCATCATGACCGGGTCCTGGCCGTGATGCCAGCCCTTGTCCCAGGTCAGGGTGAACGCCCAAAGAGGCTTGTCCGAGCCGAGACGCGCCTTCAATTCCTTGACGAGCAGCGCGACGCGGCGGGCGCGCCACCACTGCCAGGCCTCGACGAAGGGCATGTCGCGGCGCATGATCTTCTTGCGGGCCAGCCAAGTCATCCTCTCTTCGCGCGAGAGTCGAGCCCACCCCGGAGGGACCTGCACGCCCGGCATCTCGGCGACAAAGTCGTCGACGAGCTCATATCCTCCGAGGGCGTTTCGGATATAATCGACCCCGACGAAGTCGACGTCCGGATTCGCGGCGAACGGCTTCAAGAACTCGACGACGTCGTCGAGCCGCTTGCGGTCGCGGATGGAGATCGCGCGCGTCGGCACGGCGCGGCCGTCCTTGATCTCCAGCGCGTACTCGTAGCCCGGGAGCTTGACCGTGTCGGACATGGTCAGAGAGTACATCGCGTACACGCCGAACTTGAGCCCTCTGCGGCGGCACTCCTTGGCCATCTCCGGCAGCATTTTAAGGTTGGTGTCCACCCAGACCTGGCCGTCCTGGAGCCCCGGGGTCTGCCCGCCCAGCACCCAAAAGGCGTCCGCCCCGATCTCCTGGGCCCAGTCGAGCAGGCCGCGCCAGTCCTTCATGGTCCCGTCCGGGGCCTTGACCCGCATCGTCGCCAAAGGCATCACGCTCTCAAGCGAGGCGACGACGAACCCGCCCCGGGGCAGGGGAGTCGGCTTGCGCCGGCCCACATGGAAGGCCGCCGAGCGCAGGCGCCGGCCCAGGTCGTCGCGGGCGAGGAGCACCGGGTGGTAATCGCCGACGGGGGCGTTCCAAGGCACCGGCCAAAGTCCGGACCAGACTCCGGGGGACTCCCGCCTGAGGACCGTCTCGCGGATGCCGGCGACGGACGTGAGCGTCTCGGTGCCGCGCACGACCGCCACGCGGGGCGCCGAGGTCTCGAACCCGCGGTCCAGCTCCCGGTCCGAAAAAGTCAGCCTGAGCGGCACCAGGTCATAGTGGAGGGCCTCGGGCGCGCCCGCCTGAAGGCGCACGCCGCGGATTGCCGCGAGCCAGCGGTGGCCGAGGAAAACGGCCGCATAGAGCGCCGCCACCGCGAGGAGGAGCATGACGCCGCCGTGGGTTCGCCTCATCGGGGGAGATTATACGACACGGCGGACGGACTTTTGATATACTGCGGCCCTCAAACCCAAGAGAGCGGAGGGCGTCGACCCATGGTGACCGGACTCGTGCTGGTGCGTCTGATGGCGGGCAAGGAGAAGGCGGCGCTCGCTCGGATCAAGGAGATCAAGGGCGTTTCCCATGTGACCGCGGTTTTCGGGCGCTGGGACCTGGTGCTGGACATCGAGACCGAGGACGTCACGACCCTCTCGAACGTCGTCGTGCGCGACATCCGCGCGACTCCCGGCGTGCTCTCCACCGAGAGCCTGGTGACGACCTCCATCTAGTGGAGCCCGTCCTCTCCGTCCGGGGCCTCAGGACGCATTTCGTCACGCCCGAACGGACGGTCTCCGCGGTCGACGGCCTCACCTACGACCTCCACCCCGGCAAGACCCTGGCCGTCGTCGGCGAGTCGGGTTCGGGCAAAAGCGTGCACGCCCTGTCCATCCTCCGCCTTCTGCCGGAGCCCCCGGCGAAGGTCGTGGCGGGGGAAATCCTCTTTCGCGGCCGGGACCTGCTGAGGATGTCCCCGGAGGAGATCCGGAGCATTCGCGGCGACCGCATCGCGATGATCTTCCAGGAGCCGATGACGAGCCTCAACCCCGTGCTCCGGATCGGCGAGCAGATCGCCGAGGCGGTCATCCTCCATCAGAAGTCCTCGAAGGAGAAGGCTTGGGCCAAGGCCGCCGACCTGCTGGGCAAGGTCGGCATCCCGCACCCCGAGGAGCGGGTCCACGATTTCCCGCACCAGTTCTCGGGCGGCATGCGCCAGCGCGCGATGATCGCCATCGCGCTCTCCTGCGAGCCCGACGTGCTGATCGCCGACGAGCCGACGACCGCGCTCGACGTGACGATCCAGGCGCAGATCCTGGAGCTGATGAAGGATCTCCAGCGTGAGTATCACATGGCCATCATCCTGATCACGCACAACATCGGCGTGGTGGCCGAGATGGCGGACGACGTGGCGGTGATGTACGCCGGCCGCCCGGTCGAGAACGCGGCCGTCGCAGACCTCTTCAAGGACCCTCGGCACCCCTACACCAAGGGCCTGCTCGCCTCGGTGCCGTCCATCTACTGCCGCAAGGACCGCCTCGCCGCCATCCCCGGCCAGCCTCCGGACCTGGGCGACGGCTTCACGGGATGTCCTTTCGCGCCGCGCTGCCCCGCCGTCATGGAGCGCTGCCGCACGCAGGACCCGCCTCAGTTCCACCTCGAGGGCGGGCGCATGGCCAACTGCTGGAACGTGGAGGACGAATCCAAGGGGCGCTGGCACCGCTTCGAGACGTCGCGGGGGGGCGCGTGAGCGGCCGCCCCATCCTGGAAGTGCGGGACCTGCGCAAACATTTCCTCGTCTCGAAGGGGCTCTTCGGCGCGAAGACGGCGGTCAAGGCCGTCGACGGGGTGTCATTCACCGTCATGCCCCGGGAGAGCTTCGCGGTCGTCGGCGAGTCGGGCTGCGGCAAGACGACGCTCGGCAAGCTCGTGCTGGCCCTGGAGAAGCCCACCTCGGGCCAAGTCCTCTTCGAGGGTTCGGACATGTCCGCGCTGACGGGCCGCGAACTGCGCAAGCTTCGGCGGCGCATCCAGGTCATCTTCCAGGACCCCTACTCCAGCCTCAACCCCCGCATGACGGTGTCGGACATCGTCACCGAGCCCTGGATCATCCACGACATGCACATGGACCCGAAGACGCGCGCCAAGAAGCTCGCCAAGCTCCTCGACGACTGCGGCATCGCCAAGACCTTCCTGACGCGACACCCGCACGAGTTCTCCGGCGGCCAGCGCCAGCGCGTGGGCATCGCGCGCGCGTTGGCCCTCGATCCCGAGCTGGTCGTGGCCGACGAGCCCGTCTCCGCGCTGGACGTCTCCATCCAGGCGCAGATCCTGAACCTCCTGAAGGATCTCCAGCAGGAGCGCAAGCTCGCGTATTTGTTCATCTCCCACGATTTTTCCGTGGTGCGGCATCTCTGCACCCGCATCGCGGTCATGTACCTCGGCCGCGTCGTCGAGACAGCCGACTCGGAAACCCTGTTCAACGACCCCCAGCACCCCTACACCGAGGCCCTGCTCTCCGCCGTGCCGGTCCCCGACCCCTCCATCGAGAAGCGCCGCAAGCGCATCATCCTGACCGGCGACGTGCCGAGCCCCCTCAAGCCGCCCTCGGGGTGCCATTTCCATCCCCGCTGCCGCTATCTCAAGGACGCCTGCCGCGTCCAGGACCCCGCCCTGGCCGAAGCCCGCCCGGGACACCTGGCCGCCTGCCCGATCCTGCCCTTCAAGGACCGCCGCAGCGACGCCGCCCTCATCGCATTATGAAACTCGCTCTCGCCGCGGCGCTCCTCCTTGCGGCTCTTGCCTCGCGGGCGGAGGACGACCCGCGCACGCTGACCTACGTGATGGCCGCCGACGTCGACACCCTCGACCCGGCGTGGGCCTACGACACGGCCTCGCTCTTCGTCGTCTCGCAGGTCTACGAGACCCTGATCGCCTATGAGGGCGCCTCCGTGGACCGCTTCGAGCCGCGCGCGGCCTCCGTCGTGCCCACTCGGGCCAACGGCTTCATCTCCAAGGACGGCCTGTCTTACGCCTTTCCGCTCAGGAGCGGCGTCAGGTTCCACGACGGCTCGCTGATGACTCCGGAGGACGTCAAATATTCCCTGCTGCGCTTCCTGCTCACGGACCGGGAGGGAGGGCCCTCGTCGCTGCTGCTCGAGCCGCTGCTCGGCCGGAGCACGGTCCGCGGCCCCGACGGCAAGCCCGATCCCGAGGTCTTCGACGAGTTGGACCAAGCGGTGAAGCTCGAGGCGGGCGCGCTCGTCTTGCGCCTGAAGAAGCCCTTCGCGCCGCTGATCTCCGTGCTGGCCGGCTTCGCTCCCATCGTCTCGCGCTCCTTCACGGCCGCCAACGGCGGCTGGGACGGCTCGAAGGCGGCGTGGATCTCGCATTGGAACCCCGCCAAGGAGAAGGCCGCGCTCCACGAACGGGCCTGCGGGACCGGCCCCTTCAAGCTGGAGGCCTGGGACCGCGCGGGCAAGCGCCTGCTGCTGTCGCGCCACGACGCCTACTGGCGCAAGCCGGCCGCGCTTTCCATCGTGCGCCTGCAGACCGTCGAGAGCGCGCGCGACCGGCGCGCCGTCGTGATGAAGGCCGGGGCGGACGTCGTCCAAGTGGAGCGCCGTGACCTGGCGGGATTCAAGGATCTCGCCGGACTCGCCATCGACAGCGACACCCCCGCGATGGAGGTCCAGAACGTCATCCTCTTCAACCTCGAGGCCTCCGCCTCCGACAACCCCTGGCTCGGCAGCGGCAAGCTCGACGGCGAGGGCGTGACCCCGGACTTCTTCGCCGACGCGGAACTGCGCAAGGCCTTCGCGCTGTCCTTCGACGCGGACGCCTACATCCGCGAAGCCTACAGCGGACGCGCCGAGCGGGCGCGCGGCCCGATCCCCAAGGGCTTGCCCGGCTACGCGGCCAGACAGGCTCCGTGGCCCTACTCGCTCGAGCAGGCCGCCGCCGCCTTCAAGCGCGCCCGCAACGGCGCAGTCTGGGAGAAGGGCTTCCTTCTGCCCTTCGCCTATAACGAGGGACATGGCGAACGCCGCCTCGCCTGCCGCCTCCTCAAGGACGGCGTGGCCCGGGTGAACCCGAAGTTCCGCGTCGACTGCCGCCCGACCTCGCAATCGAAGCTCCTCGACGAATTCCGCGACCGGCGCCTGCCCATCTTCGCCTTCCGCTGGGTGCTGGACTACCCCGACCCGCACAACGCAGTCCACCCCTTCCTGCATTCGAAAGGCTACTTCGCCGAGCGCCTGGGCTACTCGAACCCTCGCGCCGACGAGCTGATCGAGTCCGCCGCCGTCGAGACCGACCCGTCCAAACGCAAGGCTCTCTACGCCGAGCTCCAGGCGCTGGCGGTCTACGACGCGCCCCAGATCTACACCGTGGACGCCTCCAACGCCCTGGTCCGGAAAGCGAAGGTCCGCAACTGGATCTCCAACCCGATCTTTCCTTACGGGAGCCTTTACGAGGTGAACAAGACGCCATGAGGAGGCTCCTCGCGGCCTTCGTCCTGCCGGCCGCGCTGGCCGCGGGCGCCGCGGCCGCCGTCAAGAACCCGGAGACGTTCGTCTACGCCGCGGCCGCGGACATCGACAGCTTCGACCCCGCCTGGGCCTACGACACGATGAGCCACAACATCATCGCCAACGTCTACGAATACCTGCTCGACTTCCGCGGCTCCGGGACGACGGTCAAGGACCTGACCGCCATCCTCTCCGAGAAAGTGCCGTCCCGGGCGAACGGCCTGATTTCGGCCGATGGCCTCACCTACCGCTTCCCGATCCGCAAGGGCGTGAAGTTCCACGACGGCTCCCTGCTGACGCCGGAGGACGTGCGCTACTCGCTGCTGCGCTTCATGCTCGCCGACCGAGACGGAGGCCCCTCTCAGCTACTGCTCTCGCCCATCCTGGGCCTGGAGACCACGCGCTCAGGCGGCAAGCCCGTCGCCGGACTCTACGAGCGGGCCGCCCAGTCCGTGCGCGTGGAGGGCGGCAGCGTGGTCGTGCGTCTGCATCGGCCTTTCGCCCCGCTGCTGAGCGTCCTCGCCAATTTCGGCGCCGTCGTCTCCAAGCCCTGGTGCGCCGCCCATGGGCAGTGGGACGGCCGCGCCGAGACCTGGATGAAGTCCAACGATCCCGCGCACGAGGACGTCATCCCCAACGAGCTGGCCAACGGCACCGGGCCCTTCCGGCTCGAGCGCTTCGAGCGCACCCAGAGCCAGGTCACGCTCGCCCGTCATGACGCCTACTGGCGCGGGCCCGCGAGGCTGGCGCGCGTCGTCGTCAAGAAGGTCGACGAGTTCGCCACGCGCAAGCTGATGATCCAGGCGGGCGACGCCGACGTCATCAACGCCCAGCTGATATACCAGCCCCAGGTGCAGAATCTGGAAGGCGTGAGCGTCATCGACGACCTGACGGCGCTGGAGGCGCCCACCTTCCTCTCCTTCACCTTCAAGCTCGACCCCGTGGCCAACCCCAACATCGGCAGCGGCCGTCTCGACGGCAGCGGCATCCCGCCGGACTTCTTCTCGGACAAGGACGCGCGCAAGGCCTTCGCCTACGCGATCGACTACGCCGGCTACATCCGCGACATCCAGAGAGGCAAGGGGCGGCAGGCGGCGGGCATCATCCCTCCGGGTCTCGTCGGCCGCCGCACCGGCCCTCCGCGCTATCGGCTCGACCTGCGCGCTGCGGCCGAGCACATGCGCAAGGCCTGGGGGGGAAGTATCTGGGAGAAGGGCTTCAAGGCCAGCATCGTCTTCAACACCGGCTCGCCCCAAGCCCAGACCCTCTGCCAGATGATCAAGAAGAACGTCGAGTCCCTGAACCCGAAGTTCAAGCTCGACGTCCGCTCGGTGCAGTGGTCGACCTACCTCGAGCAGACCCAGGGGCGGAAGATCCCGCTGTTCATCGGCGGCTGGGGTGCCGACTACCCGGACTCCCACAACTTCGCCTTCCCGCTGGCCCATTCCGCGGGCTATTACCCCGGCAGGCAAGGCTACTCCAACCCCCAGGCCGACAAGCTCATCGAGGCCGCGGCCGTCGAGCAGGACGAGGCGGAGCGCGCCCGGCTCTACGGCCGCCTTCAGGACATCCTCGATGAGGACGTCCCTCACGTGCCCATCGCGGAGAACGTGCGCTACCGCGCCCAGCGCTCCTGGGTCAAGGGCTTCGTGTTCAAGCCCACCTTCCCGGATATGCCCTACGGCAGCTATTACTATGACCTGTCCAAGTCCGAGTGATGCAGGACGCCTCCGCGCGGAGGGAATGCTAGAATAACGGCCATGCTCCGCATCCTCATGAGCGCCGTGCTGGCGGTCGGCGCGTTGCCCGCCGCCGCAAGGTCGGCGTCTAAAAATCCGGGCATCTTCACCTACCTCACCATCGCCGACGCGGACAGCGTCGATCCGGCCTGGGCCTACGACACCGCGAGCGGCCTGGTCATCCTCAACGTCTACGAGCCCCTCTTCCAGTACGACGGGACCTCGACCGAGAAGCTGCTGCCGCTGATCGCGGAGAAGGTGCCGTCGCGGGATAACGGGCTCATCTCGCCGGACGGCCGGACCTACACGATCCCCCTCCGCAAGGGGATCAAGTTCCACGACGGCTCCCCGATGACCGCCGAGGACGTGCGCTGGTCGCTCCTGCGCTTCCTGCTGGTCGACCGCGCGGCCGGGCCCTCCTCGCTTCTCCTCGAACCGCTGGTGGGCTACCCCTCGACGCGCGGCGACGACGGCGAAATCCTCGCGCATGTCTGGAACGACGTCAACCGCGCCGTCACGCTCAGAGGCGACGACATCGTCCTGCGCCTGCCGCGGCCCTACGCGCCGCTTCTCAGCATCCTCGCCGCCTGGGCGCCGGTCCTGCCCAAGGCCTGGGCCGGGAAGAACGGCGATTGGGACGGCGGCGAGGCGAGCTGGCACAAGTTCAACGACCCCAGCAAGGAGACGTCTCCGTTCTTCGACAAGGCCAACGGCACGGGCCCCTTCAAGCTGGAGAGGTGGGACCGCAAGACCAAAGAGTTCCTTCTGACGAGAAACGACCGGTATTGGCGAGCTCCAGCCAAGCTCCAGACCGTGGTCATCAAGAGCGTCAGCGAGTTCGGGACCCGCAAGCTGATGCTCCAGGCCGGCGACGCCGACACCATCTACGCCGACCGTCCGCTGATCTCCCAGCTCCAGGACATCCCGGGAATCACGGTCCTCGACGACCAGCCGACGGTGGAGATGAATCCGGTGGTCTTCTTCACCTATCGCATCAACCAGGTCGCCAATGCCTTCGTCGGCTCGGGGCGCCTCGACGGCGCCGGCATCCCGCTGGATTTCTTCTCGGACAAGGACGTGCGCAAGGGCTTCGCCCACGCCTTCGACTTCAAGGGCTTCCTCGCCGACGTGATGCGCGGCAAGGGCACGCAGGCCACGGGCGCCATCCCGAAGAGCCTGCCCGGCCATGACCCGAACGGGCGGACCTACCGCTTCGACCTGAAGAAGGCGGAGGAGCACTTCCGGAAGGCCTGGGGCGGCCAGGCCTGGGAAAAAGGCTTCAAGTTCACCATCGCCTTCAACTCCGGGAACCTCCCGCGCCAGACGGTCTGCCAGATCCTGAAGCGCAACGTCGAGGCCTTGAACCCGAAGTTCAAGATCGACGTGCGCGCCGTGGAGTGGCCGACCTTCCTCGACGCCTACAAAGCATCCAAGCTCCCCGTCTTCGTGATGGGCTGGCACGCGGACTATCCCGACCCGCACAACTTCGCGTTCCCTCTGCTGCACTCGAAGGGGGATTACCCCGCCACCCAGAAGTTCAAGGACCCGGAGTTCGACCGGCTCATCGACGCGGCCAACGCCGAAACGGACCCCTCCAAACGCAAGCAGATCTACGCCCAGCTCCAGGCTCTCGAGTTCGAGGAAGCGCCGCATCTCGTGATCGTCGACGCGGTGCGCTACCGCACCCAGCGCGACTGGGTCAAGGGCTGGTTCAACAACCCCATCTTCCCGGACTCCCCGTACGGGAGCTACTTCTACACGCTCTCGAAGGACTAGTGCTCAGGTACATCCTCAAGCGTCTCGCCTTCCTGCCCCTGGTGGTGTTCGGGGTCACCGCGCTGCTCTTCCTGTGCCTGCAGTTCCTCTCGCCGGAGATGCGCGCCTCGCTCTACATCAAGGACCCTCGCCAACTCTCGCAGATCGAGTCCGTCATCGAGAAGTACGGCCTGCGCAAACCCATGCCCGTGCAGTACGCCCTCTGGCTCAAGGAGGTCGCGCACGGCGAGCTGGGCTATTCCGAGACGGCGAAGATGCCGGTGTCCGAGGCCATCCGGGCCTTCTTCCCCGCGACCTTCGAGCTGACGCTCATCTCCTTCATCCCCATCATGATCACGGGCATCTACTTCGGCGTGCTCTCCGCGGTCCATCGCGACAAGTTCATCGACCACTTCACGCGCTTCGTGGCCATCACCGGCTACTCGCTGCCGAGCTTCGTGCTGGGCCTATTGCTGCTGATGGTCTTCTACGGCAAGCTCCACTGGCTGCCGCCCGGCCGCTACACGCTGGAGACGGACATGCTGGTCCACGCCGAGGGCTTCCGCCATTGGACGGGCATCCTGACCTTCGACTGCCTGCTCAACGGCGAGTGGGCCGCCTACGTCGACGTCGTCAAGCACATGCTGCTGCCCGCGGCCACGCTGCTCTACATCTCGGTCGCCCTCCTGCTGCGCATCACCCGCTCCTCCATGCTCGAGGAGCTCTCCAAGGATTACGTGCGCACCGCGCGCGCCAAGGGCCTGCCCGAGAACGTGGTCATCTACAAGCACGCGCTGGCCAACGCCCTGATCCCCGTGGTCACGCTCGCCAGCCTCCTTTTCATCGGCCTGCTCGGAGGCGTGGTCATCACGGAGACCGTCTTCGACTTCCCGGGCATCGGGCGCTGGGGCGTGCAGGCCGCCCAGCAGCTGGACGTGCCCGGGGTGCTCGGCGCGACGATGCTCGCCGCGTTCCTGTTCGTGACGGCGAACCTCGCCAGCGACATCCTCTACGCCGTCGTCGACCCCCGCATCCGGGTGGGGGACTAAAGATGGACCGCCTGCGCTGGCTCTGGAAGACGCTCCGGCGGCGG
>MGUL01000010.1:7281-10419 GCA_001800005.1 Elusimicrobia bacterium RBG_16_66_12 | reverse complement strand
CTCGTTTATGACCGTCGCCGTGCTCGCCCCCGCGATCGCGCGCCCGGAAGCGAACGCGCGCGACCCGTACATCATCCCGCAGACCGGCTACAGCCCCGACCCCGTGCGTCCGTCGAAGGAACACCCCTTCGGCACGACCGAGCAACAGTATGACCTCTTCTACGGGATGGTCTGGGGCACGCGCACGGCCTTCAAGGTGGCCCTGATGGTCGTGGCCTCGGCGGTCACGGTCGGCATCCTCCTCGGCGGCGCGGCGGGGTTCTACGGGGGCTGGGTCGACGAGGTCCTGATGCGCTTCACGGACGTCATCCTCGCGTTTCCGGACCTGGTCCTGGCCGTCGTCATCGTCGCGGTCACGGGGCCGAGCCTGGAGCACGTGATGTACTCCGTGATGGCCGTCTCCTGGCCCTCCTACGCGCGCCTGATGCGCGGCGACGTCCTCTCGGTCAAGGAGCGGGACTTCGTGGCCGCGGCCCGCGCCCTCGGGGCTTCCGACGCGCGCATCCTCCTGCGCCACATCGTGCCCAACGCCATCTACCCCGTGCTCGTCGTCGCCTCGCTCTCCATGGGCCGCATCGTGATCACGGCCGCGGCCCTCTCGTTCTTGGGGCTCGGCTCGCCGGTCGGCTACGCGGATTGGGGACAGCTGATCAGCCTCTCGCGCAACTGGATCCTCGGGTCCTCCGGCAACCCCTTCGCCTACTGGCATACCGTCGCCATCCCCGGCGCGGCCATATTCCTCTTCGTGCTCGGCTGGAACCTTCTCGGCGACGCCGTCCGGGACATCCTCGATCCGCGCCAAAAATGACCATGACGACCTTGAACGCCCTCCTCGACCGCGCCGCCCAGGAAGGAGGCGAACGCCGCGCCTTCGTCATCGGCGACCGCTCCATGACCTTCAGCGGCGTGCGCCGCGAAGTCCTTTCCGTGGCGGAAGGCCTGCGCCGGGCACAGGTCGCCCGCGCAGACCGCGTCGCCGTCCTCCATCGCAACGCCCCCGAGTTCGTCGTCGCCTACTTCGCGCTGCTGCGCCTCGGGGCCGTCGCGGTGCCGATCAACTTCATGGTCTCGAAGCCCGACGAACTGGCCTACATGCTCAACGACTGCGGGGCCGTCGGGGTCGTGACGCAGAAGGAATTCCTGCCGGGGCTCGTCCTCGCCTGCGCCAAGTGCCCGGCCCTGAAGGCCCTTTGGACGACGGACGGCGGCAACGGGCCCGGGCTCGTGCGCGCCTACGCCGGCCTCCGCGTCCCGCCCCCGGAGGATTTCCCGCGCGACCCCGTCGTCGAAACCGACGTGGCGGCCATCCTCTACACCTCGGGGACGACGGGATTTCCCAAGGGCGTCATGCTCACGCACCGCAACCTCGTGTCGAATTGCGAGAGCACCCTCCTGCGCATGAGGCTGCGCCGCGGGGGGGCGACGCTGTGCATCCTGCCGATGTTCCACAGCTTCGCCTGGACCGCGATCGTGCTGACCTCGCTGCGCCTGACGATGACGTGCGTGATCTCCCCGTCGATCGCTCCCGCCAAGCCGTGGCTGAAAGCCATGGGCCGCCACGGCGTGACGCTCTTCGCCGCGGTCCCGCAGGTCTACGCCGCGCTCGCCCGGGAGGCGAAGGACTGGAAGACTCGCCTCTTTTTGCGGCTGTGGTCTTTCCGCCGCGTCGCGGTCGCCGCCTCGGGCGCGGCACCCCTCTCCGTCGCAGTCGCCGCGGCCTTCAAGGAGAGCCTCGGCCTCGACATCGTCGAAGGCTGGGGCCTGACTGAGACGGCCCCCGTGGCCGCGGTCAACCCGCCGCAGGCCGTGCGCATCGGCACCGTCGGCACCGCGATCTCCGGCGTGCGCATCAAGGTCGTCGATGATATGGAGAATGCACTGCCGCTGGGCGGCGAGGGGGAGATCTGCGTCCAGGGCGACAACGTGATGAAGGGCTACTGGAACAAGCCCGAGGAGACGCGCGCGACCTTCACGGCGGACGGCTGGCTCAAGACCGGCGACATCGGCGTCCTCGACGCCGAGGGCTACCTGACGATCCGGGACCGCAAGAAGGACATGATCATCATCAAAGGCCTCAAGGTCTTCTCCGCGCAGGTGGAGGCCGTGATCGCCGAGCACCCGGCCGTCGAGGAATGCGCGATCATCGGCGTGCCCGATGACCTCGGCGACGAGACGATCAAGGCTTTCGTCGTCCTCAAGAAAGGCGCCGAGGCGGGCAAGGCGGAGCTCCTGCAGTTCTTCCGCGACCGCCTCGACGCCTACAAGCGTCCGCGCGACCTCGATATCGTCGCCTCGCTGCCCAAGAACGCGCTCCAGAAGGTCCTCAAGCGGGAGCTGCGCGAGCGGGAACTCGCCAAACGCGCGAGCAGTTGAACGACCCATGAATGGGGAGAACTTGAACCTGCACCACGTGCGGCTGCCGCCCGCGGCCCACGCGGCCCTGCGCCGCGTCGCGGGGCTGCGCCCGGCCCCCGTCTGGCTCGTCGGCGGCGCCATTCGCGACGCGGCGCTCGGACGCCCCGTCGCGGACCTCGACCTGGCGGCCGTCGGCGCGCGCGGGCTGGCCGCTCTGGTCGCCCGCGCCTTCAAGGGCACGCTCGTCACCCTCGACGCGGAGAACGCGGTCTACCGGCTGGTCCTGCCCCCGGCGCGGGGCAACGCGCTCAAGCAGATCGACGTGGCGGAGATCCAGGGCCGCGGCATCGAGGAGGACCTGGCGCGGCGGGACTTCACGGTCAACGCCGTCGCCCTCGAGCTCCGGACCGATCTGCCTCCGCGCATCCCGCGCAAGGACTTCCTCGATCCTCGGGGGGGGCTGGCCGACCTCGCCCGCGGGGTGCTGCGCTGCGAGAGCGGCCTGCCGTTCAAGGCCGACCCGCTGAGGCTCCTGCGCGCCTTCCGCGTCGCGGCGCAGGCGGGGCTCGTCATCGACGAACCGACCATGGAGCTCATCCGCCGGCACCGCCGAGCGGCCCTGGAACCGGCGGGGGAGCGGATCTCGGCCGAGCTCCTCGCCCTGCTCGCCCTGCCCGGCGCGTCGTCGCGGCTGGCGGCGATGGACGAATGCGGCCTGCTCACCGCCCTCTTCCCCGACCTGGAGCCCGCGCGCCGCTGCGCGCAGGAGTACTACGGTCCCGG
>MGUL01000010.1:6420-7259 GCA_001800005.1 Elusimicrobia bacterium RBG_16_66_12 | reverse complement strand
GCGTGGACTTTCTTCTCACGAACCTGCGCGGGATCTACCCCGCGCTGGCCCGCCCCCTGGAAGAGCATTTCGCCGCGCGCGCGGCGGCGGGGGCGCCCCACAGAGCGGTCATCATGCTGGCCGCGCTGCTGCACGACGTGGCCAAGCCCGAGACGGCCCGCAGCGTCGACGGACGGCTGAGATTCTTCGAGCACGACGCCAAGGGGGCCGTCCGCGCGGAGACGATCATGCGCGGACTGCGCCTCTCCGGGGAGCAGATCGCGTCCGCCGCGACGATGATCCGTCAGCACCTGCGCCCCGGGCATCTGGCCTCCTCCGGCGAGCCGGTGACGGACAAGGCGGCCTATCGCTTCTTCCGCGACCTCGGGGAGCACGCGCCGGGACTGCTGGTCCTCTGCTGGGGCGACCACGCCAGCTACCTGCCGCAGCCGCGGCTCGCCCGACTGCTGGGGGCAGCCTGCGACGAACCGCCCCGCTCCGTCTCCCGCATCCGGCCCGAGGAGGCTCGCAAGACGGTGCGCCACCTTCAACTGGTCTCGATGCTGCTGCGCCGCTTCTTCGACCGGGACCGCGCGCCGGTTCCCGTGCGGCTGTTGAACGGCGGCGAGGTGATGAAGGCCCTCAATATCCCGCCGGGACCCCGGATCGGCGACATCCTGGAGCGCCTGCGGGAGGCCCAGGCCGAGGGGGAAGTCCTCACCCGGCAGGCCGCGCTGGAGTTCATCGCGCGACTGTAATAAGGCCGTAACATGCCGCAATTACGCTACCCTATACGATACACGCGTCGCGGTCTGTTCCCATGAGACAAAACACCGGCCTCGGACGGGCGTTGCCGCTTG
>MGUL01000010.1:5336-6349 GCA_001800005.1 Elusimicrobia bacterium RBG_16_66_12 | reverse complement strand
TGTCGATGTCGAAATGCCGGTTCGCCGCCCCGGTGCCGGACGACGACCCGACCATTTACACCACCGTTCCCGACCAGTGGAACATCACGGTCGGAAGCACCACCGCGAACCTGGCATGCCCCACCGGCCTCGCCACCCCCCAGCTCATCAGCAACACCCAGGCCCTTTGGCATGAGAATACCGTCGACTCCGCGGCCAACGGAAACCATCTCACAGTCAGCGGCTGGGCGATTTCCGGCGCAGGGAGTCCCACATGCGACACCTCATGCACCTACAACACCTGCGCATGGCCCTCCTTCGACACGTCGGGGAAATTCGGTTGGGCAAAACAATACCCCGTCGTTTACACGGCCACCTGCCAGGATACCTCCAATGCGACCCAACCCTACTTTTGGTATGCCTACGGCTACGACAAGGTCATCTCGACGCCTCTTCAAACCACGTTCCAGGGAGGGTCGTGGAGCGTCGAGGCCTGGGTCAAGAGCCCGGGCCCCCCGCAGAACCGGACGGGGGCCGTGGCCCCCATCCTCATCGAAGGGTCCGTCGATCTGTCAGGCAACGGCTGCAACGACAACAAATGCGTGCTCCTGGGCTTCAAGAACAAGTATTTGTACATGGATTTCGGCAATCACAGCACGACGGGCAAAACCCTGGTCAACGACGCCGTCTGGCATCACGTCGCGTTCGTCTACGACCGATCAGGCAATGATCAGTACGTATATTATGACGGCAACCTGGACAACACCACCGCCTCTCCGGAGGGGTCGGCGAAAGCCTCATCCCTGGAGACGACGGGCCTCAGTTCCACTTTCAAAATCGGAGGAGGCATCTCGTTGTGGGCCCCGACGAGCGGGGCCAGCGAAGACGGCGACGCCTTCGGCGGCAGCATCGACGAGCTTCGCATCGTGAACTATGCGCTCTCCGCGCAGGAGATCGCCGCCCACGCGAAAGGGCAGGGCTACGCCAAGAGCGGCACTTATAACGGAATCGGAAATTGCGGCGCCAGCTACACG
>MGUL01000010.1:2040-5321 GCA_001800005.1 Elusimicrobia bacterium RBG_16_66_12 | reverse complement strand
TGGGCACGCTGACCTCCGGCACCACCTTGGTTTTCTTCGCGGAAGACACGGCCGAGAACGTGGGATACAAGGACATCCTGCTGACGATCGACCAGACCAACATGATCGCTCCGGTCCTGGACTCATCCAGCGTCACGGCGGTTTCCAACAACTCGATCACCTGGAGTTGGGGCTCGAATTACGCCTGCAACTCAACGCAAACGACGTATGAAAGACAGCTAATCGACAACGGAACCGCCGGGGCATGGAGCGCGCCCCAAACCGCGACCTCCTATTCCGCTCCGTCATTGTCCCCCAATCGCCTCTACGGCCTCTCGGTAAGGGCGACCTACACGGACACCGGCGGCTCCAGCCAGATCATCGGGCCCTCTTCCGCGAGTCTCGAGATCGACGCCACGACCTATGCCAACGTGCCCAACGCCCCGACGGGCTTATTCACGAGCGGGACGGCGCTCGACCTCACCGTCGCCTCAGGCGGCGCTCCCTACTACACTGATGGCAACCCCGACGGCACCAGCAGCACGAACGCGACGGAGTACCAGGTCCAGGCGTCGCGCAACGGCGGAAGCTACTCCACGATCAGCTCCTGGTCCACGAGCGTCACCCGCGCCCTCACCCTGTCGAAATCCTCGAGATACGCCTTCGAAGTCAAAGCCCGCAACGTCAACAACGTCGAAACGTCTCTCAGCGCGGCCTCGTCGCCGTTGTTATACACGCAGCCCAATACCCCGACCGGCCTCCTCGGCGCGCCGGCCACCGGCGGCAGCTACTGCCCGAAGACCGACATCCAATGGTCTTGGAACACCGTGCTCAGGGGCAGCGACGGGGCCGCCGCCCAATACCGCCTGTACGGCGAAAACGCCGGGTGGACCACCGGGTCCCAAAACCCCGCATCCTACGTGAGAACCGGCCTGACCTACGGCACCCAATACGGCGCCTATGTCCAGGCTTACGACTCCGGGGCCACGTCGACCGGCGGCCGCGACAACAGCCTCAGTGCCACCTCCGCGACCTCCTATGCGATGACGGACCCAGCCGGCACTTCCGCGCCGTCGGATCTGACGGGCACGTCCCAGGCGGGGGCGGTGAGCTGGAACTGGACGCCGCCGGCTCTCTGCGGCGGGGGGGAATACCAAGCCATCAACGCCGTCAGCGGGGCCGTGCTGGCCACGTCCTTGGCGGCCGCGTCCTATCCGCCCTGGACGCAGTCCTCCCTGGGAGCCAACGTCAAGTCGATCGTCCGCGTCCAGGCCAGGGATGCCATCGCCGTGAGCGCCTATGGGGCCTCCTACTGGAGTCCCCTCTCGAACTCCGCGACGGCCTACTCCCTGGCCAACATTCCCGCAGCCCTCTCCCTGACGAACATCTCCACGGGCGGGGCCGTCGTCTCCTGGAGCGACAACAGCAACGCCTCCTACACCCGCTACGAGTTCACGTACTCGCCGGACAACTTCCTCGCCACGACCTCGACCCGGATCGCCGTCACGGACAACTTCACCGGGGCCGGCACGCTCACGACGAACCTGACCGGGCTGGCGCCAGGCACGCGGTATTACCTGCGCGTCAGGGCCTTCAACGGACGGGACTCCGACTCCTACGGGGGGCTGGCGACGAGCTTCCTGACCGGGTACTTCTTCACCAGGCCGGAGGCCCCGGTCCTGACGGGCACGGCCCTCTCGGTGACCAGCGTGCGCTGGGACTGGACCCAGCCGAGCGGGGCCTCGGGCTACAACCTCTACGACACCCCGACGCTCGCGCTGCTGACCTCGGGGGCCGCGGTCACCTACACGTCCTCGACCCTCTCCGTCAACACGCGCTACGACGCCGAAGTCGAGGCCTACGTTCCCGAGCCGGCCTACGCGGACCCCCAGCCGGTCGCGATCGGCCGGCGCGGCGGAGCGTATGTCTACACCCTCGCCAACGCCCCCGTCTCCCCGGTCGTCTCGGCCATGTATGTCAGCAGCGGCGTGTTCAGCTGGGACACCAACGGCAACCCTTCCTACACCAACTATGAACTCTCGGTCGCCACCCACTCGAACTTCAAAGTGGTCATCGCCACGATCGGCGCTTCGGGCGCGACGGCCACGGTCAGGGACCTGCTGCCGGCGACGAGCTACTACGCCCGCGTCCGCGCCTTCAATGGAGACCAGATCCCCGCCCCCCTCAACGCCTTCCTCGTCTTCGCCGCCACGATGACCGCCCCGGACCCGAGCATCACGATCAGTTCCGCGCCGCCCTCGCCCTATGTCCTGCCCGCCGGCCTCGAGGGAATCTGGCAGTTCGATGAAGGCTCGGGCTTGACCTCGGCGGACGGCTCCGCGTCCGCCAACACGGCTCAATTCACCTGCACCGCGACGCTGTGCCTATCGACCCCCGCCTTCGCGTCCGGACCGGCCTCGTTCGCGACCGCGGCCTCCTTCTCCGGGCTCGAGTACGGGGTGGTCAGGACGCAGAACAACTTCACCGCCTTCAACGGCGACCTGACCGTTTCGGCCTGGGTCTACCCCCAAAGCGCTTCCCAGCGGGACTACGCCGGCCTCGTCGCCATCGGCGACAAGGACTCCGAGGATTTCGCGCTCGACATCGTCTCCGGGCGCTTCCGCTTCCTGGCGAACTCCGTCCCCACGGTCAAAGCGGCTTGGGCCTCGAGCTCCGTCGCCCCGGGCGCCTGGACCCACGTCGTGGGCGTCTACGATTCGGCCGCCGCCGCCGCGACGCTCTATCTCAACGGCGCCGCGGCGGCGACCGTCACGGGGGTGCCCGCGCGCAGCAATTCCGGCCAGCGCCTCAGCATCGGCAACAGGCCGAGCGCCGCGGGAGCCTACACCCTGCCCTTCTTCGGCCGCATGGACTCGGTGCGCGTCCTGCGCCGCGCGCTGAACGCCGCCGCGGTCCTCTCCGACTATCAAGGCGGCTTCGTGTCGACGATCACGCCCTCCGCCCCCAACGCCGCGGTGCTCGTGGGACTGCCGCCCAACGCCTTCACCTCCCCGGTCCGAATCTTCATCTCGGCGGACCCCGCCTTGCACCCCATCAAGATCCCGTACGCCACATTGAGCGCGGGGCTCACCTCTCTGCCCTCGGGGATGACTTTGGTGCCGAACTCGGTCGTCGAAGTCGTGCCCGTCGTCGACGGATTGCCCTTCACCGCGGCGCTCGGCTCCTCGGCCACCGTCTCCATCCCTTATGCCGATGCGGACGGCAACAACCTCGTCGACGGCTCCGTCCTGCCGGCCTCCGGCATCCGGATGTACACCCTGGACACGACCGTCAACCGATGG
>MGUL01000010.1:0-2017 GCA_001800005.1 Elusimicrobia bacterium RBG_16_66_12 | reverse complement strand
CCCGGCCGGCCGCCGGGCCACGGGCCTCACGCCCCACTTCTCGGTCTTCGCCCTCTTCGCCCCGAGCACGGTCGGCTCCAGCCTCTCCGGCGTCAGAATCTATCCCGTCCCCTGGAAGCCGGGCAGCGGCGGCCGGTTCGACGCGGGCGGCCTGACCTTCGACAATCTCCCGGCCTCGGGAAGCATCCATATCCTCACGCTGGCGGGGGAAGGCGTCGCGGACCTGCGCTTCGACGGCCAGGCGGCCGGACGCATCACCTGGGACGGGCGCGCCAAAGGGGGACGCCGCTGCGCCAGCGGAGTCTACTTCGCCAAGATCGTCTCGGACGCCGGCGGCTCGATGATCGTCAAGTTCGCCATCGAAAGATGAGAAATACCCTCTTCGCCGCCCTGCTCGCGGCGGCCCCGACGGGGCCGGCGGCGGCGGCCGGCTCCCAAGAGGGCGGCGCCACGAGCGCCGCGTTCCTCAAGCTCGGCGCCGACGCGCGCGCGGCGGGCATGGGGACCGCGGTCAGCGCCGACGTCTCGGACGCCTCGGCCGTCTTCTGGAACCCGGCGGGCCTGGCGGCTCTGCGCTATCGCCACGCCACCTTCAGCCACTCCGCTTCCTACCAGACCACGTTCCAGGATTTCCTCGCCTATGCCCAGCCCCTGGAAGCCCCGCGCTCGCGCAATCCGAGGGAAGGAGACCTCCGGCCCGACCAGCTGGGATCCCTGGCCGTGGCCGTGCTCTACAATAATTCCGGCAGCCTCCAGGAAGTCGACAACACCGGCGTCCCCACCGGACGGTCGTTCACGCCCCAAGACGTGGCCGCCATGCTCGGCTGGGGGTCGGCTCTCGGCGGCGGCGTCGACGCCGGCATCACGGCGAAGTACATCTATTCCAAGATCTCCGCCTCCGCCGAGACCGGCGCGGTGGATCTCGGCGCGCGTTGGCGCACCGTCGTCTTCGGCACGGAGATGGGCTACTCGCTGGCCGTCGTGGCGCGGAACGTGGGCGGGGCGCTCAAGTTCCACGAGGCCTCGGACCCCCTTCCCCTCACCGTGGTCATCGGCCAGTCTCTGAGGCCTTTGCGCTCGCTGACCCTGACGGCGGACGCGATCCAGCCGCGCGACCGCTCCGCGTACGCGTCCTTCGGCGCCGAGTGGCGCGCCCCGATGACGGCGGGCATCACCGGCGCCCTGAGGGCCGGCTATGACGGCCGCCTGAAGTCGGGCGACGTCTCGGGCGTGACCGGGGTGGCCCTCGGCGGTGGGCTGGGCTTCGAACGCCTGGGCTTCGACTACGCCTGGTCCCCGGCCGGAGAGTTGGGCGTCACCCATCGGCTGTCCCTCTCCTACCGCTTCTAGCCCGCGCCGAGAGGGATTTGGTATCCTCATCGCATGATCACCGTGACCCCGATATCCCTCAAGGCCCTTGCCGCCGAAAAGACCGACCTCGCCGTCTTCGTCCACGAGGACGCCGGCCTGGCCGGCGCCAAGGCCCTGCCCAACCCGGTCAAAGCGGCTCTCAACGCCAAACTCAAGGAAGAGGGCTTCAAGGCCAAAGCCAAGGAAGTCTGCCGCGTGAACTTGGAGGTTTACGGTCAAACGCGCCGCGTCCATGCCGTGGGCCTGGGCAAGAAGAAGGGCTCAAGCCCCGAGAGCCTGCGCTTGGCGGCCGGAGCGCTGATCGGCGCCATCCGCTCCAAACGCGAGAAGATCGCGATCCTCTGCTCCGAGTTCCCGCAGGCCGTCGCCGAGGGTCTGACGCTCGCTTCCTACAAATACGAGGAGTACAAGAAGGGCGACGAGGACGCTCTGACGTCGGCCCGCCTCGTGGCGGCGGACGCCGCCGCCCGAGGCCCCATCGAGAAGGCCTGCGCGAAGGCCGCGCTCGTCTGCGAGGCCGTCGCGCTCGCGCGGGACCTCGTCAACCGCGCCCCGTCGGACAAGACCCCGAAGAGCTTGGCGGACCTCGCCGAGACCTTCGCGGGCTCCGGCGTCAGCGTCGCCGTCATCGACAAGGAGAAGGCCT
>MGUL01000009.1:8056-13142 GCA_001800005.1 Elusimicrobia bacterium RBG_16_66_12 | reverse complement strand
GATCGCCGGGCCGCGTGTAGTCCCTCACGATCGCCGCCATCAGGGCGTCGGACTTGTCGCCGGCCTGGCGCTCTCGCCCCGATGCTGGCGCGGTGCCCCGCGTGCCGACGTAGGCACCGGGGAGAGCTCCCCACATCGAGAATTCCTTCGTGCGAGGGCGGGACACGATCAGATAATCCGTCCAGCTTGCGGGGCCGTCGCCCAGCATCCGGACGGTGCGACCGAGGGTCACGCAAGCGATCGGCGCGAAGACGTAGCGCCTCGAGCTCGCCAGCGCGCGAGACCAGGCGTCGATCATCGTGTGATCGCAGAACACGCACACCCATCCCGCACAGATCCGCGCGAACGTGCGGCCGATCTCATCCGCTTGTGCGAGCGAGATCGATGCGTAGGGGATCTCGGTGAGCGCGGCGGAGCCCTCGTGCGTGCGCTCCGAGTAGGGCGGATCGGTGATGATCGCCGCACATCGCTCGGTAATCAGGCCCTCGAGGTGGGCGAAGGCGTCCGCCCAGTAGATCCGCGGCCTGAAAGACGACACCCCGAAGGTCTATCACACTTTTGAGCGTGATTCAAACTGGCACGCCAGCGGCAACAGCGTGCCACGTAGCGTTCGATTTCGCGGCCGGAGCGGTTTTACATGAGGCGAAGATCGCAAGGGCGGCCAGCGCGGCCGCCAGGATCGCGGCGACGACCACTGATCCGCCCTGATAGATGGCCAGCGTGCGAGAATTCACGGCCGATGCTCCCCCGATTCGGCGATCGGAGTCGAGATCGCCGCGTGCGGCCCGGTCCTCGCGCGGGCTCGCTCCTCTCCGAGCTCCCTCGAGCGCCAGTGCTCGAGGGCCTCGAGGCGCTCCCTCATGCGGTCGATCGCGGTGTCGTGGCCTGCGACCTGCCTACGGATCACCGCCCACGCTCCGGCCGCGCTGGCGAGCGTGGAGAGGATCGAGCCGGCGAGGGCGATATCTACGCCCTCACCCACGACGGCCCCGCACGAAGGCCACGACGCCAGCGACGATCGCCCCCGCGGCGGCGACGCCAGCGACGATCGGGAGCGCGCGATCGAGCCAGGATGGCGAGCTCGCCGGGGCGCCTGCGGCGAGGAGGAGTGCCGGCCCGGATCCTGGCCGCGTCGCTCCCGGCCGAGCTCCTCGAGGAGATGGATGAGGCGACGGCGGAGCGAATCCAGCGCCTCCGGAGATCGACGGCTTCGCCGGAGGCGCGATGCCGCCAGCGGCGCCGCGATGCTGCCACGCGGAGGCGGAGGCCTCGACCGCCGCGCGGAGCTCCGGAGCGTAGGAGAGGTGGTCTCTGTCCTTGACGATCCCCGCGCACGTCCGCCCGTCTCTCAGGTGCCGCTGGCGAGCGGAGATCACCGCGCGAGTCGATGCGACAACAGAATTGAGATCGGCAAGCGAGCACGCGATCCCCTGCTCCCCTTCGTGCATGAGTCCGAACGTCGCCAGATCCAATTGCTCCGCCTCGAAACCGGGATAGGTCGTCACGAGACCGCGATCGTCGAAGTAGAAGCGGCGATCCGAGGAGCTCCCCACGTTCGCGTGATCGCGTTGCAGATCCGGAGTCCAGATCCGGCGATGGTCCTCGACTTGCTTCGATCCCATCGGATCGGCGATGTGACCGACGAAGACGCCCGCCTGGATTAGCGATCGCCAGCGGGTGAGAAAGTGGGTCGTTATGTTGATCAGGGCCTCGAGGTTGATCGTGAAGTTTGTCCGCGCGTCCATCAGCGCGAGGAGCTGCGCTTCGATGAGCTCCAGGTTCGGATCGATCGCCTTATTCGTCTCCGGCGAGATATAGACCTGCATCGGCCGTGATGGATAGTTCGGAGCGAAGTAGGGCCACGCGAGAGCGTTGGTCCACATCCTCGCGGAAAAGCGATCGTTTTCGTTGCCGATCAGTTTGCAGCCTGCCCAGTAGCCCGAGATCCGAGCTTCCTGGTGAGACGGACAGTGTAGGCCGACTCCGTTCGAGACCTTCCACTTGCCGTATGATTTCAGGCCGCCGATCCCGAACCAGTAGGAGCCCTCGCCGCGATCAGGAGTCATCGCGGCCGCCCATCGCCATCGCGGCGTCTCCGCTTGCTGCCACGCTGGGAAGCCGCGGATCTCGATCCAGTTCAGGATCAGGCGAGAAGCCGGACCCCTGAACATTTCGCGGCGTTGCTCGGCACGATTGCGCGCGGTTGTATCTTCGCGCGCTTCGTCGACCGCCTCCGCGATGTCGACGAAGGCGACGACTAGCGCGCGCACGATCTTGATCACCCATCCGATGATCGGGATCGCCTCGATCGCCTCCGCGGCAGTCTCGGCCGCCTCTTCGGCGATCGCTGCGATGAGCTCGGTGACGATCTTCGCGATCGCGTCGGTCAAGGCATCGAGCGCGGCGCCTCTCACCTCCTCGGGTAGCGCCTGCCACACAAGCGAGACCGCCTTGAGCGTGTAGGCTCCGGCGGTCGCGACATCGCGCGCCCGGTCTCCGGTCGGCTCGAGATCGATCCCGAGATCGAAGGATCCCCACGCGGCGACATCGCCGGTCTCTAGGTATGTCTCGAGCGCGTCCACGACTAGGCCACCCCAACTTGCTCCGCCACCGCGAGCACGTCCGCCGCGGACTGCTCCGCGTTCGCGATCACCCAGCCGCCGAGCAGTCCCACGACACCCGAGCATTTAAACTGCGCCGCAGTCCCTCCGGTCGGCGCGTCCGCTTCGCTCCACGCATCGATCTGCGCACCGTTCAGATAGCTCACGCAATCGACTCCCGACACGGCCCCCGGTCGGCGCGTGACAGTGAGCAGCGCCCACCTCCCGACCGGCGGCCCCCATTCGAGCGTCACTCGATCATCGACGCCGGCCCCGTGCTCGTGAAAGTAAGACAATTGCCCGGTGGTCAGGATCTCCAGCGAATAGAGCGCATTCGCTGGTTCGGTCTCGCCAGTGCCAGAGAAATTCAGCACGATCGCCCCCGCGCCGAGCACTTGATCCGACGCGAACACAAGCGCGTGAAACGTGGCGGCTCCATACAGTTGGAGCGCTGGATAGTCCCCGACTCCAGCGACCATTAGGATCGACTGTGACGCGCGCGACCAAAGACCGAGTTTGCCGTCGATCTCCAAATACTCGGGAGCAAGCGTCGCGGTCAGATCGAAGCCGTTGCCGCTCGCGTCGAGCAAGTCACCTTCGCAATCGACCGCAAGCTCCACCCCGACCATAGCCGACACGTCGATCGGCGAGATCGACACGGCAACCGGAGCGAGAGGATCTGGATCGAGAAACATCAGCAGCCGATCATGTCGAAAGGATGATACGCGATCTGAAACGATGCTTGCGCGGCGGCGGCCGCCGCGACGGAGCCGACCCACAGCACCCACGGCCCGGAGTCGTCCACCGGAAAGGGGATGCCCCACGGGCTCGTTGGCGTGTACGTGGCGACGTGGATCCCGAGCGAGGAAAAGATCGTCACCTGATCCGCATCGCTCCCGAGAGCGATGACCTGTAGGGTCACGGTCGCGCCAGCGGGCGCCGATCCGCGGCGACGAAATGCCAGCGTAACGTTTCGGAGCACGCCAGGCACACCGGCAGCCCGGAAACTCCACAGCTCGAGGCACGGCCTGAATTTCTCCCCAACACCAAAGCGGCGGACATCGTGAGAGAAGATCTTGGCTTCGCTCGCCGGGAATATGTCCTCTATCAACCTGCGAAGGATCACGACTGGCCCCCGATCGCGCGGAGCGCCTCGAGCACCGCGGAATTTCCTGGGTAGTCCTTCGCGCTGGCGGTCTCATACATGAAGCCAGGATCAACACCTACGGCGATCAGGTCTTTCCGGAAGCGCTCTTTCGTCTCGCGCGAGCGAGCGTTCACCTCCGCAAAGTCGCGCATCGTCGCGAGCGACGCCATCGCACGACGGACGGAAAGCCAGTTGCGATGCTCTTTCGGAAGCGATGGGAGGTGCTTTCGGATCACGCGCTCCATCATCGCAGCCCATATCGCGGTCTGCGTCGCAGGGTCGAAGATCGCCCAAAGCGGATCGAGCATCTGGAACGGAGCAACCGCCATTCCGTTTCCCGGCATCATGCCGAACCATCCTCCCGTACCCCAGCAGTAGTGTTCTGCGTCATCGTAGGGCGAGCCCGCGAAGGCCTTGGCCCGGTTGCGCTTCCACGCCGCGCAAGCGGCGGCCGCCTCGCTCGAGGTGCGATTCGCCGCGGTGTTTTTCCATCCGCTTTCTCTCTTCGATGCGGCGAGGCCCGTGGTCGCGAGACCCTTGATCCCGCTCGCTTGCTCCGCCGTCGCCAGGTACGGCCAGATCGCCTTGCGGCCTTTGCTCTCTTCGACTTGGGGCACGTCCGATCCTCCGATCACAGCTTCGACCGCGATGATGCCGATGACGATCCCTCCGACCGTCGCGGCGACAAGTAGCGCGCTCATGCCGTCGCCCTCCGAACGGCGACCGCGATCCCGATCCCAATGCCAGCGACCCCGGCGAGCCCCGCGGGGAGGAGCGCCAGGCGCCAGCGGTGATCCGGATCGGCGAGCCACGCGATGGCATCGGCCAGCGCGGAGGCAGCCTCGGCCGGCCCCTTCGCGGTGTCCTTCGCCGCGCTGGCGAGATCGTCTCCGAGCCTCGCCCACGCATCTGCCATCGCCTCCGTCGCCGCCTCCGCCATGTGGGCGGCCTGGATCGGCGTCACCGCGTCAAGCGTGGACTGTTGCGGTCTATCCTCGTACCAGCCGAGGAGGAGCGGGCCGATGACGCCAGCGGCGATCGGTCGTCCGTCATCAGGGTCGATCGCATGGGCGGCAGCCAGTTGGGCGCGGTAGCTCGAGGAGCGCTCTCGCCATCCCTTGATCGTCACGCGGATCCCAACATCAGTGAGCTCCGGAGCGGCGTCATCTGCCTGATCTGCGAGCTCATCGAGGAACGCGAGAAGCGGCATCAGCTTGCGAGGAGTCGCGTTGCCGGGCTTGCGGACGTAGTAGTCCTGTACGACTTCGACGAATTCCGCCGCGTTGCGAGTCGGCCAGTTGATCGGTGGTAGCTCGCTCACGCCGCCATTCTCTTTCGC
>MGUL01000009.1:7643-8008 GCA_001800005.1 Elusimicrobia bacterium RBG_16_66_12 | reverse complement strand
GCCTCGAGGTAGTCCACGCGCTCCCTCGCCGCGTGACGCTCGATCGCCTCATGCGATGGCGTCTCGAGTAGGGCCGCGTGCTCGCGCTTGATCTTGGCGGCGAGAGGTTGCGATAGATAGGGCAAGATCGCCTCTTCCTCCCATCGGAAATGACATCCCTCGCAGCATTGGATCTCGGGCGCCGAGATCATCGCCCATCGCGGACGATGCCTCGAGGCCCATCCGATCGCGGTGACGGTCTCGGAGGAGAGGCCCCCGCCCTCTCCGAGCTCGCGCGGCATCGTCGGATCGGCCAGGGGATGCTCGAGGGCGCGGTGGTAGTCCGCCCGGAAGGCCGCGATTTCGAGGCGGTCTCGCGGGAGGAG
>MGUL01000009.1:0-7621 GCA_001800005.1 Elusimicrobia bacterium RBG_16_66_12 | reverse complement strand
CACCTCATAGCCGATCGATCGCAGCGCGCGGCCGATCTCGGCTGGCGCGTGGATCCCATCGGTCTCGGTCGCCCACGGATCCACGTCACCCCATCCCGGCGAAGCCGGTTGCAGCGCCTCGGAAGCCAGGCGCGTTGGTTTTGGGGACGGGCCAAGGCGAGCTCGAGGTGGTCGCGGTCGGGATCACTGGCGAGCTCGAGGTGGTCGCGGTCGGTACGATCGGGATCGCGGCGCTCCCTAGCACCGGAGCCGGAGCGGCGATCGCATCGCGCTTCTCTCGCAGGATCAGAAGCGTTCCGATCGCGGTGAAGATCGCCCCGGTGGCGAGAGCTCCGAGCGAAAAGGCGAGGAGGACCGCGGGTTTCATACCGCCTCGCCTGGCTTGCGCGGAGAGCTCGAGGCGCCCACGCGAGGGACCTGCGAGAGCCGGAGTCGTGCGAGCTCGGCTTCGAGAGCCGCACGCGCGAGGGCTTCGGTCGTGTGGGGCTCGCCGACCTGGCGCATGAGATCGGCGCCGATGCCTACCTTGACGATCCAGATCGCCGGAGGCCCGGACGCCGCGACGATCTGCCATGCGACGATCCGGCCGTTCGCCACCGTTTCCGTCCCGCTCATCGGCGAGGCGAGCATCTTGCGTGCGACGAAGAGGCCGCCAGCGCCGATCGCCAACGTGCCGAGGATGATCCCGATCCACTTGATCACGCTCATGCCTTTGCCTTTGCGACGAAGTTCGGCCAAGCCCACTTGTCATCATTCGTGAGGATCACGAGACGCGCGAGCTCGAGGGCTCGCAGAGTGTTCACACCTGGAATTCCATCCTCCGAGAGCGTGCCGCGGAGGGTAGCGCCGTTCGCGAATTGCTTTGACGGCGCGATCTTCCCTGAGTGCATCGCGGTCGAAACCGCGTTGAAATCGCGTTGAAAGGCCTTGATCACGCTGGCGGGCGCGGGCTTGGTCATGTCGGAGATCCCGCCGTAGGGCATCCCGGCCAAGATCGCGTTGACGACTGGCGTGCTCGGAAACATCTGAGTGTTGTATCCGGCCGCGTCGCCGCTGGCGTTCGGGGGAGCTCCGGCGTTCGATCCTCCGGACGGAGCCCACGGATTCACCGGGCCAGGCGTCGGAGTCGGAGTCGGAGACGGAGACGGGCCAGGCGTCGGGCCGGGAGTCGGAGTCGGAGTCACCGGCAAGGCCTTGGAGGCCTGCCATTTCTTCCACCCGTACCAACCCGCCGCGCCAGCGGCTCCGGCGAGGGCGAGGGTGATGATCACTTTGAGTACTGGCGGCATGGCAGATCCTTTCGGAGCGCCGGCCTTGGAGTCATCGCCGGCCGGCGCTGGCTGATCGGTCTAGGTCGCCGGAGCGTGACGCGGGATCACGACGAAGACCACTCCCTCAATGGTGAGGGGGGCACCGCTGGCGGTGTTCGTGATGTCGATCTCGAGCTTCCGAGTCGAGTCGATCAACCCGATGTTCGGCGGCAGGTTCGGCAGGCCGGCCTTGATCCGTTCGGCAGCCGTCGCATCGGCGAACGATCCGAGCGGCCACGAAGTCGAGATCCCGTCTCCCTTGAGCCCGACGACATCACCTGCGCCGTTGCGGATCTCATCGATCGATACGGTCGGAGTCGTCCCGGTCACGGGATCGTCATCGATGAGCATCGCGAAGGGGACCGCCCCGCCCTCGTTCTTCGGATCGATCTCGATCGTGGCATCCGCGGCGGCGAGCAACGTCATCGAGAAGGGGATCGGGAAGATCAAGCCGGGTGTCCCTTGTCCTTGCGCAAGACAGAAGGCTCGATCCCATGCGCCATCTTTCAGGCCGGCAACCGCGTTGAGGAGACAGGAATTGTTACATCCATTGGCCATATTCATTTTCCTTTGAGGTGAGGAGGCGGCGGAGGCCTAGCCTTTCGGACCGATCATCTGGCCGCGCCTCGAGAGGGCGGCCTTGAAACGCGCGATGGCGAGACCGCCATCGAGCATCCCTTGCAGGGGAGAGGTGGCAAGGCGACCGTATCCGAGGGTGCTCGTGAACGGCCGGATCAGTTGGGCGATCGCGCCCGCACCGATCGCGATGTGCTCTCCGGGGATCGGGAGGTTCGCGGCGGCGAGCTCGCCAGCGAGGGCGGCTCCGGCGTTCTGCAGCAGGTCTCCGCTCCCGGTCATCAGGGCGCGGCGGACCTTGCTCGCGCTCTCCTCGGCATCTTGGGAGAGGCGATCGTTTCGCCGCTTCGCCGCTTCGAGTTTCCGTTCCGCCAATTGGAGCGCTTCGCTTGCCATCGCGTGCGATCGTGGCCGCTCTCGATCTCTCGCGTCAATCCTGGCTTGCGCCGCGGGGGCTTTTCGGGCCTGATCTTGAGCCATGGAAGACACCCAAAGCACAACCGAAGCGCAGTCCGATCCCGCAAAGACCGATGCCGGAGAGCCGTTTGAGACACCTTTTGAACGTGCCGCAAGGATCGCGGTCTCCTCGAGCGAGAAGCGGCAGGATCGCACCTGGTACGCCGGGGACAAGGGGAGGGCAAAGGGGACGCGAGCGGCCGACATCGAGCTCGATCCTCGCTGGCTTGGAGCTCTCGAGGATCATCTAGGCGATGCGGAGGAGCTCCGGATCACTGTGCGCAAAGGCGCGAGCGATTACGTCGATCTCTTCTCGCAGCGAGTGATCTTTGTTGATGGTGAACAGGGACGCGATGCGGCTCCTCGGATCGGAGCGGACATCTGGAAGGCGTGCCTCCGTCACACTACACGTCACGGCCCCGTGCTCGATTTTCAATTGATCATCGAGGGCAAGCGCGCGAAGGCGAAGCGGACGGAGCTCGCGTGTGAGTCGATCCGGATCTCGCTCATCGAGCGAGCCTCGGAGAGTGATGCCGAGGGCGCGGATCCGATGGTCCTCCGCACGATCCTTTCGCACACCTCCGGCCTACTGCGAGAAGCGAGGCTCGACAAGGAAGAGCATCGCGTCGAGAGGGGATCCATGGTGGCGATCATGATGTCTCTCCTCGGAGCACTTCCGGCCGCGCTCGATAACGTCGCGGCGATGATCACCAAGGCGACCGCGCTTCACGACGCCGGAGCAGCGAAACTCATGCACTTGATCGAGCACGAGATCGAGCGCGAGCGAAAGCGCTTCGAGGCTGAATTCTCGATCGCAAAGATCGAGGCAATCGCGGATGGAATCAAGGGAGCTACCGAGGTGATCTCGGGCGAAGCTGGAGCGGCGTTTCTTCAGTGGCTCGCGTCGTCTCGAGGCGGCGACGCGGCGCCCTCGAGCGTCCAGGATGCCGCGCGGCAACTGGCCGGGTCGATCCTCGTCTCGCAAGCGAAGGCGATCGGCGAGAGCGCTACCGATCAGATCCTCGCCGCGCTCGATCAGGCGGCGAAGGCTCCGGCGGAGGAACTCGCTCTCCCTCCGATCGCGGGGCTCCTCCGGACGCTCGAGGCGCTCGGAGAGGATCTCTCCAAGGCGATGACGCCACGTCAACGGACGCTCCTCGCTTTTCTTCGCGGTCGGCTGGCGGCGAATTCATCTTCAACGCGAGCTCCCGCCAATTGAGATCGTCGGAGACGAGCTCCGGTCGGCCGGCGAGGAGCGAGACCCTCACCGGCCGGAGCTCGGTGAGGAGACTCGGAGCGGACTGCCACGCGCCGGGGATCGCCAGCCATCGCGCGAGGGCCCGGCGCGCGTCGTCCAGGCATGGCGAGATCGATGCGTCGTGCTCCGCCGCGTAGCGCTCTCGCCAGCGCACGGGATCGACGATCTCGCGCGCGATCAGGTTGGCCCTCGCGTACTCTGCGAGCGCCATTCGGCCCATGATCGATGTCACGTCGATCCCGTGTTGCGCGGCGTACTCCTCGATGGCGAGCGTGATCCGTCGCTCCGATCTTCGGAGGCGCTCCGCGTGGATGTCGTCGCGCTGGCGCCTCGATTGTTTGACGCTCGCGAGCGGGTGAAACGGATCCTCGAGGCTCGCCGCTTTCTGGACCGCTTCCCATCGCGGATCGGTCGGAGCTCTCCTCCGTCGCGTGAAGTCCTCGCCCGTCTTCTCACAGCGGAGGAGCACGAGGCGATGCACGTCCGTCGTCGCCCATCGCCACGCGACGGCCAGCGCGTCGCGTGACATCATGCGGGCCGGTGTCCGGAGGTTCCAGCTCGTCGCTTGCGTGCCGCGCTCCTCCTCCGCGTCGATGAGCTCGAGGGCGCGATCTTTTAAGCGCACCTCGACACGGCGGATCGCCGGCCCTACGAGTCGCCCATCATCGCCGATCGCCCCAACCCATCCTCCCGCCTGCCACGCGGCGACGTAGTTCGGCGCGTTCTCTCCTCGTCGCGCGATGTTGACTTGCAGCGTCTTATCGTAGACCGAGATCGAGCACGCGGAGGCGCGCGAGCCGATCGCCAGCGTCTCAATCTCCGGATCCGGATCGTCGTCCGGATCCGGATCGTCGGTGCGCGTCGTGTCGTGGATCGATACCTTCGATCGGGTCTGGACTGCCGGCCGATCGATCGCGGTGATCGGCAGGTCTATGAAGTCACACGCGAGCTCGAGGCGGGTACATTCCCACGCGCACGCATCGCCGTCCCCGACGAGACCCGAGAGCCCGAGAGCCCACGCGAGACCATCGAGCCATCGCGTGATCTCGGCGCGCCAGTCTCCTCGCCAAAGCAGCTTGGCGCGAAATTCGATCCGGGCGGCTCCGGTCTCCCGATTGACGCGGAGCTCGCATCGGTCTCGGAAGGCGAGCCGGATGATCGAGCGCCTCATGCCGGAGACGGAGAGGATCCCGATCTCGGAGGTGCCCCCCACCTCGAGGAGCGCGAGACGCCCTCCGGAGGCGGCGATCGATCGTTCCTCCTCCGCGGAGAGCTCGCGCGCGGAGTCGGCGAGGAGTGCCGCCCAGGTACGGGCCTCCGGCGGGCAGGCGACCGCTCCGGAGGCCCACGCCTGCCACGTCGCCGGACTGCCCTGGGCCCCGCATGCCGTCCCTCCGTCCGGCCTCGGGGCTCCTAGTGCCCTCGGCGTCATCCGGGGGGCTGGCGGGGACGACACGGCATCCCTTTTAGGGTGTCGCCGATCGCGCGTCAAGGATTGCGAGAGTGCGCTCAGTGCGTCAAGTGGCCATTGGGCAGGGTGTTACTCGGACCCTGCCCGCCCCCCCGCGAAGGAGCTCGCCGCGCGAGCGCTTGGTCCGCCTCGGACTACGAGGGCCGAGGCGATCCCCGGAGGGAGACGGGGCGCGCGCGAGCCGCTGGCGCGTTGGGCGCTATTTAGCTCGAGGTGGCGATCGCGCTGTCCCCCGACTTGTGAGGCGCGGCCTGAGCTCCTCGGCTTCGCGCTTCGCCGGATGATCTGAGTCGGATCATGCGATCAGATGACGCCCCGCGCGGAGGATCCGGCGGGGCGTCATCTGATCGGGGCTGGCGCTACTCGAGATCGACGGGCGGGAGGTCTCCGATGCACTCGTCTCCGAGCTCGGTCATCCCGATCGCCCCGGCGACGCGGCGGATCGCGCGGACGATCTCGTCGGTGGGAGTCTCCTCGCCCGTGCGACCGAGGAGGTAGCCAGCCCTCGAGTCGCGCCATCCCGCGTAGCAGCCACCTGGCCCGCTCTTGAGGGCGCCATAGACGATGATCCGGCCGTCCTCGTGCCGTCGTGCGCGCACATAGGCTACCTTGTTCGCCTGGCACGCGATCTGCCCGTCGTGCCAGGAAGCGAGGGCGATGCACGGCCAGGCGCCATCGGCGATCCGGACGGGAGCGCGGTCGGAGAGGTGGATGGTGATGGTGTCTGTGGCGGTGGTCATGCCATATTGACGCACGGTATTGAGCGTCATTCAACGAGCGCGGGGAAAAGTGAGAGGGGGAGACCGCGGGATGTCTCCCCCTCGGCCCCCCCCTCTCGGGCATCGTCTTGCCTCCTCGAGCGTACGCCACGCCCGGAGCGGCGTCAATTAGCGCTCCTGGAGGCTCCGGAGCGGGATCCGCTCGGATTCGGCGAGCTCGATCCAGGCCTCCGCCACGCGATCGGAGATGTCGGCCGCGCGCTCCTCGAGCCAGGCGGCGGCCGCTACCCATCGCCGCGCTCGAGCTCGGAGACGAGCTCGGAGACGAGCTCGCCGTGCCTCGGTCGATCTCCGGGCGAGAGCTCCGGCCCGGATCCGCATGTAGACCGCCAGTCTCGAGGCTCCCCACGCGAGGAGCTCCGCGGCGACCCATCCCCCGATCCGGATCAGGATCCGTCTGGCCATCGTCCAGAGCGCGCGAGCGATCGCGACGGAGGTCATCGCGGCACCTCCTCCCGCTCGAGCATCCCCTCGTCGCACGCCTCGCAGACCGTCCAGATCGTGCGGTGCGTGATCACGCGACGGAATGTCACCGTCTGGCACACGTTGCACGCGCCCCCCCTCCTGGCGGCGTAGCAGATCGATCCGTCCGGATCGTCGTCTCGGTCGATCATCCGGCGACCATCGGCCGCCGCTCTGATGATGTCGCGCTCCTTCGTCGCCGCCTCGAGGAGCGCGAGGAGGCGTTCACGGATCGGTGTCCGCGGCGCCGCTTCGATCGCTCCCTCGAGGTGGGAGATCGCTTCGCCGAGAAGTCGATCGATCCTAGAAAGCGATGTCGTCTCCGAGGTCATCGATCCTCCCTTCCGGCCATTCGTCGCTTTCGCTCGGCGCTCGGTCGGTCCGCTCGGTCCGCTCGGCTTTCGGCCTCCCGACGAAGCGCACGCCTCCGCGCGGATCGGCGACGATGATCGTCCGGTAGCGCTTGATCCCCTCCTTGTCCTCCCAGCTCTCGGTGCGGAGGCTCCCGGTCACGAGCACTTGCGAGCCCTTCTCCAAATGCTTATCGCACGCGGCGGCCGCACGTCCCCAGATCTTGACGCAGTGCCATTCGGTGCGCTCATGCTCGTTGCCGCTGCGATCGGTCCACCGCTCCGAGGTGGCGATCGAGAGCACGCAGACCTGCGAATCCGCGGTGCCGATCAGTCTGTAATTGGGATCCCGGCCGAGGTGGCCGAGGATCGCGACGTGGTTATAGCTACTCATCGATCCGCTCCTCTGTCGGCGCGAACAGCTCCGCGCACGTCCCGGCGATCGTGGCCGCGTACGCGCAGGCCTGTGCGATCTCGGTCATCTTCTCGATCTCGAGCGGGTCGGCATCGTTCCCGATCATGCAGTCCCTCACGATCTCGGAGAGCACCTCCGCGCTGGCGATGGTGGCGTTGAGTGTAGGGCGGAGCGCGAGGATCAATCTTCTCGCTGCTTCTTTTCTTTCTGGCTTGACGATCATTCTTTCGGTTCCTTCACTGGCGGGCTAGGTGGGATCAGATCTCTCGCCGACACCCCGTATGCGGCGGCGAGAGAGTACAGGCGCGGAAGCGTGGGGAGCATGAGCCCGTTCTCGTACTTGGAGATCATCGACTTGTCGATCCCGGTCTCTCGAGACACCGCCTCGATGCTCCAAGCGTCCGCGTCTCCGAGGAGACCGAGGGCGCGGCGCCGTCGCATGAGTCGGAGTTGGATCCCGATCAGGCGGGCGAGGTAGTGGACATCGAGAGCATCAGCCATAGCGCTTGGTCTCCGGGTATAGCCAGGACATCGAATCGTAGAA
>MGUL01000008.1:36642-36961 GCA_001800005.1 Elusimicrobia bacterium RBG_16_66_12 | reverse complement strand
GTCACGATCTCCCACGAGCTGAGGGCGGTGTCCGGCGCGCACACCGTCGCGGTCATGAGCGGCGGCCGCGTCGCGGAACGCGGCACGCACGCGGAGCTGATGCGCGCGCAAGGGCTCTACCGCCGCCTCTTCGACCTGGAGGCCGCCAGCCGTCCCGCCGCGGAGCGCTCATGATCTCGAAAGACGAACTCCTCGCCAAATTCAAGACCTACTCGCCGCACGTCGACCCCACCGCGCTGGAGCTGGCCTGGGATTTCGCGGAGAAGGCCCATTCCCGCCAGGCCCGCGCCTCCGGCGACCAATACATATCCCACTGCGC
>MGUL01000008.1:32211-36587 GCA_001800005.1 Elusimicrobia bacterium RBG_16_66_12 | reverse complement strand
GATGCACGACACGATCGAGGACACCCCGACGACCGAGGCGCAGCTGCGCGCCGAGTTCGGCTCGGAGATCGCGATGCTGGTGATGGGCGTGACGAAGATCGACGCCTTGAAGTTCGAATCGCGCGACGACGCTCAGGCCGAGAACTGGCGCAAGATGCTGCTGGCCACCGCGCAGGACATCCGCGTCATCGTCGTCAAGCTCGCCGACCGCCTGCACAACATGAAGACGCTGAACTTCCTGCCCCGGGAGAAGCAGGAGCGCATCGCCGCTGAGACGATGGCCCTCTACGGCCCGCTCGCGCACCGCCTGGGGATGTTCAAGCTCAAGGGACAGCTCGAGGACCTCTCCTTCGCCTACCTGCACCCCGAGGAGCACGCGGAGATCTCGCGCAAGGTGGGCGAGCAGCTGGCGCAGAGCGAGCAGAAGCTCAACGAGGCCAAGGCCGCGATTGAGAAGGTCGTCGCCGGCGAGGACATCCCCTGCCGCATCCTCTCGCGCACGAAGACGCTCTGGTCCATCTACAAGAAGATGGAGCGCCAGAAGAAGCCCTTCGACGAGATCCAGGACGCGCTGGGCATCCGCCTGATCACCGATACGGTGGCCAACTGCTACGCGCTTTTGGGCATCGTCCATACCCACTTCAAGCCCGTGGCCGGCTCCTTCACCGATTATATCTCCACGCCGAAGCTGAACCTCTACCGCAGCCTGCACACGACCATCGTCAGCCCCTCCGGCGAGCTCGTCGAGATCCAGATCCGCACCGAGGAGATGCACCGGACCTCCGAGTACGGCATCGCCGCGCACTGGCGCTACAAGATCGGCGAGGCGGCCAAGGACGTCCACATGGAGGAAAAACTCAACTGGCTGAGGCAGTGGATCGAGTGGCTTCAAGACCTGAACAGCCCGCGCGAGTTCCTCGACAGCCTGAAGACCGATCTCGAGTTCAACCAGGTCTTCGTTTTCACTCCGGCAGGAGAAGTGAAGGTCCTTCCCGCCGGCGCGACCCCGCTCGACTTCGCCTTCGCGGTACACACCGAGATCGGCTACTCCTGCGTGGGCGCGATGGTCAACAGCAAGATGGTTAAGATGGACCAGCCTCTGAAGTCCGGCGACATCTGCCAGATCCTGACCAAGAAGGGCTCCAAGCCGAAGAAGGACTGGCTCAACTACGTGAAGACCGCCCGCGCGCGCTCGAAGATCCGCAACTGGCTGCGGGAAAGAGGACTTGTCCAATGAAACGAACCTCTCTCGTCGTCCTGATCCTGGCCGCCGCCGCCTGTTCGAAGAAGACGGCGAACAACTACCGGAACTGTCTCAAGCTCCGCTTGGGTATGACTCAAGAGGACCTTTTGACGATCATGGGTGCTCCGGACGAGACCTTCCCTTACGTCGAGGGAAAGTCCCTGCCCCATCTGCAGGGACGGACCGCCTATGAGTGGGCCAATCCCGCCACCATGCCCGGCCCCAACCACGTCAGCGTGGAAGACGCGAGCGGAAAGGTCGCCAGCGTGCGCTGTTCCGATTCGGTCATCAGCGCCTCGGTTTTCATCGAGCCTCCAGCATCGCGGTAGGGAGATTCTTCAGTCGATGACGCGCCGCTTGACCGCGACGACCCGGCCGTCCTTGAAGTCGATCCGACAGTAGTAGCGCTCGAAAGGCGGCGCCCCCATGAACCGGACTTCGGCGGTTCCGGAGGTCAAGCTCTCGAAATCATCCCGGAAGGCCGGCCATCTCGTACGGAAATCGGGGAGCTTGCGCTCCAGCGAACGCATCCCCCCCGCCGGCATCACCCCGCCATCCGGTTCGATGACGAACTGATCGGCTCCGAGGGAGTCGGCTCGCGCGAAGAAACGGCGCATCGGCTTGCCCGGGGAGAACTGCCAGACCATGGCCATCGAGGCGTTCCGCGCCCGCTTGCCCGCGGCGGCCATCCAACCCATGCCGCCGACCACGAGGAGACCGAGCGTGATGGAACTGAAGAGGACGCACCTGCGCAGGAACACAGCCCGGGGTCGCGCGGAACCGCTTTCATCCATCATCGCGCAAGCTCAGATGGCGGTCTTGGCGGCGCACTGCCGGCGCCAATCCGGATCACTGGCGCCGTGATAGGCCCCCTTCACGCCCCACTCCATCTCATCCCAGCTGGGTTTCGACGTCGGGCGCCAGTATTTTGTGATCGTTTTGAAGGGCGTCCAGCCGACCGCCATCAAGGCCTGGACCGGGGCCGTATCCCCCCACGTCTGGGGCTTGGACGCGGTCGAATAGGCATAGAGATAATGCTCCGCATTGCGCAAGTCCAGGTCGCCCGGATCGGCGCCGGATTTGTTGCGCGCCGCCAGCGACTTGCTCCACGCCTCATGGGGATTGAAATTCGCGCTCTGCATCAATTCGCAGATCCTGCTCTGGGTCCCCTCCTTCGACTCCCGATTCAGCGTGCCTTTATTGGAGCACTTCTCCATGTTGACCAATTTAGCGACGGTCTGAAGACCCCCGGAATTCGAGCACGCCTCCGTCTGCGGGTCCTGAGGTTTGGGCGCGTTGGACGCGAGGTCCGGAACGACGCCGGCGCGAACGCTCTGCGGGCCCACGAGCGCGCCGGAGGCGGACGCGGGAACGGCGCCGGCTCCGATGGTCGTCGCCGCGACGCTCGGTCCGACGGAGCCGGGGCCGGCTCCCGACCGGAAGGCCGCCAGGTCCCGCAGGCGGGCATTCGCCCGCCCCTGCGAGCCCGTCTGGGCCGACATGGACTTCTTGAGGTTCTCCTGCGCCAACTTCCGTTCCTCCACGGCTTTCTCGGGCGTCAGGTCCGCGCGGCCGCTCTGCCAGCGCGAAAGATAGAGATCGAGGGCGGCGACGCGGCGAGGCTCTTCGTCGACCCTCACGATGTCGCAGACCTTGCCGACCCGCTTGGCCAAGTCCGACGACATCTTCTTGTCCGGTCCAACGCCGCCCTTCTGATCGGCGGCGGGCGGGAGCGAAGGCCCCTTCTGGAGAGCGAGGACTTCCTCAAGAGCGCCCTGGAGTTCATCGGCCTCCTCTTGGCGCCCGGCCGTCTCCTCCGGCGCGGCGCCCGGCGCGGCGGGCTTCTCGGCGAGTTGAGTCAGCGTTTGCCGCAGTTGGGGAGAGACGGGACGCGCGGTCTCGAAAGCCTTCCGCAGATCGGCGCGCACCTGCTCGAACTCATCCTTGGCCGGAGATTGCGCGGCGGGCGTCCCCGCGGCGGCGTCAAGAGCCGAAGAGGGGGCGACGAGGATGGATGCGGCCAGCAAGGCGAGGGTACCCATGGCGATCGACCTCACGCCACCAGGGTACCCCCAACTCCCTTGATTCGTCAAGGGGGGATCAGGCCAGATTCATGAAACCAGTCGTCAAGAACGCGTCGCGGCGAGCGCGGTTGATTTCGTAGGATGCTGCTCATGCGCGCGCGGGACCTCGGGATCATCATCGGCCGCCATCCGGCGGGACCCCACAATGCCATCACCGACGTACGCGGCGTGCGCGTCGGCCACACGACCCTCGTCAGAGGGCACGGCCGCCTGGTCCCGGGGAAGGGCCCGGTCCGCACCGGCGTGACGGTCGTCCTCCCCGCCGCGGGCGACGTCTGGAAGTCCAAGCTGGCGGCGGGGGGCTTCGTCCTCAACGGCAACGGCGAGGCCGCCGGACTCATGTGGGTCCTGGAATCCGGCGTCCTCGAGACCCCCATCGCGCTGACCAACACCCTCAGCGTCGGGACCGTTCAGAAATCCCTGGTGGACTGGATGCTCCGGTCCCATCCGGCCATCGGCGTCGACGACGACACCCTCTCGCCCGTGGTGATGGAATGCGACGACGGGAGCCTCAACGACATCCGGGGCCAGCATGTGAAGCCTCCTCATGTCTTCGCCGCGCTGCGCTCGGCCCGCGGGGGACCGGTCGCCGAGGGGGCGGTCGGGGCGGGGATGGGGATGATGACCTACGAGTTCAAAGGCGGCATCGGCACATCGTCGCGCCGCCTGAGCCGCCGGCAGGGAGGCTATGCCGCGGGCGTCCTGCTCAACGCCAACAACGGGAAACGCCACCTTCTCCGGGTCAAGGGCGCGCCAGTGGGCGAGGCCATCGCGGATTTGCGCCCCGGCAAGCCTCAGGAAGGCTCGATCGTGGTCGTGGTCGCCACCGACGCGCCGCTGGACAGCCGCCAGCTCTGCCGGCTGGCCCGCCGGGCCATGCTAGGCATCGCGAGGACCGGCGCCGTGGCGGCTCACGGCAGCGGCGACGTTGCCGTCGCCTTCTCGACGGCCAACCGCATCCCCCACTCTCCGAAAAGACCGACCTACCGCGCCAGGCTCCTGTCCGATTTCCACATCGACCCGCTCTTCGAGGCGGCGGCGGACGCCGC
>MGUL01000008.1:31344-32165 GCA_001800005.1 Elusimicrobia bacterium RBG_16_66_12 | reverse complement strand
TGACGGGGCGCGACGGGAACACCGTCCATGCCCTCCCTCAGGACCGCCTCCTGCGGCTGCTGCGTCACCACCGTGTCATCCCGGAGGCAGCCCCCTGAGCGCGCAGGCCGGGCGAGGCGGCGGGTCCTCGGACCTGTGGGGCCAACCCAAGGGCCTCTACGTCCTGTTCTTCACCGAGATGTGGGAGCGCTTCTCGTTCTACGGGATGCAGGCCATCCTGGTCTATTACATGATCAAGCAGCTCCAGTTCAGCCAGGAGAAGGCTTCTAATGTATGGGGCCTCTACACGGGTTTCGTCTATTTCACGCCCTTCTTCGGCGGGCTCCTGGCGGACAAGGTCCTCGGTCAGAGGAAGACCGTCATCCTCGGCGGGGTCATCATGGCCGTCGGCCACTTCATGCTGGCCGTGCAGAGCCTGTTCTACCCCGCCCTGATCTTCCTCATCGTCGGTTGCGGCGCCCTCAAGCCCAACATCTCCACGCAGGTCGGCAGCCTCTACGCCGCGCATGACCCCCGCCGGGACCGCGCCTTCAGCCTCTTCTACCTCGGCATCAACCTGGGGGCGTTCTTCTCCCCGCTGGTCTGCGGGACCCTGGGCGAGACCCTGGGGTGGCATTACGGCTTCGCCGCGGCCGGCGTCGGGATGATCGTGGGGCTGGTCATCTACCTGTGGGGGCAGAAGCATCTGGCGCCCGACGCGCTGAGCCGGCACAAGGCCGGATTGACGACGCACGTCCCGCTGACGGCGATGGAGAAGAAGCGCCTCTACGCGCTGCTGGCGCTGTGCCTGCTCAACGTCCTCTTCTGGGTGGCCTACGAGC
>MGUL01000008.1:30975-31289 GCA_001800005.1 Elusimicrobia bacterium RBG_16_66_12 | reverse complement strand
CCGACTCTTCGGCGGCTCCTGGGAGATGCCGGCCTCCTGGTTCCAGTCGATCAACCCGGCCTTCATGTTCGCGCTCACCCCCTTCCTGTGCTGGTTCTGGGCCCGGCAGGCCGCACGCAAGACCGAGCCGTCGAGCATCTCCAAGATGGCGATGGGCAGCGCCTTCCTGGCGCTCGCCTTCCTGCCCATGTTCGCCGCCGCGCGCCAGGCGGCCGCGCGTCCGGGCGAGCTGACGAGTTCCTGGTGGCTGATCACCTGCCTCTTCTTCATGACCGTCGGCGAGCTGTACCTCTCGCCCATCCGGCTCTCCCTGG
>MGUL01000008.1:30806-30925 GCA_001800005.1 Elusimicrobia bacterium RBG_16_66_12 | reverse complement strand
GCCTGTGGTTCCTCTCCTACTTCGGAGGAGGCTATCTCTCGGGCTTGGCCGGGACCTTCTGGGAGAGAATCCCCAAGACCGACTTCTTCCTCTGGATGGCGGCCGTGGCGGCCCTGGGG
>MGUL01000008.1:24643-30800 GCA_001800005.1 Elusimicrobia bacterium RBG_16_66_12 | reverse complement strand
TCGATCGTCCTCGTCGCCAAGCCCATCCACCGGGCCTTCGGCCACCTCGATCAGTGACGCGGGTCGGCCGCTGACGCCAGACGGAAGAGCTTCTCCGCCATCCCGATCACAGCGCGATGGAGCTTGACGCGCTCCTCCCATGACGTCTTCTGCGAACTGGTCTCGACGACGATGACCGAGCGTCCCGCCGGGCCGGGCCGCGGGGCCCCGTCGACGACGATCTTGTCGGAGGCGATAAGCTCGTCGATGGACCCGTCGTTGACGCCGGAGATCACGCCGTCGACGATTGTCTCCTCGAACCTCGTCTTCCCGCTCTGCGCCACGGGATAGCCCAGCTCTGCCATCTTGCGCAGGATGGCCCGGGCCGCCGGGTCTGCGGATCCTTTGGGCCCCTGCGAGTAGATGTAGCCCTTGGGGATGGTATCGTCTTCATGCAGATCGAGCGACAGCACCGGCGGGTACGCCCGCGCCAGCGCGAGGACCATTCGCGTCAGGGCGTCGGCCTGGGGCGAAGCCGACTTGGGCAGGCGCGGCTTGCCCTCCTTGGACAGGAGGAGATGCTCGCTGTCGCCGACGCTGTGGCCGGAAGGCTCCTCGGAGCCCCTGCGTGCGTCCGGGTACCGCCAGTCCTTCGTGTAGCCGACCGGGTTGCAGAGCGGGAATAGGACCACGGGGATATTCTTGGCCGCCAGGGCCTGGAGGGCGGCGCGGCTGCGGAACACCGCGTTGGGAGGGGCCGGCTCCTCGCCGTGGATGCCGGCAAGGATCCAGACGGCCGGGCCCTTGTGCTTCGTCGTAAGGACCCGGATCGGGAGCCCCTGGTCGACGAAGACCGTCTTCATGACCCAGGGCCCTTGGGCGGCCAGGGCGTCCATCGACCCGTAGAGCCGCTCGATCGGCGCGCGGCCGTCCCCGGAATAAGTCTTCACCTCGGCGGCGGGCGCGGCTTCGGTGAAGACGCAGGCGGCGACGAGGAGGGCGGCGCAGGTCATTCGTGGCTCCATTAGAACAGGAACATCGCGCGGACGTTGCCGCCGCCCCAGGGGTTGGACGGGGTGTCCAACTGGAAGGTCGCGTAGAGCCCGATCCGGGCGGAGGGCCCGAAGGAGAAGTCGAGCCCGGCGCCGAGCTTGGCCTCCATCACGACGTGGCTCTCGTCTGGTTCGGCGCCGCCGGGGTGGCGGACGCGGTTCTCGCCGAGCGATAGGAACGGGGAGAGTTCCGACGTCATCCGGCGCGAGAGCTCCCGGCGCCAGCGCAGCCAAGGCTGGACTTCCCAGCGGCGGTAGAAGGCCCCCGCCTGGGGCTCGTCCGGCCTATCCGCGCGCGCCGCCCGCGCGAACAGGCCGAGCCCCGGTTCTAGCTCGTCTTGCTCGGTGGGGAGCAGGCGCGTCGAGGCGGTCAGCCCATGGACCTGACGCCGGGATTCCTGGGACCTCCCGGCGGCGGGCGCGCGGAAGCGGTTCGACTTGGTCTGGAACTCGTACGAATACTCCGCGCGCGCCCCTCGGGGCGCTCCGACCGAGGCCCAGAGGCGCGTGCGCCGATAGGCAAAGGTCCGGCTCTCGTCCGGAACCTCGCGCCGCATGGGATGGTCGACTTCGCAGGCCAGGCGGGCGACGGCCGCGCCCAGAGGCGCCTCGATGAGAAGCTCGTCGGTCCAGGGCTTGAGGGAGTAGCTCTGGGTCGTGCTGCCGCGCTCGTTGAAGTTGAAGTCCACCGCGTTGCGGCGCGCGCGCAGCTGCCAGAGCTCCCGGCGCCAGCGCAGCCCGAACCCGATGTCCGCGTCCTCCTTGCGGAAGGCCGTCTCGCCGAACAGCTCGGCGGAGAAGCCCCGCCCCAGTTCCTGCTCGAGCTCCAGCCAGTGGTGGGTCTCCTGGCGGTCCTTGTCGTCGAGCTCCGTGTAGCGGAAGCGGAACTCCAGGGCGGGGGTCAAGCGGCGCGCGAAGACCAGGCCCTGGTCCAGATAGAGGGCGCAGCAGTCCAGGCTGGCGCCGTTGCCCCGATAGCCGCCCGTCGAAGACGACCACTCGTCGTCCCAGGCCCGCGGCCAGGCGAAGCTCCTGAGGTTGACGAAGTAGGCCTCGTTGAACAAGGGTTCGGCGTCGACCTGGTCCATGACCGAGCGCGTGAACGCCGCCTCGGCCGGGGCGCAGAGCAAGCCGAGCAGCGCGAGCGCGGCCCGCGCGCCTGTCCGGAGGGTCCGTCGAAGATGGGAGGCCATCGTCAGTGAAGTCTCATTCTAACACAGGCCGATCGGCATTGACGTGGCGCGCGCGCTCGGCCTCGAGAGGGCCGTGGGGGACTTCCCCGCGGGACACGGCGTCCTGCAGGGCGCGCTCGTCGCCCGGGCGCAGCCAGCGGTATTCGTGGGCGGCGAGCCACGCCGCCGGGGTCTTGGCCCGGTCCAGGAACAACAGGGCCTGGTCGTCCCAGTAGACGAGGGCCCAGCGCTCGCGCGGGAACGTGAAGACGTGCCAGGGACGAAGGATCTCGCGGCGGGAGCCGTCAGGGTAGACGCGCGTGGACGGAAGGAGGACGCGCTCGTTCTTCATCAAAAATCCATCGAGCCCCCGCCGTTCGGCCAGCGCCGCGATGCCGCCGACCGTGACGAGGGCCTTCTGGATCTCGGGCAGTTGGCCGTGGAATAGATACCGGCCGTCGCCGAAGACCTTGTAGCCCTCGCCCATGCGCCAGCCCAGATAGCCGCCCCACTCATATTGGTTGAAGAGGCGAAGCGTCCCCAGGACGGCGCGTTCGCGGACGATGAACTCCACCGCGCGTCTGGCCACGTAGTCGTCCTGGAAGGCGGCGCACCAGCGCACGCGGATGAGCGGCGTCGCCAGCATCAGGCTCAGCGCGGCCAACCCCGCGGCCAGGGCCCCCGCGCGCGGCCGGGGGAAGGCGGCGAAGACGAGGGCCGCTCCCGCCGAGGCGAAATAGGCGCCGAAGCGCGCGCTCGCGGCGGCCGCCAGGCCCAGGACCAGCGCCGCGGCCGCCAAGGTCCGCGGCAGGCGCCCGCGCGCCGAGACCGCGGCCGCGGCCGTCACGGCCAGCGCGGCCAGCAACGGGACTTGGAAAGCATGGTGCCAGTTCGGCGGCCCCCACTCCATGACGAAGCGCGCCATCGCGGGCTCGCTCGCGTGCGCGAGGAACACGCTGTAAAGGCGAATCCCATAGGGATTCAACAGGCTCCCGAGCGCCGCCCCGAAAGCCTCCGCGGCGAGCCCCTCGCAGCGCCGCGCTCCTAAGAAGCGCGGCGCCAGGGCGTAGAGCGCGTAGAGGAAAAAACCGAGGACGAATCCCGCGTGGAGGTTCGACCACAGCGCGAACAGGCCGAATCCAAAGAGGAAGGAGGCGCGCGCCGACTCCAGCCGCCTCAGAAGCCAGGCGAAGAAGGCCGCGCTGGCCAAGTCCACGCGCAGGTCGGCCTGAGGGACCATCGCCGCGGTCCAGAGCGCCAGCGCTCCGGCGCGCGCGAGGGGAGAAGCGCGCCGGTCGCGCAGCAACCCGTCCACCGGGACGAAGGCGGCCATGAGCAGCACTCCCTTCAGGACCCACAGCCCCCTCTCGCCTCCGGCCGCCCCGACGCCGTAGAAGAATATCTGGGCCAGCCACTCGAAGTCGATCCACGGCGCGCCCGCGGCGGTGAAGGAGAACGAGTCGAAGCGCGGGACCTGCGCATGAGCCAGGATCCAGCGGCCCGCGGAGAGGTGCCAGAAGAGATCCGGGCTGAAGACCGGGAACCCCAAAACGAGAAGGGCCAGGGCATAGGCCCAGGCCCTGATCGCGCCCTCTTTCGGAGAGACGCTCCCTTTGGGTATTATCGGGTCGGACGGAGCGCGCGCCCGGACTTGATGCAGTCCGTGCACACGTAAACCGTCATCGTGCGGCCTTCGATGACGACCTTCTGCCGCTGGAGGTTGGGACGGAAGATCCGCTTCGTCGCCCTGTTCGAGTGGCTATAGCTGAAGCCGGACTTGGGACCCTTTCCGCAACCTGGAATCTGACATTTGAAGGACATAGCTTTCAACGAATATAGCAAACGCGCAAGCGCACCGCAACCGGATGCGTGAAGGCCTCGAGAGTCCGATCCAGTTCCTAAAGGGCGTAGGCCCTCGGCGCGCCGCGCTCTTCGAGCACCTGGGCGTGCGCACGGTCTCGGACCTGCTGCATCATTATCCCCGGCTCTGGCAGGACCGCCGCGAGACCGCGGACCTGCGACTGCCGACGAACACGGGGCTCGTCGTGCTCCGCGGCCGGGTCCTGCGCGCGAGCGAGCGGGGAGCCGGGCCGCGGCTGGCCCTCTACAAGGCGACCTTGGCCACCTCCCACGGCAAGGTCGAATGCGTCTGGTTCAAGCACCTGAGCCGCCGCTTCGACGTCTTCGCGGCGCTGAAGAAGGAGGTGCGTGAGGGCGCCGACCTTTGGGTCGTCGGCCACGCCGAGGCCGACCTGGCCGGCATCCGCGAGATCCGGGTCGACGAGTACTATCCGCTGGAAGACGAGCGCTGGCGCCTCCATGTGGCCCGGACGGTCCCGGTCTACGCCCTGACCGAAGGCCTCTCCCAGCGCTTCGTGCGGGAACTGGCTCACGCCGCCCTCGAAGCGTGCGTCGACCAGGCCACGGACGCCGTCCCCGCCGCGCTGATGGCCAAGCGGCGCCTGCTGGCCGCGCCGCAGGCCCTTCGCGGCCTGCACTTCCCGCGCTCGGACGCCGAGCTCGAGGCCTCGCGCGCGCGCCTGGCTTACGAGGAGCTTCTGATCCTCGAGGTGGCGTGGATCCTCAAGCGGAGCCAGACTCGGAACATGGTCAAGGGCTTCGGCTACGAGATCAAGCGAAGCCTGCTCACGCCCTACCGCCGGGGCCTCGGCTTCGAGCTGACCTCGGCCCAGCGCCGCGTGATCAACGAGATTTTCGACGACATGCGCCGGCCCAATCCCATGACGCGGCTGCTCCAGGGCGACGTCGGCTCCGGCAAGACGGTGGTCGCCCTCTCGGCCCTGCTGCTGGCCGTCGAGAACGGAGCGCAGGGAGCGCTGATGGCCCCCACGGAGATCCTCGCCGACCAGCACCGGGCGACCCTCGACCGCTTCCTCAAGGGCCTGCCCGTGAAGGTCGTCTCGCTGACCTCGCGCGTGCCCAAGAAGGAGCGCGAGAAGATCCTCGCGCAGGCCGCTTCCGGGGAAGTCGACATCCTGGTGGGCACCCACGCCCTGCTCGAGGAGGGGGTGCGCTTCAAGAACCTGCGCCTGGCCGTCGTCGACGAGCAGCACCGCTTCGGCGTGCGCCAGCGCACCACCCTGCGCCAGAAGGGAAGCCTCATCGACCTGCTGGTCATGACCGCGACGCCCATCCCCCGCACCTTGGCCCTCGCCCTCTACGGAGACCTCGAGGTCTCCACCATCGACGAGATGCCCCCGGGACGCGCGCCGATCTCGACCGTCCTCGGCCCCGAGTCCGAGGCGCTGCGGACGGTGCGCCGCGAGGTCGCCGCGGGACGCCAGGCCTACATCGTCTACCCGATCATCGAGGAGTCGGCGCGCCTTGACCTGCAATCGGCCAAGGCCGAGTTCGAACGCCTGAGCAAGGAGGTCTTCCCGGACCTCAAGGTCGCCCTGATCCACGGCGCGATGCCGGGCAGGGCCAAGACGAAGGTCATGGATGGGTTCTCCCGCGGCGACAGCCAGATCCTGGTCGCCACCCCCGTCATCGAGGTCGGCATCGACGTGCCCAACGCCACGGTCATGATCATCCAGAACGCCGACCGCTTCGGGCTGGCCAGCCTCCACCAGCTGCGCGGCCGCATCGGCCGCGGAGCGGCCGAGTCCACCTGCTGCCTCGTCGCCGAACCGAAGACCGAGCAGGCCCGCCGGCGCGTGGACACCATGGTCGCGACCGCCGACGGCTTCCGCATCGGCGAAGAGGACCTGAAGCTGCGCGGCCCCGGGGAGCTCCTCGGCACGGCCCAGCACGGAGAGCTCTCCCTCCAGGTCGCCGACCTATTCAAGGACGCCGAGCTCCTCGCCTTCGCCCGCGCCGACGCCGATGAGGTCCTCGCCTCCGATTCGGAGCTTCAGAAGCCCGAGCACGCCCTCCTGCGCCGGCGCCTGCTGGCGCTCTACCGAGGGCGCTGGAACTGGATCGACCTCGCAT
>MGUL01000008.1:20857-24635 GCA_001800005.1 Elusimicrobia bacterium RBG_16_66_12 | reverse complement strand
ATCGGGCCGCGGCCGCCTTCCTGCGCGTCCGCCTGCTCGCCGCTCCAGCCGCCGCCCAGAACCTGGGCGACATCCGCATCGATCGCGAGGAGTGGCGCACGATCGGCTGGAACGACGCCTGCTCGGTCGCGCTCGTCCACCTGGCCTACCCGCGCCTCGGCGACGCCATCGCCTCCGAACCCGTCATGACCCGAGTCGGGACGCTCAGCATCGCGCCGGGAGAGGAGAAGACGAAGCTCCATTGGGCGCTCGAAGCCGATGGGGCGCTCAGCTGGCAGCCCCGCTCCGTCGCCCGGGCCGAGAAGGACCTGGCCAAGGCGGGCTACACCCGCTCGGGATTTCCGGAAACCATCCGCTCAGGGCCCGACGGCGCGCAGGAAGGGCTGGCCGAGACCCTGCACTCCACGACGACCCTCGGCGCCCGCGCCGCGGAAGGCTGGCCGAACGCGGGATGGCGCTGGGCCGCGGCCGAGTTCAACCCCCTGTCGACCTGCGCCCTGCTCGTCTTCGAGAGCCGGGAGCGCAAGTCCTTCTTCCGCTTCCACTTGGTCCGAGTCTACGACAGCCGCGCCCGCATCGAAAGGGCCCGGGCCCACACGACGAACGCGCGGCTCGTCTTCGATATGGGAGACCCCCCCTCCGCCCTGCTCGAAGCGCAGACCGGCGCACGCCTGGCGCCGGAACTGGCGATCGCGCGCTATCACCATGCGGCCATGCTCGCCCTGGCCGGACGTCCGGACCAGGCGATGAAGGAACTGGCCGCCGCGGTCGGCCTCGATCCCAAATACAAGGCGCGCGCCCGCGAGGATCGCGACTTCGAGGAACTCGCCAAGCGCGAGGATTTCAGCCGGCTGACGAAATAGGCTTCATCCCCGTCAGCGGCCCTTCCAGGAGTCCATCGCGCTGTCCATCCCCAAGGCGCGGCCCATCCAGTCCACGACGGCCGTGCAGGTCAGCCCCTTGAGGGCGGGCACGAGCTTGATCATGAAAGGCTCGCGCACGTAGAGGCGGCCGCCCCGAACCGCGGAGTATATCTTGTCGGCCAGGGCCTCGGGCTCCAGCCACGGGGTCAGCAGCGGGGGCTTGACCCCGTCGAACATCCCGGTGTTGACGAAGCTGGGGCAGACGATGGTCATCCCGACGCCGCGCACGCCCTTCTTGCGCAGCTCCGCGCGCAGGGACTCGGCCAGCCCGATGACGGCGTGCTTGCTGGCGGAGTAGGCGGCCATGCCCGGCACCCCCAAGAGCCCCGCGGCCGAGGCCATCATGATGAGATGCCCGCTTTGCCGCGCGATCATCGACGGCAGGAAGGCCCGGGTGCACCACATCACGGCGTCGACGTTGACGGCCGTCGTCCGGGCCAGGGACTCCTCGGGCACCGACAGGAAGTCGCCGCCCACGACGATACCCGCGTTGTTGTCGAGGATGTCCACCTCGCCGACCTCGCGGCGCACGCGCGCGGCGGCCTCGGCGACCTTGGCGCGGTCGGTGATGTCGAGGGCGCAGGTGAAGACCCGCGCGCCGGAGGGGTCCAGCTCATCTTTCGCCGCGGCGAGCGCGGTCTCCGACAGGTCCCACAAGACGACCTTCGCGCCGCCGGCGAGGAAGCGCTTGGCCAAGGAACGGCCGATGCCGCCCGCCCCCCCCGTGATGAGGACGACCTTCCCCTGGATATCCATAGCGGATCTTAGGCGTTGTCCGCCAACGGATAGAGTTCCGCTTCTTCTCTTTGGATGCGATCAGACAGGGTCGCGATGATCGCCTTGGTCTCTTTGATAAAAAGATCCGGCGCCGCCCCAATCGTCATGGCGTTCCATTTCCTGTAATACGCCGCAAAGCCGCTCGCGATGCCGCCCATTTCTTTGACGAACTTTTCGGCGGACTTCTTCACCAGAGGGTTCGAGTGGTTCATGAGCGCCGGATACAAGGACTTGTCCTCCATGCTCAGGTGCACATTAACGACTCCTGAGAGCTTGGCCAAATTCATCGCGACGCCCTGGGGGTCAGCCGCCACTTGCGCCGGGCTCAGACGATCCTGGATCAATTTCATGAGCTCGAGCGCTTTTTTATGTTGTTCACGGAAAGTGTCGCTTTTCAACATGAGGGTCTCCCGGGGGACTGAAAACGTGTCGGCGTATATTAGCCTATTGCGCGACCCTTGTAGACCTCCTCCAGAGGGGGTATAATCCCGATGATGAAACCGCGTCTTCGGCGCGGTTTTCGACTTTTGTAAGGATCCGATGACACCCACCCGCAGGACTTTCAGCGACCGAGGGCGCGAGGACGAGCTGCGCGAGCTCCTCCATCGCCGCATCCTGACGCTCGACGGCGCGATGGGCACCATGCTCCAGCGCCGCGGCCTGACCGCCGCGGACTTCGGCGGCACGGAGCTGGAGGGCTGCAACGAGAACCTGGTCCTCACCCGCCCGGACGTGATCCGTTCGGTGCACGAGGCCTACTTCGAGGCCGGGGCCGACATCGTCGAGGCCGACACCTTCGGCTCGATCCGCCACGTGCTGGCCGAGTACGGCCTGCAGGACAAGGTCCGCGAGCTCAATATCCGGGCCTGCGCGGCGGCGAGAGAAGCCGCGCGCAGATACGCGACCAAGGCGCGCCCCCGTTTCGTGGCCGGGGCCCTCGGTCCCGGGACCAAGGCCATCACGGTGACCGGCGGCATCACCTACGACGAGGTCCTGGCCAACTACGCCGAGGCGGCCGAAGGACTGCTGGAAGGCGGCGCGGACCTCATCCTCCTCGAGACCCAGCAGGACACCCTCAACGTCAAGGCCTCGATGAACGGAGTCCACGAGGCCTTCCGCAAGGCCGGGCGCTCCGTGCCCGTCATGCTCTCGGTCTCCATCGAGAACATGGGAACCATGCTGGGCGGCCAGGACATCGCCGCCCTGGCCGCGGCCGTGGAGCACTTCGACCTCCTGGCGCTCGGCATGAACTGCGCGACGGGCCCGGACTTCATGACGGACCACCTGCGGACCCTGGCGCAGCTGACGCGCGCCTTCACGGTCTGCTACCCCAACGCCGGCCTGCCCGACGAGAACGGCGACTACAACGAGTCGCCGGAGATGGTCGCCAGGAAGATCGCGCGCTTCGCCGACGAGGGCTGGGTGAACGTCGTCGGCGGCTGCTGCGGAACGACCCCGGACCACATCCGCCTCATCGCCGAGACCGTGGCGGGCAAGGCCCCCCGCCGCCCCCGCAAGCACCGCCGCAGCGCCGTCTCCGGCATGGAGCAGCTCTCGCTCGACGAGGACCGCCGTCCTCTGCTGGTCGGCGAGCGCACCAACGTGATCGGCTCGCGCAAGTTCAAGGAACTCATCGCCGGCGGCGAAATCGAGGCCGCCGCCGAGTTGGCCCGCCACCAGGTCCGCGCGGGCGCGCACGTCATCGACGTCTGCCTGGCCAACCCCGACCGCGAGGAGAAGGCCGACATGGTCGCCTTCTTCGAGAAGGCCGTGCGCAAGGTCAAGGTCCCCTTCATGATCGACTCGACCGACGCCGCGGTCATGGAGGAGGCCCTCAAGCGCGCCCCGGGCAAGTGCATCCTGAACTCCGTCAATCTCGAGGATGGAGAGGAGCGCTTCGAGGCCGTCGTCCCCCTCCTCCACAAGTACGGCGCGGCCCTGGTCGTCGGCGCCATCGACGAGGACAAGACGATGGGCATGGCGCTCACGCGCGAGCGCAAGCTTGCCGTCGCTCGGCGCTCCTTCGACCTGCTGACCGGCAAGTACGGCGTCGCCCCGGAAGACATCATCTTCGACCC
>MGUL01000008.1:19936-20810 GCA_001800005.1 Elusimicrobia bacterium RBG_16_66_12 | reverse complement strand
CGAGACCATCGAGGGCATCCGCCTGATCAAGACGGCGATGCCCCGCTGCAAGACCGTGCTGGGCATCTCCAACGTGAGTTTCGGCCTGCCCCCCGCGGGTCGTGAAGTCTTGAATTCGGTTTTCCTTCATCACTGCGTCGAGGCGGGTTTGGATCTGGCGATCGTCAACGCCGAGAAGCTCGCCCGCTATTCCCAAATCCCCGACGAGGAGAAGGCTCTCGCCTGGGGCCTCCTCTCCTGGAAAGGCCCGGGCGACGCCTCCCGCCCCCCCGGCTTCGACGCGGTCGCCGTTTTCTCGGCCCACTTCCGAGCCGTGAAGGTCGTCGAGAAGAGCGCGTCGGAACGCATGAAGCTGCCCATCGCCGAGCGCGTCGCCCGCAACGTCGTGGAAGGCTCGATGGAGGGCCTGCGCGCCGACCTCGACGAACTTCTCAAGACCCTGAAGCCGCTCGACATCGTCAACGGGCCGCTGATGGCCGGCATGGACGAGGTCGGCCGCCTCTTCGGCGACAACCAGATGATCGTGGCCGAGGTCCTCCAGTCCGCCGAGGCGATGAAGGCCGCGGTCTCGCACCTGGAGCCGCATATGACCGCCGCCGACCAGTCCACAAGGGCCACGATCCTGCTGGCCACCGTCAAAGGCGACGTGCACGACATCGGCAAGAACCTCGTCCACATCATCCTGAAGAACAACGGCTACAAAGTGGTGGACCTCGGAATCAAGATCGCCCCGGAGCAGCTGCTGGAGGCCGTGAAGAAGCACAAGCCCGACGCCGTCGGCTTGTCGGGACTGCTGGTCAAGTCGGCGCAGATGATGGTGGTCTCCGCCTCGGACCTCACCGCGGCGGGCGTGCGCCTGCCCGTCCTGGTCGGG
>MGUL01000008.1:18240-19903 GCA_001800005.1 Elusimicrobia bacterium RBG_16_66_12 | reverse complement strand
GCGCATCGCGCCGGCCTACGACGGGCCCGTCTTCTACGCCAAGGACGCGATGACCGGGCTGTCGCTGTGCAACGACCTCTTCGGCGACAAGCGCTTGGCCCTGCTCGCGAAGAACCTGGAGCTCCAGGAGTTCCTGCGCGTCGAGACCGCCGCCCCGTCGGAGGCCGCGCCCGCCGCCGAGTCCCCCCGCGCGCGCATCGCGCACGAGGCGCCGCCGCCGGCGCCCCCGGACCTAAAGCTCCACGTCCTCTCCGATTTCTCGGTTTCGGAGATATTCGGCTACATCAACCCGATCATGCTCTACGGCAAACACCTGGGCCTGCGCGGCGGCCTGGAACAGCATCTGGCCGAGAAGAACCCCAAGGCCATCGAGCTGCAGAAGAGCGTGAGGGCCCTCCAAGATGTGATTTTATCGGAGAAGCTCATCACGGCCAAGGCCGTCTACAAGTTCTTCCCCGCCGACGCCGAAGGCGAGAGGCTCAACGTCTACGATTCCCCCAAGTCGTCCCACCCCCTGGCGAGCTTCGACTTCCCCCGTCAGCCGTCCGGCGAACGGCTGTGCCTCTCCGATTTCGCCCGCCCGGCCGGCACGGGACGGGACTTCGTCGCGATGTTCGTGGTCACCTGCGGCGGAGGCGTCCGCGAGCTCTCCGACCGCTACCGCGACGCGGGCGAGTATCTGAAGTCGCACGCGCTGCAGGCCATCGCCATCGAGTCGGCCGAGGGCTTCGCCGAGCTCCTGCACGACCGCCTGCGCACGATGTGGGGCATCGGCGACCCCGTCGGCCGGACTGTGCGCGAGAAGTTCCAAGGCAAGTACCGCGGCATCCGGGTCAGCTTCGGCTACCCCGCCTGCCCCAACCTGGAGGACCAGGCCAAGCTCTTCAGCCTACTCGAGCCCGAGAAGCACACGGGGGTGAAGCTGACGGAAGGCTTCATGATGGACCCCGAGGCGAGCGTCTCCGCCCTGGTCTTCTCCCACCCCCAGGCGCGCTATTTCTCGGCGGGGCCCGCCGCGGGCTGATGATCGTCCTCGTCCTGACGTCCCTGCTCGCCGTTGCCGCCCGGGCGGAGACAGCCGCCGAGGCCGTCAAGCGGGTCATGGAACGCGTCGAGAAGGCCGCGGCCGCGACGCAGGGCCAGGACGCCCGCGAGATCGCCCGGTCCGACATGAGCCTGGAGGCCCTCGGCCGCGAACTGACCCCGCACTCCTGGAAGGCGGCGGCGCCTCTCGCGGACTTCGCTCGAGATCTTGAGAAGCCTCCCAAGGTGAGGCTGTTCGCGACGATCTTCCTCGGCCTTCTCGGCGACCCCGCCTCCTACAAGCCCCTGACGGCCATCCTCCTCGATCCCGGGCAGGACCCGGATGTCCGCTCCGCCGCGGCCCAGGGCCTCGGCGCCCTGGACCTCCCCCCCGAACCGAAGCGCAGGAGCCTCTGCGCCGCCATCGCCCTGCCCGACTCGCCGCGCGGCCTCGTCGACGACGTCCTCGTCCCGGCCTCGCGCCTGGGGTGCGTCGACCCCGCTCCGCTCGAACGCGCGGCGCGCGCCTACGGCCCCCGCCCCTCGGGACGCGACCTGGAGACGGTGCGGCGCGCGGCCGCGGCCTTGGGGCGTTCACGGGGAGACGCCCCGGCCCGCGCGCTCCTCCGGCTCCTGACCT
>MGUL01000008.1:13538-18172 GCA_001800005.1 Elusimicrobia bacterium RBG_16_66_12 | reverse complement strand
CCGAGAAGAAGCAGGAAGCGGCCGGCCTCCTCGCGAAAGAAGCCTGGCCGATCCTGCGCGACGCCCTGCGCTCCGAGACCGACGAGACGGCGAACATGCTCGCGCTCATCCCCCTCGCCGCCGAGTTCCCGGCCTTCGGGGGGCCGGCGCTCCTCCCCCTGACCGCCCACCCGGACGCCGAGGTCCTGGCCGAGGCGGCGCAGGCCCTGGCGAAGCTCAAGTTCGCCAAGGCCCTGCCTCCGCTCGAGGCGGCGGTCGCCGGCGCGCTCGGCGACCCGCGCTTCTCGCCGAAGGAAGGACGTCCCGATCCGACCCGTACGCTGGCCCGCATCGAGGCCGCGGTCTCCGCCCTGCGCCGGGTGCCCGCCGAGCCCTGAGGCGCGCATGCGCGTTGACAACCCACGGGCGTCCTGTTAAACTCCGGACATGGGCCGAATCGCGATCTACCCCGGCAGCTTCGACCCGCTCACCCGCGGCCATCTTGACATCATCCAGCGAGCCTCCAGGCTCTTCGACCACGTGATCGTGGCCGTGGCCAACAACTCGACCAAGAGGCAGGTCTTCTCGGTCTCGGAGCGCCTGGAGATCGTCGAGGAAGCTATCCGCCCCTTCCCAAACGTGGACGTGGACACCATCTCCGGCCTTCTCGTCGACTACCTGAAGGCGAAGAAGGCCAGGATCCTCATCCGCGGCCTCCGGGCGGTCTCGGACATGGACTACGAGTTCCAGCTCGCCTCCTTCAACCGCCGCCTCAGCAAGGACGTGGAGACCGTCTTCCTGATGCCGGACGACCAGTACACCTACCTGGCCTCCTCGATGGTGCGCGAGGTCGCGCGCCTCGGCGCCGGTACCGAGCAGTTCGTCACCCCCTTCGTCGCGCGCAAGCTGAGGCTGAAGTTCGCCAAGCGCGCGACGCAGTAGGCAGCGGGGGAAATCAGACCGCGATGCGCCAAGCCTGGGCCGGAGTCCGCGCCGCAGCAAGCGCCGCCAGCAGGCACCTCGGCCTCACGGCCGCGGGCCTGACGGTCATGAACGTCGCCCTCGCCGCGGCGACCCAGTTCCTGGCCGCGCGCGAGCCGAGAATGGCCCTCTTGTTCCAGGCTCTCACGCTCGGCCTCACCGCGCTCGTCTTCACCGGCGCCATCGTGTCCCGGACGCTGATCGGCTCGTCGGAGATCCGGTTCGACCCTCGGCGCACGTCGAACTGGTGGCGCAGCAAGGTCCTGGGCAGGGGCATCCTGATCCGGCGGCAGGACTTCTCGCTCCACGGAGGCCAGGACGGCGGTCCGTCGGATATGCCGAGCCTGAAACGTCGGGACAAGCCGGTATCCCTCGGCGCCCTGTTCGGCGGGCTCCTGCGGCCGAAGGGCCTCCACCCGTCCGCGGAGAACATCTACGGCATCTTCCTGGAATCCCTGGGCGGCGCATGGGACGGCGTCTGGAACACGGTGCGCGCCGCCAGCTTCCAGACGGTCCTCGTCGCCTCGACGCTCCTGCTCTTAGACGCCGGCCTTGCCTGGACGGGCCGACTCGTGGAGGACGCCTCGCCGCACATCGCCCGCGGGCTGCACATGATGGAACTCTGCGTCACCCTGATCATCCTCGCCAACGGCCTCGGCTTGCTGGCCCTCGGCGCCGCCTGCGCGTTCACGCGCCGCGGCCAGCAGGGCCTGGTGCTGGTCCTCGCGGGCTATGCGCTCACGGTCTGTCCGATTCTCATCTACACGAGGCAGTGCGGCGTGCTCCTGCCCGTCCTGGCGGGAGGCGCCGGCATCGCCGCCGCGATGGCCGCGCTCGCCTCCGCCGACGCCGCTCCAAAAGACTAGCGGAGGCGCCGTCTCGGGGCTATAATGAGCGGGCATGCTCCGATGTCTGCCCCCCGTCGTGATCCTCGCGGCCGCGCTGACGGCCGGCTGCCGCCCCGCGGGCGATGCGCCGCGCTCCGCGGGCGGAGACGCGAGGCTGGAGGCGCCAGCCCCCTCCTCGGTGACGCTGGCCGGCCTTCTCGGCGCCGCGAGCACCGGCTACGACAACGCCCAGCAGGCGCGCTACCTCCAGGAGGAATCCAAGCTCCTGGGCATTTCCAGCCTGGGCAAGCCCTCCGACCAGACCGGGGAAAGCGAGGAACCCTCCGGCGTCCCCGTCTCGTACGAGGAGGGCCTGGAGCGCACAAGGATCATGACCAAGCAGTTCGCCGCCCGGCGCCGAGCCATCGACAAGGGCCATCCCAAGGCCGTCGGGCTGGAAGGCATGACCCCCCGAATGATCCCCGGCAAGCCTCAGGGCGGGCCCCTCGAAGACGCTCCGGAAGAGGCCCTAAAAGGCCCGGGGAAGAATTAGGCCTTTCGCCCTTTTTCGCTTGACTCCGTCGGACGGCCGCGGATATAATCGAACCCTATGAGAAGCCTGCCCCTCCTTGCGGCCCTTCTTTTGTCCATTCCCCGCGCCTCGGCCGCCCCCGACCACGGCTTCGACGGACACGCGGCCGGCCGGTCGGCCCCGGCCTCCCTGGAAACGCCGCCCGCGCCGAAGACCCCCGCGATCGAAAAGGGCGGTTGGGTAGTCCTGGAAGCCGGCGACAGCAAGACCAGGACCACAGCCGCCACCGCCGGCGTCAGCCTCGAGGAGTTCCGCCCCGGCCAGGTCGCGGGCTTCGCCACCCCGGCGGCCGTCGCGCGGGCCCGGGCCGCGGGCCTCAAGGTCCTCTCCGTCGGCCCAGTCCCGCCGAGCATGCGGCCCCGCGACTTCCCCGGCAAGGACGCGCCCTACCACAACTTCGCCGAGACCGCGGCCGAGCTGAGGTCCCTGGCCGGCAAAGCCCCGGACATCGCGTCCCTCTTCTCCATCGGCAAGACCATCCAAGGCCGCGACATCTGGGCCCTGCGCCTATGTCCCGACGCGCAGGCGGCGTCCGTCAGCAGGAAGCCCGGCATCGCGTTCATGGGCATGCACCACGCCCGCGAGCATCTCTCCAACGAGGTGCCGCTCCTGCTGGCCAAGCGCCTCGTCGAGAACCGGAAGGACCCCGAGGTCGCCCGCCTGCTCGCCAGCCGGGACATCACCATCATCCCCATGGTCAACCCCGACGGCGGGGAGTACGATGTCTCGAGCGACACCTACCACATGCATCGCAAGAACATGCGGCGCAACGACGACGGCACCGTCGGAGTGGACCTCAACCGCAACTACGCCTGGGGCTGGGGCGGCGAAGGGGCCTCCCCCTACCCGATCGACGACACCTACCGCGGCTCCTCCGCCTTCTCGGAGCCGGAGACCAAGGCGATCAAAGCCTTCATCGAGGGAAAAAAGAATCTCACCACCTTGCTCTCCTATCACACGTTCAGCGAGCTGGTCCTCTATCCTTGGGGCGGCTCCCACGAGCCCATCGCCGACAAGAACGCGCTGAAGGCCTACCAGGTCATGGCTTCGGAGATGGGCCGCATGACCGGCTACACCCCGATGCAGTCGAGCGGCCTCTATGTCGCCACCGGCGACCTGACGGACTGGGCCTGGGGCGAGCACGGCGTCTTCTCCTGGACCTTCGAGCTGACCCCGAAATCCATGTGGGACGGAGGCTTCTACCCCGGCGCGCCCGCCATCGCCACCACCGTCCAGGCCAACTGGCGGCCCATGCTCTATCTGATCGATCTGGCCGACGACCCGCGCCGCGCCGCCCAAGGCCTCGGCCTGAGCGCTTTCGCCCCATCCCGATGAGAAACACCCTGATCCTCGCCGCCCTCGTCGCCGCCGGCCGGCCCGTTTCCGCCGCCGGCGTCGAATCCCTCCGGAATCTCGCGGAGCAGAGCTTCCTCCAAGCGCCCCTCCTCGTGCGGCCCGCCCAGACGCCGTCGGAACCGGTCCTCCAGCCCCCGCTGGAGCCGACGCCGCCGCGCCCCGACGCGACGCTCGGCGCCGAGCTTGGGCGCGTGAACCTGGCCGCCCAGCTCGACCGGAACCTCTCGGTGGCGAACCGCCTCTTCGGCGCGCGCGCGCTGGACCTTGGCGTCGCGACCGACGCCGCCTTCAGCAAGTTCTACCTGGCCTTCTCCAACGCTCAGGGCACGGTCCTGGCCGCGCTCGGCGACTTGAACCAGCTGCGCGGCTCGGGCGTCAACGCGCGCATCGACGCGGCCACTGTCTACAACTTCCGCGTCAAGGCCAACATCTTCAATCCGGCGCGCGGCAGCACGCTGAAGATGTCGCCCGCGCCCGGCACCAGCGGCCCCGCCCACGACATGAAGACGGGCGCGGTCCTCGACGCGGCGCGCGCCCGCGCGACGCTTTTCTCCGCCGACGGCCGGGAGTTCTGGGTCTTCTACGGACGCGATGTCCTCCCCGACGGCCTCGACTTCGCCGCGACCCGCAGCTTCCTCTTCGTCCACGAGGACGGGATGTCGTCGAAGGCCTGGCCGCTGGCGGAAGCCGCCCTCGCGCTGGACGCGCCCGCGATCGTCGACCTGGGCGGCACGCGCGTGTCCTTGACGCGCACCGCCGACGGCTTCCTGGTCGTGCGCGACGTCCCCTGAGCTTGCTATCCTGAGGTCATCATGAAAAACCCCCTGTTTCTCCTGTTGCTCGCCGCCGCCGCCCGCGCCGGAACCTTCATCCCGGCGCCGACGCTGAACTACGACCCG
>MGUL01000008.1:10438-13532 GCA_001800005.1 Elusimicrobia bacterium RBG_16_66_12 | reverse complement strand
GCCGCCCTTCTTCAAGATTGCCGCGACGCCCAGAAGCGCGCGGACTCGGGCCTGGCCGAGATCGCGTCCCTGCCGCAGACGGCGCGGACCTTCGACAACACTCCCTGGGCCTTCGACCGGACCCTGGCACAGCTCTACGAGGACACGTCCTCCGGCCAGTTCATGAAACACGTCTCCGTCTCCTCCGCCGTGCGCTCCGCGGGCAACGACTGCGAGACGGAGGTCGGCAAGTTCTTCATCGAGGTCTTCTCGCGCGAGGACCTCTACAAGGCCCTCAAGGACTACGCGGCCAAGGGCGAGGCCCTGAAGGGCGACTCCGCGCGCCTGCTCGAGAAGCAGCTGCTGGACTTCCGCCGCTCCGGCCTGGAGCTGCCCGCCTCCGATCGCGCTCAGCTCACCCTCATTCGCAAGCAGCTGACCGAGCTGGAGTCCAAGTTCTCCCGGAACATCAACGAGTCCAAGGACTTCGCCCTCTTCACGCGCGAGGAGATGGACGGCGCCCCCGAGGACTTCATCGCGCGGCTGGAGAAGGCGGACGGCAAATACAAGGTCACGCTCGACTATCCCGACTACTTCCCGTTCATGGACAACGTCCGCGTCGGCGCCTCGCGCAAGATCCTGGAAGGCAAGTTCAACAACCGCGCCTCCCTCGAGAACCGTCCCCTGCTCGACGAGATTCTGGCCCGGCGAAAGAAGGCCGCGCGCATCCTCGGCTACCCCAGCCACGCCGCCTACGTCCTGGAGACGCGCATGGCCAAGGACCCCTCGACGGTCAAGGCCTTCATCGACCGTCTGAAGGCCCGCCTGCGCCCGCTGGCCGAGGACGAGTTGGTCACGCTGAAGGCCCTCAAGGTGGTCTTCGAGGGCAAGGACGCCGACCCCGTCTTCCGGGCCTGGGACTGGCGCTTCTACGACAACCAGCTCAAGCGCGTGCGCTACTCCGTCGACGAGCGGAGGATCCGCGAGTATTTCCCGGCCGACCTCGTGACGGAGCAGATGCTGGAGGTCTATCAGAAGCTGCTGGGCGTCAAGTTCAAACGCATCGACGACGCCTCCCTCTGGCACCCGGACGTGAAGCTCTTCTCCATCTCGGAAGCCGCGGGCGGCGAGCCTTTCGCCTACTTCTACATGGACATGTTCCCGCGCGAGGGCAAGTACAAGCACGCCGCCGCCTTCGACCTGATCAAGGGCCGCGCGCTGACAGACGGGACCTACCGCAAGCCCGTCTCGGCCATCGTCGCCAACTTCGACAAGCCGACGGCCGAACGCCCGTCGCTCTTGACCCACGACGACGTGGAGACCTACTTCCACGAGTTCGGCCACATCATGCACCAGACCCTGACCCGGGCGCGCTTCAACCGCTTCTCCGGCTCGGAGGTCGCCCGCGACTTCGTCGAGGGCCCCTCGCAGATGCTGGAGAACTGGGTCTGGGACCCGGCGGTGCTCTCAGCCCTGTCGGGCCATTACTTAGACCGCTCGAAGAAGCTGCCCAAGGAGATGCTCGACAAGATGATCGCGGCCCGCAACGCCGACTCGGGCCTCTTCAACCTGCGCCAGCTCAACTTCGGCTCCATCGACCAGCTCTACCACACCGCGCCGCCCTCCGACACCAGCGCCGCCTACGCCAAGGTGATGAAGGAGGTCTTCCTGATCCCAATGTCCGAGGGCACCCCCCCGCAGGCCAGCTTCGGCCACCTGATGGGCTACGACGCCGGCTACTACGGCTACCTGTGGTCGAAGGTCTACGCGCAGGACATGTTCAGCCGCTTCGAGGCCGAGGGCGTCATGAACCCGTCGCTCGGCGCGCAGTACCGGCGCAAGATCCTGGAAGTCGGCTCCTCCGGCGACGAGATGGAGGCGCTGAAGTCCTTCCTCGGCCGCGAGCCGAGGGAAGACGGCTTCCTGAAGAGCATCGGCCTGAAGGTCGAATAGAGCGCAATGCCTCGCAAGATCCTGCTGATCGAAGACGATCCGAACGTCCAAGGATTGGCTCAGACCGCCCTCGAGGACGCTGGATTCCAGGTCGAGGCCTGCGCGACGGCCGCCGACGGCATTCTCAGTTTCTCCCGCTGCGCCCCCGACCTCGTCATCCTCGACATCGGCCTTCCGGACGGCAGCGGGTTCGATGTCTGCAAGGCCGTCGGCCTCGGCGCGACGGTCGGCACGCCCTTCATGTTTCTCACCGCGCGGGATGATCTGCAGACGCGGCGCGATGCGTTCGCGGCCGGCGCCCACGACTACATCCAGAAGCCGTTCGCCGTGGATGAGCTTCTGGCCCGCGTCAAGGTCCACCTCCATATCAAGCAGCTGCACGACGATCTCAGCCGGAAGAACTACGATCTTGAGCTGATGAACCGCGCGCGTCAAGACGTCACGGACATGATCGTCCACGATTTCAAGACCCCGCTCACGTCGATCATGGGCACGCTGGATCTCATCAAGATTCGGGGGCTCATCACGAAGGACGAACACTCGAATCTTCTGGAGGGAGCCGCCGTCGCCGCCGATTTCCTGTTGCTGATGGTCAACGACCTCCTGGATGTCGGGCGGGCTGAAACCGGCGGCCTCAAGACGGATTTAGCGCCGCTGGAGCTTGAGCCGTTCTTCGAGAAGATAAAGAGGCTCTTCTCTCTTCGCCTGGAGCGAAAGGGCGTCACGCTCTCCGTCCGGGTCGCGCCGCAGATGCGGAGAATCACCGCGGATCACACCCTCCTCTTTCGAATCCTCGTCAACCTGATCGCCAACGCGGCCAATATCTCCGCCGCTGGAGGCGCTGTCGAGGTCGAGGCGACGCGCGACGGAAGCGGAGTCCGGTTCGGCGTCATGGACCGCGGCCCGGGCGTTCCCGACGGGATGAAGAGGGCGATCTTCGAGAAATACTCGACGGCGCAGCCGAAATCCCTCTCGGGAGACGGCGGCACCGGCATCGGGCTGACCTTCTGCCGTCTAGCCGTTCAGGCCTTGGGCGGCCGCATCTGGGCGGAAGACCGCCCCGGAGGCGGGGCCTCCTTCATCCTTCAGCTGCCGACGGCTTGACGCGCGGGCCGGGCAGGGGCATGGTCGCCGGCGAGGGTTTCGGCGCCGGGGCGTCGGC
>MGUL01000008.1:8622-10406 GCA_001800005.1 Elusimicrobia bacterium RBG_16_66_12 | reverse complement strand
CGCGCCGGCCCCCATTCGGCGCTCTCCGAGGCGGTCTCGAAGACCAGGCAAAATGGGCCGATGACGACCACATCGGCGTTCTTGAGCACGGCGTACTTGACGGAAGCGCCGTTGACTTCTATCCCATTGGTGCTGTCAAGATCCTTGATCACCCACATGTCATCCTTCGCCTTGATCGCGGCATGGCGCCGGGACACCAAGACATGGTCCAGGCAAATGTGGTTTTCTTCGTCCCTGCCGATGGTCGTGCCGGGCTCGGGGAGCGGGTAAGTCTCTTGGAGCTTGCCGTCTCTATACGCCGCCAATCGCGCTTTCATGGCCTGGTGATCTTGGTCTTCAGGGTCCCCAGTGGGCCGCGGGGGACGGGGACTTGAACTTCTTGCAGGCGCAGCGGTGGATGACCTCGCCTTGCTTCAGCTTCTCGCCGGTCTTGGCGCAGACGCGCTTCGCCTTGGCCTTCTCGATCTCGAGCCGGCAGTATTCGCATTCGACACAGACGCAGTCCTTCTTCATGGCCGGGCCTCCACGCTCCTGACCCAGGCCGTGATCGCGGCCAGCTGTCCGGGGCCGTCCAGCCCCGCCTGCTCGAAGACCTTGTCTCCGGAGCCGCTGCCCAGGTAGCCCTGCTTCAGCGGATAGAGGCTGGCCGCCAGGCCCGCGTCGGAGCGCACCCAGCGCCAGAGCGTGGCCAGCGTGAAGTCCGTGACGCCCATGGAGTGGAAGGCCATCTCCGGCGGGAAGACCACCCGCTTCTCGGCGTCCGTGAGCCGGTCGAAGAGCTCGGCGCTGGCGACGTAGAAGACGTTGAGCTGGACGCCCGAAGCGTCGAGCTTAGGCAGCACGTCGCGCACGAAGAAGTGCGCCACGCCGTGGCCCTGGAGGACGACGGCGGCCTTGCCGCCGCGGCGCAGCGCGTAGATGCCCTTCGTCGCCGCCGACGCGGGAGGCAGGCCCAGCTTCGCGCGGTCCGGCGCCGGGCAGGCGGGACGCGTGACGAACGGAGCCAGCACCGCCGGCCTGGCGCGCAGGGAGGACATCAACAGCGGCCAGACTTCCTGCGCGTCCCAGGGGGTCAGCGTAATCAGCGAGCCCTTCGGGAAGTTGTCCTGCAGCAGCTGCAGGGCCTGAGGGCAGGCGTGGGTCGGCCCGTCCTCGCCGGTCAGAGGCCCGGCGTGGGCGTTGACCATGATCCAGGTCCGGGTAGGCTCGCCCGTCGCCTCGCGGCGCATCTGCTGGCCGATGGCGTGCAGGCGCGCGGGGACGTGCTCGAGCGCGGCGATGAAGGCCGAGTAGGAGCTCGACACGCCGATGTGCAGGCCCAGGCTCGACGCCCCGGCCATCACGCCGCCCATCGCGTCCTCGCAGATGCCGCCGACGGAGATCAGGCGCGAGGCAGGGTTGTTCCTCGCGTGGAACCAGCCCTTGGCGAAGGCCTTGTTGATCGGAGACACGCTCGTCGACTCGGCCAGGTCGGCCGCGCAGGTGATGATGGCCCCCTTGGTGACGGTGTTGAGATATCCCAGCGCGTCGCCCAACGCGCCGCGCAGCGTCGCGGGCTTGCCGGTCTCCAGTTTCAGTTCGGCCGGGACGGTCTCGGGCTTCAGGTCGGACTTGTACAGGGCCTCCAGGTCGGGGCCGCCGGCGCGCACCGCGCGGCCCTTCGGCGTCGCGCGTCCCGCCTCAGCCACGCGCTCAGCCGCGAAGCGCGCCACTTCGGGGCGCTTCGTCTCGAACGCCCGGCGCATCGCGAGCAAAGTCTCCCAGTACGCCGCCTCGACGCGGTC
>MGUL01000008.1:0-8593 GCA_001800005.1 Elusimicrobia bacterium RBG_16_66_12 | reverse complement strand
GCCGAAGGCGGTCTCGAAGGGCTCGACGGCCTTATAGAAGGCCTCGGAGCAGAAGGCATGTCCCGCGCCGTGCGAGCCCCTGCCCTCGATGCCGTACCTCCAGCCCTTCGTCGTGCGGTAGACGATCGCGGTGGGCTGGCCGTTGTCGAGCGAGAGCGCCGCCTGCTGCGCGGCCAGCACGCGCGCAAAATCGCTGCCGTCGTCGACCTCGACGAGGTTCCAGTCGTTCATGTAGAGCAGCTCGCGCGGGTCCCACTGGACATAGTCGCCGGGTTTGTCGCCCTCGGCGGTCACGCGGTCGGAGTCGATGGAGGCCTGGTTCCAGTCCAGGTGCATGATCGCGTTCGACAGGCCGCCGGTGGCGGCCGCCGCCAGGGCCTCGTGCACGCGCCCGGCAGTCATCCCGCCTTCGCCCTCGAGGATGTGGACGCGCGGGCCCGCCGCGCCGAAGGCGTCCATCGCCGCCAGGGCCAGGCCGACGCCCGTGCAGTCGCCGACGCCGGAAGCGCCCGTCGCGACGGGAACGAATGGCGTCATCGGGGTCGGATGGCCGTCGAGGGCCGCGCACTTGAACTGGCGGAAGAGCGGCGTCGACTGCTTCGGGTTGCGCCTAAATCCCAGCAGGTCCTCCAGGCGCAGGCGGCGGCGCTCGGCGGGCAGCAGGTCGGGACGGGCGATGCGCATCCACTCGTCGCGCAGCGCGTACATGCCGTAGAGACCCAGCGCCTTATGACCGGCCGCGTAGACCAGTAGGTCGTTGTCGATGGAATCCGGCCGCGAGAAGTCGTAGCGGAGGTTCTTGTAGAGGAGAGAGGAGACGATGCGGCCCGAGGAGATGCTGCCGCCCGGATGACCGGAGTTAGGCACATAGTTGAAGAGGATCGCGCAGAGCGCGCGGTAGGCGGCGTCCATCGCCTCGAGCGTCTCGATGCCCTCGAAGGAGGCGGGCCCGGGCTTCAGGTAGACGGCGCGGCGGGGTCTCAGCGTGAATTTCATGGCGGTCGAGGTGGCGGTTGACATGAGAGCGATTGTATCACTTGCTATACTGAAAACCATGAAGCCCTCGTTCTTGTCCCGGCTCAAGCATGTGCTGCTGGCGGGGCTGTTCATCGTCGCGCCCGCCAGCCTGACCTTCATCCTGATCGCCTGGCTCGTCGCGGGCATCGAGGGGATCCTGTCGCCGGTGGTGATGGGATTGATCGGCCGGGCGGTCCCGGGCCTCGGACTGATCGCCGCGCTGCTGATCATCCTGACGGCGGGCCTGCTCGGCACGAACGTGCTCGGCCGGCATATCATCGCGCTCATCGAAGAGCTCCTGCTGAAGATCCCGGTCTTCAGCTGGGTCTATCGCACCGTCAAGCAGCTCTCGACCGCGTTCCGGCCCGACACCGCCGCCGATTTCCGCGGCGTCGTGCTCATCGAGTATCCTCGGCCGGAGGTCTACTCCCTGGGCTTTGTCACCAACGAACTGACGCTGGGAGAGGGCGCGCAGGCGCGCCGCATGGTCTGCGTCTACGTCCCGACCAACCACATCTACGTCGGCGACCATGTGCTGGTCCCCGTCGACAAAGTCCTCGCCACGGGCCTGAGCCAGCAGGACGGCGCCCAGGCGGTGCTCTCCGCCGGAGCCTCCCTGCCGCCGCGGCTGAACCCGACTCCGCTCGCCTCGCCGCCCTCACGGCCGTGAAAAGTATCGTAAAATCCGACGACGCCCCCGTAGCTCAGTTGGTCAGAGCAGCCTGCTCATAACGGGTTGGTCGCTGGTTCGAGCCCAGCCGGGGGCACTGTTTTTTCGACGCAGCGCACGATGGGGTTTTTCACATCGAACTCGCACCGGTGCGAGTTTTGATCCGCGCCGCGCGCCGGGTTCAATCCGGCTGAGGGCCGTTGTGCGGGACGGCGAAGACCGCGACGACCAAACCGACGACGGCTCCCACCGCCGCGCCGACGACCGCGCCCGCCGGCCCCGCGATGCTGCCGGCGACGGCGCCGCCCCCGCCCCACAACGCCAGCTCCAGCGGCTTGCCGTCCTTCAGACCGCTGCCGACGCCGATCGAAGAGCGGTCTCGCGATCCGATCCCTTTTTGAAAACCGAACTGGAACGTGAACGGCTCCGCTCGGGACCGAACCGGCGCGGAGGAAACGGGGATGTCCGCCGTCAACGCGGGTGCCGCGGCGCACGGCGTCGCGAGCGCGCGGGCCATCAGGGCGACGGCGAGCCTATACGTCGATGCCTTCATATTGGCGCAAGGCGAAGCCCTTGAAAGCCGCCAACTGGACGAGGATCAGCAGCGCCAGGATGGGGAACGCGGACGGGGACAGCACGTAGCCGCCGAACTCCATCGCGCTCCGGCCGGCCTCCAGCGTATCTCCGACCTTCAGCATCGACTGCGGACCCGCCGCGGCGCCGAACGGATCGAGATGACGCGCCGAACTGAAGGACATCCCCACCTGCAGCAGCCCGTGCTTCGCCCCTTTCGGCGCGGCGGGGTTCCAGACGAGATTGACGCTGACCATGGTGAGAACGAGCATAATGACTTCCGCCGAGAGGGCCAGAAGCAGCGTCGACCGCGCGGCCTCGGCGGTGACCAAACGTTCGCGCTCATCTCCCTCGCGCAGGCCGCAGAGGCGCGACATCGCGCGCTCGCGTCGCGAGCGATCGAGCAACAGCGTCAGAGGAGCCGCCGGCGCGCAGAGCACCCAGGCGAAAGCGGCATCGTTGAGCATCGTACGCCATAATGAGGTCGGCGCACCGGCCCAAATCTCGAAGGCGGCATCCGCGCACAACAGGGGCCAACCCCACTTCAGATACAGCATGACCAGATTCCGTCCCTTCAACGCGATCTTCTTCATCGATGTTCCTCCATAATGAATATCTCCTCGACCGGACGCCGGAAGAAACGGGCCAGCTTGATGGCCAGCGCCAGGCTCGGCAGATAGACGCCGCGCTCCAGGCAGTTGATCGTCACGCGGGTCACGCCCACCTTCTCGGCAAGGTCTTCTTGAGTGAGCCCGGCATGTGTGCGAAGTTCTCGTACGCTGTTCTGAATCTTCAAGGCATCATCTCCGGATGAAATGTAAAGCACACCATACATTTCGTATTGTAAAGCATGCTATACATTTTGTCAAGCGCGAATTCCCAAGGCCGGACGGTCCTGCTATTAGGCGGCGACGGGCACGCGCGGCGCGGCGGCGGGCAGCGGGTGGATTAGCCGGGCCCAACAGTCCGCGCTCTCGGCGGCGACGATGCCGGCCGCGCGGGACAGGTCCTCTTCCCGCTTGGCCAGGCTCTTCTGCACGACGCCCTTCAGGTCGTCGATGTCGTACAGGTAGACGCCGTCGGCCGCCGCGACCTCGGGGTCCACGTTGCGCGGCATCGCGATGTCGATGATGAAGAGAGACCGGCCGCCGCGGCGCCGCGACAGGGCCTGTGCGGCCGCCCCGTCAAGCAGGTAGCGGTCGGCTCCCGTGGAGAAGACCGCGATGTCCGCCTGGTCCAGCCGGTCGAAACCTTCCGCGAGGGTGATGGGCTTGCCGCCCAGATCGCCCGCCAGCGCCTGGGCCTTGTCCAGGCTGCGGTTGCTGACGAAAAGCTCGCCCGCGCCCTTGGAGCGTAGGTGGCGCACCGAGGACGCGGCCATGGTCCCCGCGCCGAAGACCACGATCACTCGTTCCTTGAGGTCGGAGAAGATGCTGCGGGCCATCACGGCCGCCGCCCCGCCGATCGAGGCGATGCCGCCGACGATGCGGGTCTCGTTGCGGACCTTCTTGCCCACCATCAGCGCGCGCTGGAAGGACAGGTGACCGAAGCGGTTGACCGTCTTCTCGGCGCAGGCGTTCTGGTAGGCGGACTTGCACTGGCCCAGGATCTCGGTCTCGCCCACGACCCAGGAATCCAGTCCCGCGGCGACGCGGAAAAGATGGCTGACGGCCTCGGGACCGCGGCGGATATGGAGGCACTCCGAGAGGTCGCGGCCGGCGCGTTGGTTCAGCCAGTCCACCATGGTCTTCTCGCCGCCGGGACCCGGCTGGAAGTATATCTCGAAGCGGCTGCAGGTGGAAACGACGACGACACCTTCCTGACCGGCGGCCTCCTTGACGACGGCATTGATGCGCCCCGCTTCGTGCGGTTTCGGGGAGATCGCCTCGCGGATCTCGACGGGGGCCGTCGAGTGGTTCAGCCCGACCACCAGCCATTCACTCGTCATCTTGCCATCCTGCGAGGCAACACTATGACCAGCGGGAACCGCTTTACAACGCGCGGCAGGCGGCCACGGCGGCCTCGGCTGCGCTCAGGGGTGCGCGGTTTCGCGCATCCTCGGCGGCGGATTCAACGCCGGTGGCATTCGATGCAGACTTCGCGTCGGACGCTGCTGACGGAGACGGCGCTGAGGTCGTGAGTGGCATGGCAGGAAACGCAGCCGACCTTGCCCTCTTCGAGGAATATTTTGGGGTTCAAGGTCGGGTCGTTGTACGATTCGGGATCGCGGCGGAAGGCGGCGAGATAGTCCGCGCCCACGGGATGGTTGGATCCCGCGCCCGACGCGTGGGACTGAGACCCGTCGTCCGACGAATCGATGAAATGGGCGCGCAAGGAAGGAGCGACCGCTCCGTCGTGGCAGGACATGCAGAGCTCGCTCTTGCTTGCGCCCCCCTGCAGCGAGTCCCGCCCGAAGTCCGCGTTGTCGTGCTTGCCTTCCTTGAGCCACAGCGGCCTCAGGGCCTTGGTCTGGTGGGGGAAATGGCAGAACACGCAGCTGCTCGCTCCCGCGCCGAGAGAGGCGTGCCCCGCGCTCAGCCTCGAACCGTGATCGCCGACGGAGTCGCGAAGGTCCTTGAAGTCGCCGTCCGGCCAAGGGCCGCGCGCAGCGAGATATAAGAGCGCGCCGACGACGATCGCCGCGAGGCGGCGAGGCCTGGGGGTTTTCATGGGGTTGGCCTCCTGCCTTGAGTGTAGACCCGGCCCCTATCCCTGTCAATTCCATTTCAGGTTGGTTGGGTTTCCTTCGGCTGAAGTGTTGCGGAGGGCTATAAGTGGGAAAACTGGAGATGAGGCGCGTGCTGCCGCACCGTTGGTGCCGGCGTCTCAGTGTCGCCTGGCGCAACGTCCCCCTCGCCAGGCAGGCTTTCTTCGCGTTCTATTCCTCGATGGTCCTGGTCACGGGGGCGACCTTCGTCCTCTACATCCAGGACACGCGCCGCAGCGTCGTGGAGATGGAGCGCTCGACGATGCTCTCCCTGTTCCCCGTCATCGAGCGCGTGATCATGGATTCGATGCTCCAGGGGAACCACGAGCCCATCCGCCGCCTTTTCTCCGTCCACAACAGCCGCGGCCGCGATGAGCGCATGTTCCTCCTCGACCCCGGGAAGAACGCCGTCAATACCGAGGACCTGGGCAGGAACATGCGCCCGCGCCGCCTGGCGGCGCCGCCGGTCGACGAGGACAAGAACATCGTGATGGACTTCCCCGTCATCAACCGGCAGGGCTGCGTGCGCTGCCACGGGCCGCACTCGGGGACGCTCGGCTACATCCGGCTGGTCTCCCCGAAGCGCGACCGGCAGGCCGTGGCCGAGGCCAACCTCAAGGGACGCCTGATCATCCTCTTCTCGTCCTTCATCGCCGTCGGCCTGCTGACGCTCCTGATCGTGCGCCGCGTGATTGACGAGCCCCTGGGCCGCATCGTCGAGGCGATGAACCTCGTCGCGCACGGCGCGCTGCACGCCCGCGTCGAGGCCCCGCCCTCCGGCGAACTGCGCTCGATCGCGCGCGGCTTCAACGCGATGGTGCGCCGCCTGGAGCGCGACCGCCGCGAGATCGTGGACCTGCACCGGCGTCAGGTCGCGCATATGGAGCGCCTGGCGGCGCTGGGAGAACTCTCCGCGCACCTCGCCCATGAAGTCCGCAATCCCATCACCGGGATCAGCTCCGCCATGCAGATCATGCAGGCCGAGGCCCCGGAAGGCAGCCCGCGCCGGGAGATCCTGGGAAAGATCCTGGGCCAGCTCAACCGGATGGAGCAGACGATGGGCAACTTCCTGCGCTTCGCGCGGATGCCGGAGGCCGTCGTGCGCCCCTACCACCTGCACGAACCTCTGGGCCGGGTCATGGACCTCATCGAGAGCCGCCTGCGCACGCAGAAGATCAAACTCGAGCGCAACGTCGCCGCGGATCTCCCCGGCCTGCGCGGCGATCCCGGACAGCTGGAGCAGGTTTTCCTGAACCTCTGTCTCAACGCCCTCCACGCGATGCCCGCGGGCGGGACCCTGACCGTCGCCGCGCGCGCCGAGGCGAGCGGGGCGGTCCTCGTCGAGGTCGGCGACACCGGCCAAGGCATCTCCAGCGCGAACCTGGAGCACGTCTTCCGCCCTTTTTTCACGACGAAGGAGAACGGCAGCGGCCTGGGACTGCCGCTGTCGCGTCAGATCGTGATGGCGCACGACGGCGAGATATGGATTGAGAGCGTCCCGGGCCGGGGAACGAGCATCTTCGTGCGCCTGCCCGCGGCGGAGAGCCTGGAATCGGCGGGGGTCTAGAATGTCGGCGAAGATCCTGATCGTGGACGACGAGGAACTCATCCGCTGGTCTTTGTCCTCGGACCTCTCCAATTCGGGCTACAAGACCGTGGCTGCGGCCGACCTCGCGGAGGCCGCGAATGCGCTGGAGACGGAGAATCCCGACGTCGTGCTGACCGACCTGCGCCTGGGCACCGAGAGCGGCCTCGACGTGCTGAGGCTCGCCCGCCGCGGCAACCCCGACCTGCCCGTCATCATCATGACCGCTTTCGCCGATCTGGAAAGCGCCGTGTCGGCCCTGCGCGAGGGCGCGGTCGACTACATCTCAAAGCCCCTGCAGCTGACCGGACTCAAGATCACGCTGAAGCGCGTGCTCGAGACCGCGCAGCTCAAGCGCCGATTGGACCGCGCCTCCCAGAAGGGCCGGAACAAATACAGCTTCGAGACCATCGTGGCCGAGAGCCCCTCGATGAAGGACGCTCTGGCGATGGCGCGCAAGATCGCCGCCACCCCCTTCGGCACCGTCCTGATCCTGGGCGAGAGCGGCTGCGGCAAGGACCGCTTCGCCCGCGCGATCCACTACGGCAGCGTGAGGGCCTCGGACCCCTTCATGGAGATCTCCTGCACGGCCATCCCCGAGAACCTGCTGGAAAGCGAACTCTTCGGCTACGAAAAAGGTTCTTTCACCGGCGCCGTCGGCCAGAAGAAAGGGCTTTTTGAGATCGCCGACGGCGGCACGGTCTTTCTCAACGAGATCGGCCACATGCCGCTGAGCCTGCAAGGCAAGGTCCTGCGGGCCCTCGAGGACAAGACCTTCAAGCGCGTGGGCGGGCGCGACGACATCACCGTGGACGTGCGCGTGATCGCCGCGACCAACGAGGACCTGCCCAAGGCCGTGGCCGAAGGGCGCTTCCGCCAGGACCTCTACTACCGCGTCAACGTGCTGACCATCCAGCTCAAGCCCCTGCGCGAGCGCAGGGAGGACATCCTTCCTCTCGTCGACCGCTTGGTGGAGAAGCTGTGCGTGGACCTGCGCAAGCCGAAGCCCGTCCTCCCGCCTGAAACCCTGGCCGCGTTCCAGGAGTACAAGTGGCCGGGCAACGTACGCGAACTGCGCAACGTATTGGAGCGGATGATGATCCTCGATGAGACGCAGTTCCAGCCGGTCGCTGCCGCCCAGCCCGCGCACATCGCGCGCGCGCAGGCCGCGAATGAGAGGGCCGAGGCGGCGCCCGTCACCTTGCCTCCCGACGGCTTGCGCCTGGAGGACGTGGAGAAAGACCTCGTGCTTCAGGCGCTGAAGCGCAGCGGCGGCAACCAACAGAAGGCCGCCCAGTCCCTCGGGCTGTCGCGCGACGCGCTGCGGCGGCGCATGGAGAAGTTCGGACTCAGGGAAGCCCTCGGCGTCCTCGCCCTCCTCGGCCTTCTCGCCGGCGGCGCCTCCGCCGGCTTCTTCGGCGGTTCGTCGAAGAAGGACGCCTTCGCCGCGGCTCATGAGGCGAAGGCCAAAGAATACTCGGGAAAGGCCGGCGCCCACGCCCCGGTCAAGGCGGGGGAATGCTCCAAGTGCCACGCCGACCCCAAGGACCCGGCGAAGCTGACGCTGGAGTATAAGCCCCTCTGCCTGTCCTGCCACGCCGACCGAGCCGAAGACATGAAGAAAGCCTCGGTCCACTCCGCGTTCAAGGACATGGACTGCAACGCCTGCCATCAGAGCCACTCCTCGGAGAAGCCCCATCTCCTGAACGCCCCCGTCAATGAACTCTGCTCGGGCTGCCACGACCCCAAGTCGGAGCCGCTCGCCGCGGCGCATCACGGCGTCAGCTCCTTCGAGGGCGAGTGCACGACCTGCCACAGCCCGCACGCCTCGAAGAACGCGAAACTCATCATCGAAGGCAAGGAGCACGTCCCCTTCGGCTCGCGCTCCTGCGAGATGTGCCACGACAAGGCGACGAAGGAGGGCAAGGTCGGCTTAAAGAAGATGCCGGCAGCGACCTGCTTCGTCTGCCACTCGAACTTCCGCAAGCTGGACAAGAGCCCCGTCGTCCACGTCCCCTTCTCGTCCGGCGAGTGCACGACC
>MGUL01000007.1:12359-15472 GCA_001800005.1 Elusimicrobia bacterium RBG_16_66_12 | reverse complement strand
GCCGCATCCCCACGCAGCCGCTCCGACGTCTTCTGTATTCTTGCCGGGCGCCCGCAGCCCGGAAGAGGACCCGAATCAAACGAGGCGCTATGACATCCATGCACTGCCGTTTCACCTCCGTGGCCGTTTTCATGATCCTCGCCTGCCCGGGCTTCGCCCAGGAGGCCGCTCCGTCCGCTCAAAAGTACTCGCTGGCGGAACTTGTGGGCCTGGCGCTCAAGACGACTCCTCTTCTCTCCGCTCAGGACGCGCGCGTCGAGGAGAAGAGCCTCTCGGCGGCGCAGGCCCGCGTCTGGCAGGGCCCGTCCACGGGCCTGCTGTTCGGACGCACGAAGCAGACCGAGACGAGCGGGTCGCGCTACGAGCTGTCGCTCGCGCAGCCGATTCCCTTGACGGGCATGCCCGGCCTGCGCGGACGGCTATTGGGGCTGGAATCTCAATCCCTGCGCGTCGAGCGCCAGGCGTCGGAAGTCCAGGTCACTCTGAGCGTCGCGCAGGGAGCTTACGAGTACGCCGCCGGCCGCCGCAAGGCGGCTTTCGCCGAGAGCCGCCGCAAGCGCTTCGAGCTGGTCCAGTCCTACCTGACGGGACGCGTGTTCCCGACGCCTCAGCGCATGGCGGAGAGCCGCATCGTCACCAACCGGGTCAAGAACCTGGTCGCCGAGGCGATCCGGGGCGAAGCGGACTACAAGGCTTCGCTGGAGAGATTGAAGGCAGTCGTGCCTCTCGCCGCGGGAGCGTACCCCGACATCGACGTGCCTTGGCTTTCCGGCGCCCGGGGCCTTGACGATCAGGAGTGGCTGAACAAGGCTCTCGCCGGCAATCCGGAGCTTCGCGCGCGAAGACTGACGGTCGAAGGAGCGGGGCTGGAGAGAGCCTTGGCATCGCGCGAGGGTCTGCCCGACACATCCCTTGTCGCTTCCTATGAGAGGGGCCAGCCCGACATCATCGGGAGGGACTACGGCCTGGGGCTGAGCCTTTCCTTCCCCTCCTGGAATCGCAACCGTTCCGGCGTCAAGAGCGCCGAGCAGAAGCTCCTGGCCGAGGAGCGGCTGCTCGACTACGCCGAGCAGAGGCTCAAGGCCGAGCTTCTCCGCGCCTTGGTGGAGTACGAGGCGGCGCGGCAGGTCGTCCTCAAGTACCCTCCCGAGACGCTCGCCGAGTTGGAAGGCCAGCTCAAGGGAGCGGATGAGGGCTTCCGCAAAGGCCAGGTGGATCTGCTGACCTTCCTGGAGCTGGACGGCTCCGCCGCCGAGACCTACGGACTTGCCCTCGACGCGCAGTCGGACCTGGCCGCCAAGGCGGCGGAACTGCTCGCCCTGGCCGCGGACCGCGACGCTCTCGCCAAGCTCGCCTTATTTTAGGAGAACGACATGACCCGCTTGCTCGATTGGACCTTGAAGAACCGCCTCGCGGTGATCCTTTTCTTCGCCGCCGGCTGCGCTGCCGGGCTCTACGCCGTCGCCGTCACCCCGGTGGACGCCGTGCCCGACATCACTCCAGTGCAGGTCATGGTCAACACCAAGACCGGGGCCCTGGACCCGGAGCAGATCGAGAAAACCGTCTCCTTCCCGATCGAGACGGACATGAGCGGGATCGCCCATGTCAAAGACGTGCGCTCCCTCTCCAAGTACGGCCTGTCGCAGGTCGTCGTCACCTTCGAGGACAAGACCGACATCTACTGGGCGCGCCAGCAGGTCAGCGAGAAGCTGCAGGGGGCCGGCGGAGAGCTTCCCGCCGGCCTTTCGCCCCAGCTCGCCCCCATCAGCACGGGTCTCGGCGAGGTGGTCATGTACGCCGTCAAGGCCAAGCCCGGCACGCCCTTGGCCGCCAAGTCCGAACGGGAGCGCCTGCTCTACCTGAGGACCATACAGGACTTCGTCCTCGTGCCCTACCTGCGGCGCTCGATCAAGAACGTGGCCGAGATCGACGCGACGGGCGGCTACAAGAAGGAAATCCACATCGAGATCCACCCTGAAAGGCTGGACAAAGTCGGCGTGACCATCGAGCAGATCGTCGAGCGCCTGGAAGGGCTCGGCGAGAACTCGGGCGGCGGCTACATCCAGCCCAAGGGCCGGCAGGTGATCGTGCGCTCCTCCGGCCGGCTGAAGAGCCTCGACGAGATCCGCCTCATCCCCATCAAGCTCGACGTCAGCGGCAAGCCCGACACGTTGTCGATGGTCGCCGACGTCAAGGAAGGCTTCGCCCAGCGCATGGGCGGCGCGACGGAGAACGGCGAGGAGACGGTCATGGGCATCATGCTCATGCTCAGCGGGGCCAACTCCCGCCAGGTGGCGCTCGACTCCGAGCAGGCGCTCAAGGACGCCCCCCTGCCGCCGGACGTGGAGGTCGAACTGCTCTATACCCGCAGATACCTCGTCGACGCCACGCTCAAGACCGTGGTCACGAGCATGGGAGAAGGCGCCGTATTGGTCGTGGCGGTCCTGCTCGCCATACTCGGCAACCTGCGCGCGGCGCTGTTCGTCTCGCTGGCTATCCCGATCTCGATGCTCTTCGGCGCGATCGGCATGCGCCTCTTCGGGGTCTCGGCGAGCCTGATGAGCCTGGGGGCCATCGACTTCGGCCTTCTCGTCGACGGCGCGGTCGTGATGATCGAGAACTCCCTGCGCCGCCTCGAAGAGCACAAGGGCCCGCCCGGACGGGAGGAGAGGTTCGCGCTTTTCCGCGACTCCGCCGCCGAGGTGATCAAGCCGGTCGCGCTCGGCCTGCTCATCATCATGCTGGTCTATGTTCCCATCCTGTCGCTCGAGGGAGTGGAGGGGAAGCTCTTCCACCCGATGGCGATCACGGTCTTGATGGCCTTGGGGGCCTCCTTGATCGTGGCCGTGCTGCTCATGCCCGTGCTCGCCTACCTGTTCCTCAAAGCGCCCGCGGGCCACGGCGGCGGCGATGGCTTCCTCTATTCGCGCTTGCTGCGCGTCTATGAGCCCGTACTCGAAGCTTGCCTCCGGCGTCCGATCCTGGCGGCGATCCCGGCGGCTCTTCTGTTCGCCGGCTCGATCTTCGCCTACAATCGCATGGGCGCCGACTTCATGCCGCCGCTCGACGAAGGGGACCTCGTGATCAACTTCACGCGCGGCTCGGACATCGGC
>MGUL01000007.1:4598-12348 GCA_001800005.1 Elusimicrobia bacterium RBG_16_66_12 | reverse complement strand
ACGCCTCGCTCAGGATGCAGGAGAAGAGCGAGCGCGTCATCGCCCGCTTCCCCGAGGTCGAGCGGGTGTTCGGCCGCCTGGGCACGCCCGAGTCCGCCACCGACCCGATGGGCGTGCACCTGGCGGACACCTTCGTGATCCTTAAGAGGGACCGCTCCCAGTGGCCGGCGCAGGAGAACGGACGCAAGCGCTCCAAGGCCGAGCTTTACGCGGCGATCAAGGAGGCGATCGAGAAGGAAGCGCCGGACCAGGAGATCGCCGAGAACCAGCCCATCGAGATGCGCTTCGCCGAGATCCTGGAGGGCAGCCGCGCCGACGTGAGCCTGCGCATTTACGGGCCGGACCTGTCCGTCCTCATAGACCTTCTGGAGCAATCGAGCGCGGTCCTCAAGAAAGTGCCGGGGACCGAAGAGGCCGAGATGGACGCGCTGACTGCCCTGCGCAAGAGCCCGGTGCTCAGCGCCCGGCCCAACTACGCGGCCATCGCGCGCTACGGCCTCGACCTGCGCCGCGTCAGCGGCCTGCTCGAGGCCGCGATGGCCGGCCGCGAGGTCGGCAGCTTCTACGAGGCTCAGTGGCGCTTTCCCGTCGTGCTGAGGGTGGAAGAGGAGCACCGCGAGAACGTCGAGACGATCAAGTCCTTGCCCGTTGGCATGGACGGAGGCTCGATCTCGCTCCACAAGGTCGTGGACTTCGAGAGCAAGGACGAGGTCACGACCATCGCCCATCACTACGGCCAGCGCTACGCGGCAGTCGCCGTGTTCCTCGGCGAGCGCGACATCGCGAGCTACGTGGCGGAGGCGTGCGCATCCGTCGAGCGCGAGGTCAAGCTGCCCGAGGGCTACACGATGACCTGGGGCGGACAGTTCAAGAACCTGGAGCGCGCGCGGGCGAGGCTCGTGCTGATCGTTCCGGCGGTGCTGCTCGCGATCCTGCTCATCCTCTGGTGGAGCTTCGGCAATCTGCGCGAGGCGGCTCTGGTCTACACCTGCATCCCGCTGGCGATGACCGGAGGCGTCTTCTCGCTGGCCCTGCGCGGCATACCCCTGAGCGTCTCGGCTTCGGTGGGGTTCATCGCGTTGATGGGCATCGCCATCCTCAACGGCATGGTGCTCGTGACCTTCTTCAATCAACTGCGCGAGAAGGGACACACCCCCGAGCAGGCGGCCAAGGAGGGCTCGCTCACGCGCCTGCGCCCCGTGGCGATGACGGCGCTGGTGGCGGGCCTGGGCTTCGTGCCCATGGCGCTCAACACCGGCATCGGCGCGGAGGTGCAGAGGCCGCTGGCCACCGTGGTCATCGGCGGCCTGGCCACCTCGACCCTGCTGACCTTGATCGTTCTCCCGGTCCTTTATCAGCGGCTCGGAGCGGGCCGTCTGAAGAAATCCGTTCCTTGACAGGGCGATCTCGATACGTCTATTATACAGTTGCGCAATATCGCAACAATATTGGTCGGAGGCGCCGTGGCAAGACAGCGGACCCAGAGGCTGATCTACGAGATGCATGCGCAGGTTTGCTCCGTGCTTTCCAACGCCAAGCGCCTCGAGATCATCGGCCTGCTTCGCGAGGGCGAAAAAACCGCCGGCGACCTGACGAAGGAGATGGGAATCCCCAAGGCCAACGTTTCCCAGCAGCTGACCGTTCTTCGGGACAAGGGGATACTGACGTCGCGACGCGAGGGGCGGCGCATCTACTACCGGCTGTCATTCCCCAAGATGCTCAAGGCGTACGATCTCCTGCGGCAGGTGCTCCTCGAGCGCCTGCAGGAGCAGGGAGACGCGGCGGCTCTGATTCGAGGAAAATCCCATGAATAGGCTGCGAAACTTCTCCCTGGTCGAGCTTTCCGTCGATCATCCCCGATGGGTCGTGTTCATAACGGCTTTCATCACCCTGGGATTCTTGACCCAGTTCCCCAAGGCCCGCACGGACACCAACCCCAAGAACATGCTTCCCCCCACCTCGGAGGTCCGGGTCTCGAATGATGCCGTGGAGCGGACATTCGACCTTTATGAGGACATGATCGTCGTCGGAATCGCCAACGAGTCCGGCATCCTTAATCAGGGGACGCTGGGAAAGATCAAGACGATCACCGCTGAGATCCTTAAGATCCCGGGCGTGGCCGCCAGGGACGTGGCTGGATTCACGACGATAGACAACATCACGGTCGAGAAGGGGACGCTCCAGGTGAGCCCCCTGATGGCCGATGTGCCCGAAAGCCCCCGCGAGTTGGATAGGCTGCGCAAACAGCTTTTTGAGAACCATATGTTCGTCGGCCGCATCATCTCGCAGGATGGGAAGACGGCGGCGATCTACGTCCCCCTGGAGAAGGGAGCCAACGGCAAGGAGATCGCCGACAAGATTCGGGGACTCGTCGGGCAACAAGACGGCCTGGAGAACTACTACGTCGCCGGCGATCCCGTGGCACGAGATACTTTCGGCGCGGAGATGTTCAAGTTGATGGCGATCTTCGCGCCCATGGCCGGCCTGGTCATGTTCATGGTCCGCTACCTGATGTTCGGCGATCTCTTCCTCTCCGTCGCGCTGATGATGGACGCCATGATCGCCATCATATGGAGCATGGGGTTGTTGATCGGACTGGGACTGCCCATCCACGTCATGAGTTCCATGGCCCCGGTCTTCTTGATGGCCATCGCCACGGACAGCATCCATATCTTCAACGAGTTCTACTTCCGCTACAAAGAGGAACGTGACAAGAAGGCCGCCATCCTTAAGACCATGCAGGCGGTGGGGCGGCCCGTGCGCTACACGGCGTTGGCCACGGCGGCGGGATTTTCGGTGCTCCTGTTCATGAACATCATCCCGGTCAAGGTCTTCGGAGGCCTCGTGGCCTTCGGGACCGTCATCCTGAGGATATTGAGCTTCACTTTCGTCCCCGCGATGTTCACCTTCGTCACGGCGGAATCGGTCGAGAAGGCTTCTCAAGGAGAAGAAATCAAGACCAGCCACACCTCGTTATTTCTTGGACGCCTCGCGGGCCTGGGGGCGCACAGGCCCTGGATCGTGGTCCTGACGGGTCTTGTGTTTTTTGCCGTGGCGGTCGCAGGCACGACCCGCATCACGGTCAACAACAACATGGTGGAGTGGTTCAAGAAGTCCAGTGAGGTCCGCACGGCCGACCGCGTCATGAACAAGGCGCTGGGCGGGACCTCCCTCGGATATTTGGTCGTCGGTTCTAAAGAGGGCGAGGCTGAGTTCATCAAGACGCCCCAGGCGCTCCGACACATCGAGGGACTCCAGCGCCGCCTGGAAAGCCTTCCTGACGTCGGCAAGACGACCTCGGTCGTGGACTACGTCAAGCGGATCAACCGCGTCCTGCACAAGGACGACCGGGCCTATGACAGGATCCCGGAATCCAAAGAGATGGTTGGGCAGTACCTGTTCCTCTTCTCCATGTCCGCCAAGCCCTCGGACCTCGACAACGTCGTGGACCCCTCCTTCCAGAAGGCCAATGTGTGGGTGCAGCTCAAGACCTGGGACGCCAAAGCCATGAGGGGAGTCATCGAGACCGCCAAAGCGTATCAGCGGGAAAATCCACTAGCCCTGGAGATCACGCCCGCCGGCATCGCCTACTTCAACATGGTCTGGAACGATGAAGTGCTGTGGGATATGATCAAGGGCTTCCTATTGGCCCTGGTCGTCATCTTCGTCATCCTGGCCGTCAATTTCCGGTCGCCCAGGTGGGCCGTGGTGGGCTACGTCCCGCTTCTTTTCACCGTCATTCTGATCTATGGCGCCGTGGGATTCATGGGCAAGGACTTCGACATGCCCATCTCGGTGCTCTCCTGTCTCTCCCTGGGAATGGCGGTGGACTTCTCCATCCATTTCATCAACAGGTTCCGACAACGGATTGAGGAAGGCCGGGCTGCGCCCGGCCCGGAGTCCATAGAGGAAGCCCTTGTATGGACCGCAGCGCGCCCGGGCAAGGGCATCCTGCGCAACGCCGTTCTTTTCGCCGCCGCCTTCTCCGTGATGCTTTTCGCGCCGCTCACCCCGTACGTCACCGTGGGCGCTTTTATCGTGAGCATGATGCTTTTGAGCGCGATTCTTTGCTTCGTCTACATACCCGCCCTGATCGTGCTTTTGAGGAAATGGCTGTTTGCCGCCGAGGAGAACCAAAAATGACCAAACTCATATTCCAGACGACCGTCGCCGCGGCGGCGCTGGTGCTGACCGCGATTGCGCCATCCTCTGCCCAAACGGCGGATCCCGCCGGAATCGTCCGAAAGATGCACCGGGCCTTCTTCTATCAGGGCGACAGCTTCAGGGCCCGGATCAAGATGACGCTCACGGGAGCCTCGGGAAGCGAGCGCCTTCGGGAGTTGACGATGCTGCGCATCAACATGCCTCCAGGCGGGGACCAAAGATACTTCATGTACTTCCATGCCCCTGGGGACGTCCGCCGCATGGCCTTCCTCGTCTACAAGTATCCCGCCAGAGAGAGCGACCGCTGGCTCTTCATCCCGGCCTTGAACCTCGTCCAGCGCATCGCGGCGAAGGACTCGCAATCGAGCTTCGTCGGTTCCGATTTCACCTATGAGGACGTCTCGGGCAGGGACGTGGAGGCCGACGAGCACAAGCTCAGCCGCGAGGAGGAGCACGGCGGCAAGCCCTGCTACGTGATCGAGAGCGTACCCAGGGGAGCTGCCTCCTACAAGAGAAAAGTCTCATGGATCGACAAGGCGACGTCGCTTCCCCTCAAGGAAGAGTACTATGACGTGCAGGACCAGCTTTTCAAAGAGTTCTCCGCGGGAGAGATCAAAGAGATCGACGGCGTGCCGACCATCTTGAAGCGCACCATGAAAAACCTCAAGACGGGCCACCAGACCGTAGTGGAGTTCAGCGAGGCCAAGTACCGCCTTGCGCTCAAACCGGAGGAATTCAGCGAGCGGGCGCTGAGGAACCCGCCCGGGAGCTGGATCAAATAGGCGATGGAACGCGCCTGGATTCTGGTCGTTTTATTCCTGGCCCCGTGCCGCTCGGCCTGGGCCGGCGACCTGGCCTCGGGGCTCGGCGGCCTGGAATGGCATGGCTCCGTGCAGGTCAACTATGCCTCCCGGCTGGGCGCGACAGGGCAGGGCAAGCCGCCGTCGGGGGACTTCCTCTTGGGCGAGGAGAGGCTCCAACTCCAGCTCTCAGGGGCCGCCCCCAAAGGCGGGGCGGGATACTTCGTCAAGGCGGATTTCTTCCGCGACGAGGCGGACGGCCGGTCGGACATGGATATGCGCGAGGCGTACCTGAGCTACGCCGAGGGCCCCTGGGATCTCAGGGCGGGGCGGCAGATCCACACCTGGGGCGTCGGCGATCTTCTCTTCATCAACGATCTCTTCCCCAAGAACTACGTCGCGCTCTTCTCCGGCCGCCCCATGGAATACTTGAAGACCGGGGCGAGCAGCCTCAAGACCAGTTTCTACTCGGACCAGGCTTCCCTGGACCTTGTCGCGATCCCGTTTTTCGAGCCGGATCAACTCCCCACGAGCCAGCGATTCTTCATCTTCGATCCTTTCCAGCAGGTGGCGAACCGCACGGAATCCAGGCCGCGTCATGATCTGGGAAACACGGAACTCGCCGCAAGACTCTACCGCTCTATCCTGGGCTTCGACGCGGCGCTCTACGCCTACCGGGGTTTCTTTCGGACCCCTTCCATGGAGCCGGACTCCATGACGGCCCCTTCCAAGCTCACGATGGTCTACCCGAGACTCTCCGTCTACGGGGCCAGCCTTCAAGGAAACGCCGCGGGCGGAGTCTTGAGCCTTGAGGCCGGCTGCTACGATTCCAGGCAGGATCGCGCGGGAAGCAACCCCATGATCCCCAACTCGCAAACCCGGTTCCTCGCGGGCTATCAGCGCTCCCCGTGGACTGATTTCACGGCCGGCCTGCAATACTACGGCGAATACATGCACCGCTACGACCGCTACGAGGCGAGCCTGCCCGCCGGGTTCCCGAAGCAGGACCGGCTGCGCCAATTGCTGACGTTGAGGCTCACGCAGCTCTTGAAGTACCAGACCTGGAAGCTTTCTCTGTTCTCCTTTTGGAGCCCAACGGATGAGGACTTCTACTTTATCCCCGAGGCGGCCTGGCGCATGACGGACGAGCTCACGGCGACCATGGGAGCCAATATTTTTGGGGGAGCCCGAAGCACCACCTTCCTCGGGCAACTGAACAGGAATGACAACCTCTACCTTGCCATGCGGTACGAATTCTAGGGGGCCGATATGGAGCGCAAGACTATTCTCATCCTGGGAGGCGGCATCGGCGGTCAGGTGGCGGCCAATGCGCTTGCCTGCCGTCTGTCCGGCCGGCATCGCATCGTCCTGGTCGACAAACACGGGGATTTCGACCTCTCCCTATCCTTCCCATGGCTGATCGTGGGAAAACGAACTCCTCGAGACATCCAAAGACCTTTGGGGACTCTGCTCGGGAAAGGCGTGGAACTCGTCCAGGCGGAGATTCAGAGGATCGATCCCGCCAAGAGAGAGGTGGAGACCTCCGTCGGCCCGATGAGCTTCGACTATTTGATCATCAGCCTGGGAGCCGAGCTGGCCCCTGAGAAGGTCCCGGGCTTTCAGGAGGCCGCGCTCAGCCTCTACACGCTGGAAGGGAGTGTCGGGATTCAGAAGTCACTGGAGGCCTTCTCCGGCGGAAAGGTCGTCGTTCTCATCTCCTCTTCCCCCTTCAAGTGCCCGGCCGCGCCCTATGAGGCCGCCTTCCTGATCCGGGACTTCCTGGACAGGCGAGGCAAGTCCGCGGAGGTGTCCGTCTTCACCCCCGAGTCTTTCCCCATGCCCACGGCAGGCCCGAAGGTCGGGGAAGCCCTCAAGACCATGCTGGAAGCCAAGGGTGTGCGATTCTATCCGAACCACAAGGTGACGCGGATCGAGCCGGACGGCAAGACGCTGGTCTTCGAGAACGGCAAGAGCGAGACTTGCGATCTCCTCATCGGGGTGCCCGCGCACCAGGCTCCCAGAGCGGTGCGGGAATCCGGCCTGACCAACGAGACGGGCTGGATCCCCGTGGACCGCGGCACCCTCACCACGGGAGACGAGGGGGTCTACGCTATAGGCGACGTGGCAAGCATTCCCATCGCCGGGGGCAAGGCCCTGCCCAAAGCCGGCGTCTTCGCCCATGGCCAGGCCGAGGTCGTGGCGACCAACATCCTGGCTCACCTCGAGGGCCGCGGGCCTGGGGCGAGATTCGACGGCAACGGCTGGTGCGCCATCGAGACGGGAGGCGGCGCCGCCGCCTTCGGGAGCGGGGATTTTTACGCGGAAGGCGGCCCCGCAGTGAGTCTGCATGAACCTTCGCGTTTCTGGCATGTCGGCAAGGTCCTCTTCGAGAAGTGGTGGCTGTCCCCTCTCGGCCCGAAGCGCGCAGCCCTGCGGGCGGTCCTCAACCTGGGAGCCAAGGTCAAGGGTATTGCAGTCTCGTTGTAAGACATGACATTCTCGGCCGCCCGATCGGCCGCGTTCAGAGTCAGATTGGCTCCGGGCTCAGGACTCGAACCTGAAACCTTGCCGTTAACAGCGGCCTGCTCCACCATTGAGCTAGCCCGGAATACGCATATCCTAGCAAAGGAGGGCCTTGATTTTCCCGCAGCGTAAGTCTATCCTTGCCTTATGGCTGATACTGCGGACCTTACGACCCTGCTGGCCGACGTGGCATCTCGCGGCGGTTCCGACCTCCACCTGATCCACGGCATCCCCCCCATCGCCCGCATCGCGGGCGAGATCGG
>MGUL01000007.1:3072-4567 GCA_001800005.1 Elusimicrobia bacterium RBG_16_66_12 | reverse complement strand
CTACCGCATTCTCGAGCCGTATCTCCTCGATGTTTACCGCGCGACCTTCAAAAATGAGATGCGGGTGAACTTCTCGCACACCATCGACGAGGTCGGGCGCTTCCGGTTCAACCTCTACATGTCGCTGGGCACCGTGGGCGCCACCATCCGCGTGATTCCCACCAAGACCTATCCGCTGTCCTCCCTCGGCCTGCCGCCCGTCGTCGGGAATCTGGCCCACCGCCGTTCCGGCATCATCTTTGTCACCGGCTCCACCGGCTCGGGCAAGAGCACGACCATGGCGGCCATGCTGGAGTGGATCAACCAAACCGGACGCCCCGGCAAGGTCATAACGATCGAAGACCCCATCGAGACCCTCTTCAAGCCCTGCCGCTCCATCTTCGTCCAGCGCGAGGTCGGCGTCGACACGCCCTCGTTCGATATCGGCATCACCGACGCCCTGCGACAGGACCCCGACATCCTCTGCATCGGCGAGATGCGCGACGCGCAGTCGATCCGCGCCGCCCTGGTGGCCGCCGAGACGGGCCACTTGGTCCTGACGACGCTTCACACCCGCGACGCGTCGAAGACGGCCCAGCGCATCATCGCCGCCGTGCCCAGCGCCGACCAGGACTCCCTGCGCGATCAGCTCGCCACGACTCTGGAAGCGGTCATCTCCCAGGAGCTCCTCCCCCGCGCCGACGGCAAGGGGCTGGTCGTCGCCTGCGATATCCTGATCGCGACCCCGGCGGTGCGCCAGCTCATCCGAGAGAACAAGATCGAGGCCATGAACGACGCCATCCAGGCCGGCGCGCAGGTCGGCATGATCCCCAAGGATGCGTCGATCAAGAACCTCCTGCTCAAGAAGATGATCACCAAAGAGGTCGCTCTCGAACACATGCGCAATCCCGAACTGATCGCGCACTGAGAATGCCCGACCCATCTCCCCCGCGGCTGCTCCGGGAGCGGCGATGAGCGGGCTGCGCGGCCGCGACGAGGGGGCCGTCCGCGTGCTGACCCTGTCGCGCCCTCCCGGGAACACCTTGGACCTGGCGACGCTGGCCGATCTGCGCGCGGCCGCGCTGGCGGCGGCCCGGGACGCGTCGGTGCGGGCTCTGGTCCTGGAGTCCGGCATCCCGCGCTATTTCTCGAGCGGCCTGGATCTCGGCGAGATCGCGTCCTTGCCCGAGGGCCGGCGCCGCGAGCCCTTCGAGGCTCTCCTCGCGGCCTATCGAGCTCTCCTCTCCGTCCCGAAGCCGACCGTCGCGGCGATGTCGGGCTCCGGACTCCTCGGGGGCTGGGTCCTGGCCATGGCCTGCGACTGGCGTCTGCTGGCCGACGGCGCCAAGATCTCTCTGGCCGAGATCCGGGCCGCCCTGACCCCGACCACGGCGTTGGTCGCGCGCTTGCGTGAGCTTTCGAGCGACCCCCGCGCGGTCAAGGAGATGGTCCTTCGCGGAACCCCCCTGGGCAGCGCTCCGGCGCTGGCCGCGTCTCTCGTCGACGGGGTCCTGCC
>MGUL01000007.1:1527-3024 GCA_001800005.1 Elusimicrobia bacterium RBG_16_66_12 | reverse complement strand
GCGGAGGTCCGGGAGGCCTCGCTCTGCCTGGCGAGGAGGCTGGCGAAGTCTCCGCCGCGCGCCTATGCCGCCGTCAAGCGCGCGCTGTCCTCGGGCGCGGGCGACGACGCGCGGTGGGCGGGGGCGCTTTCGGAGCTGTCCGATTGCCTCGAAGGCGAGGAAGGGCGCGAGGGCGTCGCGGCCCTGCGCGCCAAGCGCCGGCCGCGCTGGGAGGGCGCTTGACCCGCGACGACCCCCGTCAGGAAGGCATCTTCGGCTGAGCGAGAGCGGCCTGGTACTCCTGGATCTTGAGGGCGAGGTCTTCCTCGAGGCGCCGCTCTTTCTGGTCCAGGGCGCGGGCGCGCTCGGCCAGGGAGTTCTCCAGCGCGCGTTTACGCGAGGACAGGGACTTCTCCATCTCCGCCAGGCGCTCGGTGAAGGCCTGAGCGCGCTGGCGTTCGGCTTCTTCCAGGGCCTTGGCCGTCTCGCCGGAGGCGATGAGGCGGCACTCCTCGAGGGCGCGGGCGCGGTCGAGTTCTCGCAGGCGGTCGCGCTCGGCGAGCTGCGCGCGCAGGGAGGCGGCGTCGCGCTCGCGTGAGGAGGCCTCGTTGGCCAGCGCGAGGCGGTCGTGCTCGGCCGCCGCCAGCCGCGTCTCCAGATCCTTGATGCGCGCGGCGTCCGTGAGCGTCTTGCGCTCGGCTTCCGCGTGCAGCGCGTGGAGGCGTTCCTGAAGGCGCGAGGCTTCGTCTCGGAGCCCGGCGCGCTCTCGGGCGAAATCCTCGAAGGATTTCTCCCGCGCCAGACGCAGGGCCTCGTCGTGATTCTGCCTCATCTCGGAGAGTCGGGTCTCGTGCGCTCCCGCTCGCTGGGCGAGGTCCCGCGCGTGGGCGTCGCGCAGTTCGGCCAGACCGCGATCATAATCCGCGCGCAGGGCCTGCTCGCGGCGCAGGGCCTCCTCCTCGGAGCGGCGGCGCCCGGACTCGCCTTGGTCCCGGGTGCGCGCGTGCTCGGCGGCGAAGGCGCGCCTCTGCTCCTCGAGCGCGGTCTCATACTTGCGCACCAGCTCCGCCTCGCGGGAAGACCAGCGCGCGTCGAGGTCGCCCTCCTTGCGCAGATACTCCTCGCGCAGCGAGGCCTTCCAGGCTCCGTATTGCTCGACCATCGCGCGCGCGGCGCGTTCTGCCTCCGCGACCTTGACGCGATACTCGTCATCGCTGGTCTTCAGACGCTGGTCGCAGGCGGCGGAGAGGGCGGCGGTCTCGGCCTCGGCCGCGCGACGGTGCTCCTCCAGGAGCGCGACGCGCCGGAGATCGTGCTCTTCGGTCAGGTCGGCCTGGCGTCTGAGGAAGTCGTCCTGGCGGCGCTCCTCGCGGGAGCGCGCCTCCTCCTCCAGGGCTCGGCGCCGCTCGGAGAGCTCGGCCAGGCGCTCTTCATGGGCTTTTTCGAGCTCCGCGGTCTTCAGTGAGACGAACTCGTCTTGGGCGCGGACCCGCTCGCCGTCCTTGCGCGCGGCTTCCT
>MGUL01000007.1:214-1506 GCA_001800005.1 Elusimicrobia bacterium RBG_16_66_12 | reverse complement strand
CTGGTTCTTGTGCTTGAGCTCGGTCTCGGCCTGGACGCGCGCCGCGTCGGCGGCGCGCACGCGCTCGGCATGCTCGATCTCCTGCGCCCTGCCGCGGGCCAACCACTCGTCCTGCAGGGCCTGGCGCTCGGCCTCCAAGTCGGCGCGCGCGCGCGCGGCCAGCGCGCGCTCTTTCTCCGACCAGCCCTCGGTCAGGCGCCGCTCGTTGTCGGCGTAGCGGGATTCGGCCTCGGCGCAGCGGCGGCGGAAATCCTCCTCGAGCTCCGCGCGGCGCGCGAGCAGGAGGTCCTCGACCTCCTTGGAACGGTCGGCCAACTGGCGGGAGCGCTCCTCGAACTGCTTCGTCACTGCGCTGTCGAGCTGGGCGCGGGACTCCTTGGCCTTGGCCCACAGTCCCTGCTCGAGCTGCGACCACTGCGCTTGGAGCTCGGCCTCGCGGCGCTGGTAGCGCTCAACGAGGTCTTTCTCCTTGAGGGCGTAAGCCTTGACCAGCAATTCCTCTCGCGCCCTGATCCTCTGGTCCTGGTCCTTGGCGACGGCGCCGAGCGTCTTCTCGGCCTCTTCGTTGGCGCGCTTGAGCGACGCGATCTCGTTCTCGCGGTCCTGGAGCTCGAGCTCCCGCGAGCGGATGGAGGCGGCGATCTCGCGGTCGCGGGCCGTGCGCAGCTGCTCGACCATGTCCAGCTCATGGCGGGCGCGCTCCAGGGCCTCCTGCTTGTCGCGCCGCAGGGAGGCGATCTCAGCGTCGCGCTTCTCGAGGTCGAGGCGGAGCTGGGACCAGGCTTCCTCCTTGTCCTTCTGGCCCGCGGCCATGGCGGCCAGGTCGGCGCGCAGCCGGGAGAGGACCTCCTCGGTGCTTCGCCGGTCCTCCTCGATGCGGGCGCGCTCTTCGGCGCGGACTTCGGCGCGCGCCTCGGACTTCCAGCGTTCCATGGAACGCTCGCGCTCTTGCCGCTCCGCCTCCCAGGCTTCGGCCTGCTTCTGCCACTCGCCCAGCCTTGCGTCGAGCTGGGCCATGCGGCTCTCGAGGTGTTTGCGTTTGGCGAGCTCGTCCTGGGCCTGGCCTTTCAGTCCCGCATTGGCGTCCTGGAGGTCGCGGATGGTGGCCAAGGCGCCCCGGATGGCGAGGCGCGCGGCGTCGAGATTGTTGATCTCGCGGAGGGCTTGTTCGTCCCACTGCTCCATGCGCCGACAATATATAGGAACGGTATTACGGAAATATGGCCTCCCCCAATCCTCGGATAAGCCGTAACGGCGGGCTTTGAGATTGAGAAAATCGATTCGCGAAGCGC
>MGUL01000007.1:0-172 GCA_001800005.1 Elusimicrobia bacterium RBG_16_66_12 | reverse complement strand
ACGCCGATTTCCCGGGCTTGAGGCAACGGGGCCCGCGTGGCTCGAGTTATCCACGTTATTCACAGGCGCAACTGTTGGCGCCAACCGTTGTGGGGATCTTACCCGGACGCCGTCAGCGCGGGACTGAGCACGGCCCAACGCGCCCGCTCGAAGACCTCGAAGTGCGCGTAGC
>MGUL01000006.1:5647-5744 GCA_001800005.1 Elusimicrobia bacterium RBG_16_66_12 | reverse complement strand
TGCTGGTGCGCTCAGGTGCGCCCGCTCATCACGGTTGTTCTGGGTCTCATGATGACGGTTTGCGGCAGGCCTGGACCGCGCCGATTCCCGATGACGC
>MGUL01000006.1:5124-5613 GCA_001800005.1 Elusimicrobia bacterium RBG_16_66_12 | reverse complement strand
CCTCTTGTTACACTACCGCGCAATGATCACGCGAACCGGCCGAGACCTGTCGGGTGGTCCGGGTTCCGCCAGGTGAGAGGCACCGCATGGTTGCAGGCATCATCCTCCGCTCGGTGTTGTTCGCCGCGTTGATGATCGGCCTCGGCGTCACCGGCGTCGGCTGCGACGATGATGATCGTGAACCGAATCGGATTGACGTGGTGCTCGTGCCAGGCGAGTCGGCGACGTTCACATTCCAAGTCACGGTCGATGAGTCCGAGGAAGCCGATTTCCTGGTGTCGTGCGATTTCGTCGACATCATCGAGATCGATTCGTACAACCTCGTGGCCTGGGCCGAAGACCCGGGGAAATCCGGCGCGCGCGAGTGTGCCGCGCACATCACGATCACGACATTCCCGGATACCGAGCCTGGCGAGTACGAGATTCGCGTGCGGTTCGATTACACCTTCTTCGCGGGCGGCATCGGCGAGGACGACACCGACGGGTACA
>MGUL01000006.1:4732-5081 GCA_001800005.1 Elusimicrobia bacterium RBG_16_66_12 | reverse complement strand
CCGGTGCCGGGGCGCGCCAGCACCACAGCGCGGGTTACACCCGCAACCCACAAGCCAAGCCGGCAAAAGCCGCCTCCCCTCTCACTCTCCCCCCGCGCTCCGGTGACACGGGGGGAGATAGAGAGGGGGGCGCCGCGCTCCCGTTCTGGCGATCACTTCCCAAGCCGTATGAGGGCCTGGTAGTCGAACATCCCGGGACTCAGCGGAATTCGCCGGGCATTCGGCCAGTTCTCCGCGGCGCGCACGAGCGGACAGGTCGCCCGGTCCATCCTGACGTTGTACACGCAACGATAGATCATGTTGCTCACCCAGAGGCGCTCGCTCTCGGCGCCCGGCAGAGGACTCGTGG
>MGUL01000006.1:4332-4697 GCA_001800005.1 Elusimicrobia bacterium RBG_16_66_12 | reverse complement strand
CTTCCAGTCGAACTTCCGGTTCCAGGCGCCGTTGAACGTTCCCTTGTCGATGTAGAGCTGGATCTTGCCGTACAGATAGTAGCGATCTCTCGGCGTGCCCTCGATGATCCACTGCGGCCTTCGTGCCAGCGCGGCCGCGATGGGCGCCCAGGGAACGCCTTGCCAGTTGGGGTCCTCGAAGCCCAACTGGGCCATCGCGGGCCAGTTGCCCTGCCACCCGCCGCCGGGAAGGCGAACGTGCTGGGGCCCCTCCGGCTTCACCGATAGGGGATCGACGAAACGAAGCATCTCCTTCTCACCCACCAGCTTCCAGGCGAAGTCCTCCGGCTTCCCGTCGAAGAAGGGGCCGTCGTCCTGGCTCATGT
>MGUL01000006.1:3442-4323 GCA_001800005.1 Elusimicrobia bacterium RBG_16_66_12 | reverse complement strand
AGCCATCCGAGCGGTTGGAGGGACTCACCTGCCGCACTCGTCTGAGCGCCGGCACGAACGCCCATATGGAGTCCCGCTTCTTCGGATCCCGGAATCGCCACGAGAGGGCGGCCGTTCCGTACACGTCGGCCGGGGCGATGGTGTTGGAAATGAATTGCCAGAAAAGCCCGTTGGGATTGCTCGCAGGAATGTACTCGCGCGGCTGGGACTCGTAGTAAAGAAAGTAGACGTCCTGGACGATCTTTCGCTCCGCCCCGTGGCGACCGACCCAGGACACCTCGGTGTTGTTGTGGTAGTTTCCGAGGTTCCAGTAGTCGTAGTAGTGATTCCACAGCACTTTCGCGCCCGCCTCGGTGTCCGTGGGATCGATGTCCGGAAACGGGAGACCCTCGACGGAATCGGGCTGCTTCCCGGTGGCTTTCTCGATGATGGTCCCCAGCTCGTCCACCGTGTAGCGCCCCCGGTTCCGCTCGGTGGCTGCCTCGAAGACGTCATCGCGGCGGTACAGCCCCTCCTGCCATGCGATGATGGGGTTACGGTAGTCTCCCGCCTGGTAGAATTTCAGAATCTCTGGCGGGAGCAGGTCCTTGGCCAACTCCCAGTTGTCTCGCGAAAGGACATCGCCCGGCTTCAGCCCCTCGCCCTGGGCGGCGCTTGCGAGCAACAGCGCCCCGACTGCCAGCGTCCTCATGCATGCATGCCTGTCCGTCCACATAGTCCAGACCTCGCTCCCCCGACTTGCGGGTGCAGAAACGTAACCCCGTCTTCTCGCCCCAGGCCCCCGTGGGGCAGCGTCATCCGCCTCTCCGCCTGCGGTGCGGCGCAGATGAAGAGGTTCGCCCCCGATAGGCCAGCGACGATGGCGCTGTCAAGGACATTCG
>MGUL01000006.1:3265-3368 GCA_001800005.1 Elusimicrobia bacterium RBG_16_66_12 | reverse complement strand
CAGCCTGCGGCTGCGGCAAGGAGCGGAGGGGGGGAGATTCGAACTCCCGGACCCGTGCGGGTCGCCGGTTTTCAAGACCGGTGGTTTCAGCCGCTCACCCACC
>MGUL01000006.1:2861-3167 GCA_001800005.1 Elusimicrobia bacterium RBG_16_66_12 | reverse complement strand
TGATCTTCGCCGTTGCGCTCAGACCATCGCGTCTGGCAAGCTGCGATTGAATGGCAGCAAAGGGTGAGTACGACCGACTACGCAATCGCCTCATGGCGACCGATCCGTTGCTGGTCGAGGCGGCCGACGAGGTCGATGCCGCCTTGCTTCGCTGGGCGCTCGCCCTCTCCCCCTGGGAACGCTTGCGCGCCAGCGCCCAGGCACTGGCGTTCCTGTCGAGCTTCCGCCGTGCCACATCCGCAGCGGACTGATCTGCCTGCCCTCGTTGACGCTCTGCTGGCGACCGAGGTTGAGTTCATCATTGTG
>MGUL01000006.1:2487-2852 GCA_001800005.1 Elusimicrobia bacterium RBG_16_66_12 | reverse complement strand
GCCGCGGTGTTGCACGGTGCGCTCACGACCACCCAAGACCTCGACATCGTCGCCTGCGAGTGCTGAACCTGCCGACCCTCATCGAGATCAAGTCGACCGCCGGTCGCGCCAAGGACCGCATCGTCCTCCCGATCTTGCTCGCGTTGCTTCGCGAGCGTGAGGAGAAGCAGTCGTAGCTCGCTGGTGCGGAGGCCATCCAAGCCCGCAAACTCCCGGGTAACGGAATCGACCACCGGACTGGTGCGCACCCAGCGAACGCGCCGGATGCGGGAAGAGACGGCGGAGACCCGCGGCTACTGCGCGAACGAGACCAGCTCGGTGGTGGTGAGGTTCTCGACGACGGACTTCACCAGGCCGATGTCCTT
>MGUL01000006.1:978-2467 GCA_001800005.1 Elusimicrobia bacterium RBG_16_66_12 | reverse complement strand
TGAAGGAGTGCTTCATCGGAAAACTCCGGCGGCCCATGGCGACGGTGATGTCTTGGTCGACGGTGAAATACACCTTGAAGGCGTTGAAGGTGCCGGCCGGCGTAGTGACGAGCTCTCGCGCGACGATCTCGGACGCGATCGCGATCTTGCCTTCGGTTGCGCCGGCCCGGCCATCCGCGGCAGCAGCCATGACCCGGGCGCCGCGCAACTCGTGGTGGCTCTCCCAGCGCCGGCCGATGGACCACCGGTCGTCGGCGGGAATGGTAACGCCCGCGCTTCTGACGGTCTCGATCCTGCTGTGGCCTCCGGACGATCCGTTATTGCCATGCTGGATGGAGATCAAGCCGTCACCGCCGCATCTCCAGACTTGCTCGACGGCGGGCGCACCATCGGTGAACTCCAGGCGCTGCGTGAAGGACTCCGCGCTGATCGCCCGAAACGTTTCGAAATGCGTGACCGGGCGAGCCTGCTCGCGCGCGTAGCTGGTGCGGTACTCCCGCCTGAGGCCCAGCGCCACGGGGAAATAGGCGTTCTGGCACGCTCCCACCGCCGGCGTGCCGGTCGCGATCCAGGCCCCCCCGAGCGCCGCCGACGCCGGCCGCGGACCCGGCGCCACGAGCAGGAGCGCCACGTTGATGATGAGCGCCGCGGCCCGCGGTGCGCGTTTCCCTCCATCGGCTGCAGCCCTCGGGCGCACGGCCGTCCGAGTTTGCATCGATCCTCTCCCCAAAAATGTAATGGATTGTCGGCGGAAATCCCGACGTAATATTCGTACGCGGGATCGCGTGATATCGCAAGCGCAAAACGCGCCGGAAGGAGCCCCAGGTCACACACGCCGTGACCGTCCCCCTTCACCGGATTCAGGTCACCGCCCTCCGGCATGCGCCGGCTGCCGTCAGGCGCGGGGACGCGGGCTGAAGCCGGCGACTGCTGGGTCAGTCCGTCTTGGGCTCGCGGCGGGAAACGCCGACGACGTTGGGAATCGGCAAGCCGATGGCACCGCCCAGGAATCCGCCTTCGGACCAGCCCACAAACTCGAGCTCCTGACCGCCGCTGTGGACGTAGAGCTGCGCCTCGGACCCGCCCTCGGTGTACATGGCGTTGCGCAGCTCGATCGGCAGGGCGAGCAGCGCGTCGATGACATCGTGCGGGTTGTAGGGCGAGCGCACGTGCACGAACAGCACCCGCCCCTGCTGATCGATGCCGATGGCCGCGTTGCTCCACGTGCGGCCATCGGGGTGCCACACGTTCTGCCCATCGAGGGACACCATCCGGATGCTCTGCACCAGGGTTCCGTAGCGCTCTCGCAGCGCGTCGAAATCCTGCTGCTGCCGATCAATGATCTGCACCGGCGGCACGCTCTCATCCCGGCGGTCGAAGGCGAGCACGGCCTTGTCTTTGGAGAGCCGCGGGTTGTTGACGTGATCCGCCGTCTTCATGAGCGAGACACTGGTCTGGTAGTCGCCCTGGTACATGCTCGCGTTGATGG
>MGUL01000006.1:0-966 GCA_001800005.1 Elusimicrobia bacterium RBG_16_66_12 | reverse complement strand
CGTTCCGCCGGCACCACTCCTTGGCCGTGAGCGGACGGCCCTGGCCCGGAGCGGACGCGGTCAGCAAACGGAGCTCGAACCGTCGCGGATCAATGCGAAGGACTCGAATGAGGGAATCGCCGACTGGCGATTGGATCGGGGCCGGGAACACGCCGAGCTCCAAGCCGGGCTCCAGGCTCTGCCACGCCGCGGCGCCACGTCCATCTTCCGCGGCGCTGGCGAATCCCCGGAGGGCGACCGCAACCGCGATTGCCAGGGCTCGGGTTGGCGTCCGCATGGGTGTCAGTGTACTGCAACCACCCTCATCTGCCCATCCTCATCAGCCGGGGAAATGCGCTCCCTCGGTCCGCCGTTCACGCCGCAGGGTGAATCACCACCGTCCCGTCACGTCTCCGAGTACCGGAAGAGCCGCAAGCCGACGGCGAAGGAGACAAGGCCGTATGTAAACAAGAAGGCGATGTTCGGCATGAGCTCGGACAGGGACTTCTCGCGCAGCATGACGTCGTGAATGGCAAACATCGACCAGGTGGTCATGGCACCCTGCGCGATCGTCTGCATCCACTTCGGCTGGTCGTAGAACGGCCACCAGCAGCCGCCGATCGCGGACAGTATGAACATCACCGACATGCCCACGGGAATGATCTGCTCTCGGGTGCGGGCGATCGCGGCCACGATGACGCTGAAGCTCGCCATGGAGAAAACGATGGCACCCGCCACCAGCACCAGACCGAGCGGGGAGTGGCCGAGCGAGAGCCCGTAGGTGAGATGACCGAACCCCAACAGGATGAGTAGCTGCACCGTGCCGACCACGAATCGCGCCAGCAACTTCCCCCCGAGCACCGTCGCCTGGGAGATCGGGGCGATCCCCAGCCGCACGCTCGTCCCCCAGGCTTCTTCGTCGCGGAGGCCGAACGACACGCTGAAGATCAGGCTCAGCAGCACAAACGTCATCGAGAAACCCGGGAC
>MGUL01000005.1:15170-22971 GCA_001800005.1 Elusimicrobia bacterium RBG_16_66_12 | reverse complement strand
GCGTCCATCGTTCGATCGAGCGCCACACCCACGCCCCAGTCCCACACCAGCCGATAGGATGGCGTCGCCGTGGCCAATGGGAGCGGCCAGGTCACGGCTCGGCGAATCGTGCCGGGGAGCCTGCTGACCCCCGGCGCCGCAGGGCCCTGAAAGATGTCGAGGATGAACTCATGCCCCAGTGTCGCGATGCTGGTCGCCGCCCAGGCGATCCCTGACTGCCCGGCGTACTGGCGGACGACACGCGTATTCGTCTCAGGCCTGATGTAGTCGTCCCACCCGGGCGTCCCGGTACCCGTCACGGTGGACCAGTTCGCCGTGCCGTTGTCCACCGGCCCGTAGATCGGCTGCAGCGAGAGAGTCTTTGTCGGTGGGTCGACCCAAACCCCACTGAGATTGGAAGACCTCTCGAGGTCGGCGATCCTGTGGGATTCGTTGGCCCCTTTGGCGGAGACGTACCCGAACGTCCGGCGCGGATCGCCGCAGACCCAGACATCCATGGTAGGCAGCAGTGACTCACCCCAGGCCATCAGGGCAGCTCCCACGGGTGCGGAGGCCAGGCGTACCTCGCCGTCCCGTTATAGTCCACGTCAAGCTGCATCCGCTCGGTGCACATCACCCCGACCTGGTCCAGGTAGAATCCGTGCGCTTCGTCGAGGGCCCAGCCCTGTGGCAGGCCCACATACCATCCACGCGAGTACGTCCAGGCGAACGGGTCCCAACACGTTCGCCTGTAGGTTTTCTGGTATTCCAGGCCGGTGTACGGATCCACCCGCCAGTCCACCATCTTGTACGCGGTCCCATCCCAGAGTTCGAAGGCGATGACCCCCGTCGCCGGGACGCCCTGTGTAGTCCCCAGCACGAGTGTCGGCGGCCCGCCGGCGCCCGCGTAGACCATGCGTAGGTTCCAAGACGGCCAGGACGGCGACGTGCCGCTCCACTGCCTCATGTCCGCCGTCCGTATGCCGTTTGCCACCAGCTGATGGCTGTCTTGCCCGACCGACCAGTCGGGACCGCCGGCCAGCGTTCCACGATGTCTCAGCCAGACTGGATCCCGGTCGATAACGTAGAACTGCAGTGGCGCCAGCGCGTCCGGAAATTGTTCGACTGACCACGCCGTCCGGTCGTTGATGCCCCACCACGGCGTCCACGCTCCCCTCGTCAACAACCAGTGCTGGCCGTCCATGTACGTCCCGGCGGCCACGATCGGCCCGAGAATGCTGCCAGTGAGCGTCGCCCACGTCCCGGGTCCCAGACCGGGATAACCGGTGGCGACGGTGCCCTCGTACGTCCCCACTGTTGCTGACGCCGTCGGCATGTACCCGTCGGGACAGCCTTCCACGTCGCAGTACAGCAGGGACCCGGTCACCGTGGCCACGTAGATCCGCCACCCGGCTCCCCACAGAGGCACGATCGCGGCCGTCGCCACCCTATCCGGCTCGTTGTTGGCCGCGTCCCACATATCGCGGTGATAGTGCGTCCGGAACATCGGGGTGGGGACCGTCCACCTGGTGGCATCGATCATCCGCGATGCGTACATATCGCTGGCGCTGAGGCCCCGCAGCACGGCGACGGGCACGTCCATGCCGTCGCGGCCGATGGCGTAGCACTGGCCCCGATCGAAGGCCGTCACGCCTTCCCACGCCGCGTTGTACGTCGGCGAGTCCATTGTGAGCGTCGTGCCGCTGAATTCGCGGTATCGAGAGGGTTTCGGTATTCGCCCGTCCATTGGAGGGTCCACCCAGGCGAAATTCGAGCGCAGCCCGCCCCAGTGGCCATCCAGGCCCGCCTCCAGCGGCGCTCCGGTCGGATAGGCGGACTGGGCCGCCACGACGCCGCCGACGCTCGCCCACATCGATGCGGTCCCGGCGGACTGTATCGCCGTCCAGAGCGTCGCGGCCTCCAGGGGACTCGTGTATGTTGCGGCGTATATCGAATCCTCACCGAAGCCCCCTACGCCGTTCAGCCACTCCTGTGTTGCCTCGAACTTCCAGTACCCCCCGCTGGCGTAGTAGTAGGCGCGATGTACGAGAGCTTGCACCAGCTCGCCGTCGACGACTGGGGTGCCGCCGAGGGAGCTCTGACGCGTGCCTGCAACGTGCATCTCGACCGCGAACTCACACGTTCCGGACTGGGTCTGAGTGCCGGTGTGGCCCGCGATCGTTGCCACCAAACAGTATGTAGCTGGTGTCGCTACGATTGCCATTCTCTCAACTCACCCGCGGCACCGGCGCCGTCGCGTTCGCACGCCGCGATGTGGACTCGACGAGTCTCTGGACCTCCGAGGCTATCATCGGCCCGAGCTGCTCCACGGTCATCCCGTTCACGTTTACGTTCACGTTCACGGCGCCCCCGCCCATCGCCTGCGCGAACGCGTTCGCCGGCTCCATGCTGGCGACACTCATCCCGCTCTCCGGCAGCCCCACACCGCCGATGCCGCCAGCCCCGCCCCAGGTGCCGAAATACCTGTTGGCGCCCGGTCCGCCGGCGGACTCCATGGCGCCGGCTGCCCCCGCATAGTTGAACCCCTCGAGTATCTGCGCTCTGAATCCCGTCGGGGCACCCAGCGTCTGCGATATGAGACGCTCCTGCCAGCCGCGCTCGAGCTGCGCCCGGATGTCCACCATCTGCCGCAGGGACTCCTCCTTGCGCTCGCGGAGTGCCCGGCGCAGTCCAGGCGCCACCTGCTGCTCCTCCCGGGCGTAGCGCTGATACTCGCCCGCCACCTGCCCGTACCGCGCGGTGAGCATCTGGCGCATGTTCAACCTTGTGCCCATCAGCTTGCTGCCGGCATAGATCCCGATGTCCAGGGGACTCGCCGCCTCGGCGTACCGCTCATCCTCGAGCGAGATCCGGGTCCGCAGTCCTCCCAGCCTCTCGATCGTTCGGCGGTACTCGTCCTGGCCCGGGGCGAATGTCCTGACCAGTGTCTCCACCTGCGTCCACGGACGGTTCTCCCACACCGCCCCAGCGGCTATGCCGTAGACATCCACGCCCGCTCCGACTCGCCCGGCCTGGCGGCCTGCGTCGCCCACCATCTTGGCGATAATGGCATAGTTGAGGACCCCGGCGGTTGCGCCCACCACGGACGCACGGCCACCTGCCCCTGGCAGGCCTGCTGCCAGCTCCTCGTACCGAGCCATGGCGCCCGCCCTGGCCGCCCTTGGATCCCACCTGAACTGCTCGCCCTGCATGGCGCCGAGGATCGCTGTGCCGTAGCGCGGATCGGAGATCAGACCGGCAAGGCTCTTGCCCGCGGCCTCGCCTGGCGCCCCCGCGCCGTAGGCCCGTCGTACCCGCTCCGTGAGGTCCCAGGCTCGCCCAACATCGCCGCCCGCTCCGATGGACTGCATCGCGCCCCCCACCTGCAGCGCCGTCTGCATCACATCCAGTCCCGTGACCGGGTCCCGGCCGCCTCCGGTGCCTCTGCCGATCCGACGTGCCATCGACTCCGCATACTGGACGGCGCCCCACGTCGGCGCCGTGGGAACGATCGTTCCACGGCCCTGCGCCTGCGCATCCTCCCGTGTCCGGTATCCGCCCCAGGTCCTCGGGACCACCCACCCCAACTGTGAGGCGGCCTCGTTGTACGTCTGGCTGCGCTCCCAGGTGGCCCGGATCACATCCCCGAAGGTCTGGCCAGCCAGCATGCCCATCATTGCGCCGCCAGGCCCGCCCATTGCGCCACCAATGGCAGCGCCCATGCCCCCCCCAAGTGCTGGCAGGAATGTTTGCCAGTGCGTTGGCTGGCCCGATGCGTAGTTCTGCTGCCATTCGCTCAGGCCGCCGAACATCAGGCCGAAGTATAGCTGATACCCCAGCATGCCGGGCCCACCACCGCGACTGCGGCCCATCAGCTCGGCCTCACGCTCGGCTCCCCACGCCCGCCATTGAGCCGGGCCGGTCGGACCGGAGGGGCGCTGGGGTCGGAGTGCCGCGGGCAGCCTCTGCGTCCGCGGATCCGCGGCGCCTGGGCCTCCGGGCATGCCTGCGGTGGGGTCTCCCGGCTGAATCGCTCCGCTCCGGACCCCGGCTGCGACGCCGTAAGCGCCCTGCGCCTCTAGGCTTACAGCCTGGGCCTCGCGCGCGGCCGTGAGTTGTCCGGAGAGCGCTCCGACCATCTCCTGCGCCAGCGCAACCCGCACCTGCGACTGGATCGGCGCCTGGCCTTCCCCTACCCGACCAGTCATCACTCCCCGATACGCCAGCAGCCGGGCCTCCTGGGCCGGCAGTCCGGCGTATCCGCCGCCCAGACCAACGACGTCTCGCGCCATCGGAGTGGGCAGCTGTGGCACGGCGGGCCGTCCCGTGGCCCTGGAGACCTCCTGCTGCAGTTGCCGCAGTTGCGTCAGCAGCGCCTGAAGCTGCTCGTTGCCCTGGACCCTGACCTCTATGGTGTTAGTGATCTGGCCTTGGGTTGGCATTCTGTGTCTTCGCTATGGCATCCGCGGTCGGGTCTCGCCCTCTGTGCGCAAGCACACTCGTCGCGTAGACCTCACGCACCACCAGGGTCATCTCGTAGTCGAAGGAGTCCGCCTCCAACACGGACCCCCACGGCTGCGCGCCATGCAAGTGCCACAGGGCAAAGTAGGCGATCGGCGGATGTGGCAGGAGGTCCGCCGCTACTTCTTTCTCGGCGGCGATCCTGCTGGCCGCAGCCCGAAAAAATCGAGGGCATGCGTCGGTGGATCCAGCAGCGGCGCGACAGCCTCCCAGCACCTGTCGAAAAGCGCGATCCGGTCCTCGCTCAGGAGCGCGTCCTCACTCACCTCGCCGAGCGACCAGGACTCGATCAAGCGCGCCAAGGCCTTGACCGGCCTCCACTCCGGCCGGAACTGCCAGGTAACCGGATCCCGGCACGCAGCCTGGATCTCGATCTTGTCGAGGACCGTGGGCCGGCGAATGCTCACCTGGATCCGCGTCACCGCCTCGGGATCCAGCAGGTCCCGCGCTTCCCTCGCGATGGCACAGTACCGGGCCAGATCCGGCCGTCTCGCGTCCGACTCCGGCATCTCACCCAGCCTGGCCTCCGCGTGCGCTAGCTCATCCTCTGAGGCGATCGCGTGTACCTCGCCCTCGAGCGACTTGACGAGCTCTATGGTCATCTCCATGGTCGCCATTACGATATGCCAAACCCCGATGCGCTCGCCCCTGCAAACAGCATGAAGGAGTGGCGCCTGACGAGTGGCGACCAGCCCGGCGTCAGTTGCGCTTCAGTCCGCAACAGGGACAGGTTGAAGTTGACGCCCGCGATCGTCACCTTCTCGGTTCCCGGGCTGGACGGCGCTGTTCCGCCGGGGACGATCATCTCGTCGAATGTACCACCTGGCGGTCCCTCGTCTATCTGGACCGGCCAGATCGTGTTCCCGGCCTGTGGACTGACGAGGCAGTTGTTGTGGAAGGCCAGGTTGAACGAACTCCAGCCCGTCGTAGTGGCGACGGTGGCCAGGGGCCACGCATGAGGTGCGCCGGTCTGGAACGTCGGCGCGGCCGCCGGCGTGGTCGTTCCGTACGCCATGAAGACCATCGTCACCCCGACCAGTCCGCCGTTCGCGGCGGAGATCGTCACGCTGTCCGCCTTGCAGACGTACCCGATCGACCCGGTCACGTCGTCCCCGTCGTACCAGCTCACGGTGGCGATCGGAAGCGTGGCGTTCACCAGGGTGCCCCTGTCCCACCAGGCCGAGAGCGTCGCCGCGTTCCACCAGAGCGTTCCGGCGCCCGCCAGAGGGTTCGTCTGGATCGTCAGGACCGGAGTCCTCATCCCCGGAGTCCAGTTGTGCGCCCACATGCTGTTCTGTATCAGAGGGGGCACAAGCGGATTGTCGGGATCGTAGACTCCGGATCCGGGGAGGTACGGCACCGCGATGCCGTTGATCTTGCACCATCCCGCCCAACCGAACCTCGCTGCTATTGCTGTCATCTGATCTCACCTCGTTTCGTCACGTCAGTGGGCCGCTCGCCCACCATACCTGACACGACCATGGTATCTTGGCCACCGCCAACGTCTCGTTGGCGAGTCGCCTGTAGCCGTATTGACAGTCCGACGCGCTGCAGAACTGCAGGGTCAGGTCCGCCTCGCTTCCGGACCAGTAGGCGCCGCTCTGGAGCACGGCCTGCACCGCGCCTGCCAGCACCTGAGTCATCTCCACGCCGAGGTGACCGTCTTTGCAGCGCACCAGCACCCAGACGTTACGGCGGAAAACCTGTCTCAGTTGACCCGTCGGCGGGCCGTCCGCCATGGCGGAGTCCCAGGGATCGGTGGGTTCCTCGTCCGGCTCTACGCCCACCGCGAGTCCGCCGGCCGGCTCGACCGGCAGCCCTATGCCTACCGCCGCCGTCCCGAGGACCGCCCACGATGGCTGCGCCTGCGACAGGTGGTTCGTGAAGAACTGCCGTATGGCCGCATTGAGCATCGGCACCTCATTCACGAGCGCCTGGTGCAGCCAGCGGGTGATGTGGAATGGCGCCACGGTGTAGATCGTCGGGCTCCAGATCGGCGTCGCTCCAAAATTCGCACCGAAGTCGCCCACTGCGGGGCCGTTGAAGTACAGCCACACGTTACCGCGGCCCGGCGTTATTAGGACCTCGCTTGTGGGTCCCTGCCACGTGCCGGTCGCCGTCACGTCGAGGGTTCCCAGGGTCACGCCCGTTATCCCGTACCGCTGAGAGTAGGTCACAGCCACGGTGCCCGTCCCCGTGTGTCCGTGTAGCAGGATGGTGAGGGGCGCGCCGCCATATCCCTGCGTGACTGTTGCTGTGATCGCCACTACCCGCCACCCCCTCGAGTTGCGATCGTGGCCTGGACCAGAGAATCGCCCACGTACTCGGTCAGTATCTCTTCCATCTTCTTGAGGTCCGACGAGGTGAACTCGGGCACCACGGTGTGCTGATGGTAGCCGCGCGCCTGGCCCGATCTCGTCCGCTGCCTCCAGCCGAACTGATGGAAAGCCGGATAGCGCCTCATGCCCCGGCCCTTATAGTCCGGCAGTCGCTCCTCGATCCCGAACTCCGCGCTGTCCCGTCCCACGGCGAAGACGTTGCCGGGCGCTCCCTGCATGGTCAGCGCCGACCTGAGCATCCCGGACTTGACCATCGGCGGCTGGGACTCGTAGCCCACGAATGTCCACTTCGGCCGCCCTCCGGCCTCGAAGTCCCGCTTGTACGCTGGCAGCACGACCTCGTTGCCGATCCTGCGCAGCGGTTCGCGAAAGTCCTGCAGCGCCGCCGCGGCCCTCTGTACGGGTGACAGCAGGTCCCCATGAATCACGAGGCTGACGTTGAACATCAGAGTGCTCTCCCGTACGACTCGACCGTGAAGGTGGCGACGGTGCCGTTCCCGTTGTAGGAGAGGCCGGTGACATCCCAGCAGAAGGACCCCGCCGGACCGGTCAGAAGATGCCTCGTGCCGGCGCTAGTCAGCGTGGCGACGGTCCCCGCCCAGTAGGCAGTCGACGCCGCGCCCTGTTTGGCGCCAGTGGCAACGATCGTTCCCGTGAGAGTCCCTGAGATCACCCTGATGCAGAGGTCGTCCGCCGATACGCCCTGGATTCCGTTCGCCAGGTCATTCGCGGTCGCCAATGTGCCGGCGTCCGTTGTCGAGAGGGCTATGGTCCCGGTCACGCGGCCGGTGGCCAGCACGACGCTCGATCCCATAACGTTCCCTGCGCTCAGCATGGCTGCCCGACTCGTCCAGAGGTGGTAGAGTCTGGCGAATCCGTAACTGTAGAGCATCGAGTGGTAGGCCAGGCCGTTGTAGTACGTGGCGTAGGTATCGAGATCGACGATCGAGGATGCTACCGTC
>MGUL01000005.1:11147-15149 GCA_001800005.1 Elusimicrobia bacterium RBG_16_66_12 | reverse complement strand
GTTCAGGCCGGCGACGTAGGGGTCGAGCAGTCCCGGCACCAACTGCCCCGTTCCGACGTTGTCCCGGCCCTGCCGAAGGTACCGTGCGAGGTCCTCCGCCAGGTCAACGTCACCGGGCCCGTAGGTAGCCGCCGGCTGTCCGATGATGGCCGCGTTCGCCGTCGCGATCATCGGCGCCAGGGTCACCGCGGCCGCCTCCGCGTAGACTGCGGCTGTAGCCACCCTGTCCGTGAGTGTTGCCAGATAACTGGTGCCTATGAGTGCCATCTCAGGCGTCTCCCCACGTCGCCACTCGTGTGCGGTGGCATCTGACGATCTTCAGGACCGCGTCACCTCCGTCGCGCAGGACGAGGATCTGATCGGCCCTGTAGTTGCCATCCGCCGACGACTGCAGCACGTTGCCGGCCGATACGGTGCCGGCCGCCTTCATGTAGGCCAGGCACTCGACCTCATCGCCGGCGTTGTACTCGCCGTCCGGGAAGTAGATGGCGGCCGGCGTGCTGTAATCCAGGAATCCCACCTGGGCCGTGGCCACCGCCGTGCCCTCAGCATCCACCACCGTAAGCGGCTGCCCGTGTTCATCGAGCATCTCATTCGCGGCCGCGAGGAACTCCGCGTAGTCCCCGGACGCCATGGCCTACCTCTGCTCCCACGCCCGTCGGCCGGCGCGCCGCATCCATTGCCGCGCGAACGACTGGAATGCGTGGATCATCTCCGTCCGGCTCCGCACCATCTCCAGCGGTCCGGTGACGGACTTGGCCAGCGGCCCGAGGCGAATGCTCTTCGCCTGGCCGGAAACCGTGCTCGAGGACATGCTCCTCAGCAGCGAGTCCGCGGAGATCTGCCAGGCGTTGACGCCGTACCACGTTCCTTCGACCACGTCCGTGTCGGCCAGGGTCCCGTCGTGCCATAGGACGTTGCCCTCGAGGTAGTTGACCTCGTAGTCGCCGGTCGTGCCGTTCCACAGTGTCGCGGTCTCGCCGTTCAGCTTGATCTCGAGGGCGGGGACCAGAGCCGCCAGCGTGCCGGTGCCCGGCGTCCCCGGTTCGAGCCAGAACGGCACTCCAGACTCCGCGACGGTCCCGTTCACGCGCGTAAGCGTGCCCGTGATGGGCAGCCGTCGGGACCTGATCATCAGGCACAACGAGTTCGTGCCGTATGTCGTCCCACCAGTGTCCTGTAGGACCTCCTGGATGAAATCTATGGCCTGCATCGGCTAACCCTTACGCAATCTGCGCAGCGTCTGCGCGAGTCGTGCTCGCCTTCCCAACAAACCCGGCGCCTTCGCTGCCTTCGCCAGTTTGCGGGCCGCTATCGGCTTCCCGGCCTTGGCCCCCAGCTGTTTTCTCAACGCACCCGGGTTCTTGATCGCCTTCTGGATCCACTTGTCTGCCATCGTTCCCCCCGGTACCGCCCTACACCGGCACCACCGACACGTTGTCGATGTAAACCGTCGCGCTTGCCGAAACGGTGAACCGGATGATGACCTTGCCTTGAAGGGTTGCGGGCGCGCCGATCACCTGATAGTACGTTCGATATGTGTCGTCGATGGGGATCGTGTACGCGCTGGTGTCCGTCGGGTTGCTCGCGTCGTAGCTGTTCTCGATGCGTACATAATCTCGGGTCAGTGTGAGTACAGGCGTTCCCGCCGTCGCCTTGGCTCTGAATCTGACCAAGTAGCTTCGGCCGCCCTCAACGGGAACTCGTGTATTCACCTTCCCGTTGCCCGAGCTGTCCGCTGTGATCTGGCAGTGCCACGTGCCCGAATCGGGCGTGCCGCTGCTTATCACTGGGAACTCCAGGGCCGTGATGTTGACTGTGAATCCCGCGCCGACACCAACTGTCGTCGTTGTAGCCACGGCGCTCGCGAGCGCGTAGTTGCGTCCTGCAGCCGTAACAGTGAACGTCAGCACAGCGCCTCCGCCATCGACCGTATCAATCCGTATCGCGGCGAGACTGCCTGCTGTCCCTCCGTTGACTGTCACTGTGTCGAGCGCGACGTACCCACTGCCCCCGACAGCCTTGGTTGCTGTGCGTATCCCGGCGAGGTACTCGAACTGCCACGGCTTGAACGTGTCCTTGAGGTTGTTCGCGCCCTGTAGACCGTGGTAGTACACCTCGTTCCCGGCGGCGTTGCCCAGCTCGAAGCCGCCATCGCGGACCATGCTATACGTCCAGTCAATCGTCGAGGCCGGAGCCAGTTCGCCGAGGCAGGCCGTTGACACGGTGACGGCCATGATCTTCCCGGCGGCGATCAGCGTCTCCAGGTAGTCCATCCAACCTGTCCAGATAGCGTTCGCCGGTCCGCCGTTCGTCGGGTAATGGTGATAGCAAATGCTGATCGTGCCCGGTAGGGCGAGTGTGTCCATCAGCTTTTGCAGGGATGCCACGGTCGCGAACTCTGCTGCCGTCACGGACACCCGGGGACAGAGGTGGCGGCGTCCCCTCTGGAACATGGTGCTGGGAACCCCCTGTCCGTTCGAGTCGTTTGTTGCCCCAACGATCGTGGAGCAGTCGTGAAGACGCCGAATGGCATCCATCACGGAACCTCGTATCGACGACAGGGTAGAGATGTCGGCTCCTGTGAAGGCCCACGTTCCGGACCGGCAGAACGTTCTGCAGAGGATGCCGTTCTCCAGGCTGGAACCAATGGCGGTCTCCAGCGCGAGCCCTTCGATCTCCACCTTGCCTGCTCTAACCTTCTCTACGGCATCGGCAAGGCTACTGGGGTTGGCCTCAACATATCCGTGGTTGGCGATCTCTGCCCCATACGTGCGAAAGGCTCCCGCCAGGGCGTTCCCGGTCCTGGGGGATGTGCCAGTGACAAATCCGGATATGGGCAGAGCGAAGGAGAGCGGAATTCCCCTCCGTGCGGCATACTCCAGGGGGGTCAACCCTCCGAAATCAGCGTGGGCCGTGCGAGCCCACACGTATCCCTCCAGATCATCAATGACTATGGCGATGGCGGACGGTGCGTAGATTGTGCGCCAGTACGGTGTGGCGAGTTCCGCACCCTCCCTGAAATAGGAGTACTGCGATCTGCCCGCGGAGTCCACGACATACTTGACGGTTACGTACTTCTTCGCGGTGTATGCCTCCGCACTGGCCGCCGAAGAGGGCATCACCAGCACAGTGTACGGCTTGCTGTAGCTGGCGTCCGTGATCGCCGCCAGTGCAGACGCGATCGTTCCGTACTCGCCGCCACCGGCCGAATCGACGACGACAACTGTCGGGGTCGCGCTGAAAGCCGTATCGTATCTGAGACCAACTCCAGACATTTCCGTCTCCTATGCCGCCAGTCTAACTTCGCCGGTGCCGGCGGCCAGCCTCGCGTTTACCGCGCGCATCATATCCTCAGTCGAGATCGTCCACATGCACTGCGCGCCCATCTCGGATGTTCTGTCACATGCGACGGATCCCCACACGTAGCACGGCGCGCAAGGATAGTCCACCATCAGCCCCGTGATGTTCGGGAAGTGGCTGATCCTCAGCTCCGGCGGGCAGACGCTGAAGTACGCCACCGTCGGAATCTTCAGCGCCGCCGCTATGTGCATCGGTCCAGTGTCCGGGCAGATCAGCAGCTCGAGATGCGGGTACAGGGCCGCCTCCTCGCGCATCGTCATGGTCCCCGCCGTGCGTATGACCCTGTCGTGACCCACGAACTCGGTATCCTCAACCGTCTCCGCCGCGTCACGCACGTTCGTGAACTTGCCGTCCTTCCAGCCCATCCGGTCCTCGAGCGGCACTCGCCTCCGCTTCATCAGGCGCAGTTGCAGAACATCGGTCCCCTTGCCTCCCAGGAACAGGATCTTGTGCCTGGGGTGCTCGCTCAAGAATCGCAGCGAAAACTCTTCGATGTGCGGCCAGGTCCTGTGCAAGCACGACGCGGTCAGAACGATGCCGACGATCCGATCGGCGCTGTCGTCGAGATCCAGGCCCCATATCTTCCCCTTGCGCCTCAGACTGGCCATGATATCGTCGGCCTGCTTCGCGTGCTTTCGG
>MGUL01000005.1:10558-10910 GCA_001800005.1 Elusimicrobia bacterium RBG_16_66_12 | reverse complement strand
GATGTTGGCGTCGGGCCAGAGTGCTCGCACCTGCCGGACCGCCGGCAGCGTCATCAGATGGTCGCCGATGCCGACCATCCCGTAGTAGGTGAGGAGGACGTGCGCCTTCCGGCCGGACCGCCTGCGGTCCAGGATGGCGCCCACTCTCTGTGAGGCCAGGTCCTGGACGGTGTTCACCCGCGTCTCGTGCTCAACTCCCAGGGTGGCCGCCGTCTTGGACCAGGTATCCTGACTCGCCCGCATCCGGTCGTAGCTCCGAATGTGCCAGATCCACGGCCGGAGGACCTGGCTCGCGCGCCCCGCCACGTTGGGCATGAGGTGCGGCCCGATCCAGTTCAACGCTGTCGGGCGC
>MGUL01000005.1:6227-10548 GCA_001800005.1 Elusimicrobia bacterium RBG_16_66_12 | reverse complement strand
GTCCCTGGCGGAGCCGGTGACGCTCAGCCTCACCCCGTCTATCTCGTCAAACCTGGCCAGCACTATGCAATCCGCCGGCGAATCGGCGAGGAGACCGCGCAGCAGGGCGGGATCCGAAATCCGCTCATCGCACTCTACTCGGACCACGTAGTCCGCCTCTACCTGTGGCACCAGCTCGTTGTGAGCCTCCTCGTACGTCGCGCACTCCACCGTCGTCTCGATCACATGGTCCGCCAGCTCGTGCGCGACGAGTCGGGTCTCCTCGTCCGGACGCCACAGGCCGACCCAGACCGAGTCCACGTGACCCCTCAGGTGCTCTATCACACCGGGGAGCGTCTCTCGCTCTTGACCGGCCAGTATGAATGCCGCCAGGGAGGGATACTCCCGCCGGTTTGCAGTCAATCGGAGGTCCCCACGCTCCTCTCGGGTCACCGTGGGATCCGTGAATCGATCGCTGGGACACGCAGCCTTCAGCATCCCGTAGGTCCATGCCGATCGTGTCCCGGGCGACATGAGACCGTCCCAGACCATCGCCTGCCCCTCCGACGTGCCGCACTCGGACGCCTCTCGACACCAGTGGTCCCAGTCCCGTTCCACCACTCTGAGGCTCCCTGCGGGTCGGAGGATCCGAGCCCACTCCGCGAACGACCGCGCCGCGTCGAACCTGCCGTGAAGGCTCAATGCGTGGCGAACCAGCACCTCCTCGGCGGCGCCCGTCTCGACCGGCAGCGCCCACGGTCTGGCGTGCTGGTCGGCCTGCCAGCTCGTCTCGTCGATATTCAAGTATCCCGGCTGCGGGCTACCCCCGCAGCCGACCAGGACCTTCACTAGGTCGATCTCCCTGCCGGTGGACCCGGCTTTCGGATCGCAAGGACCGCGGTGGCCCCTGCCACCGGCTCGCCCTCCGGAAACAGACCCCGGTAGTCATCCTCGGACCCGAACACCGTGTAGTGCGCCGGGTACCCGCCGTCGCCGACCGGCCCATCGACCACGAGGATCCCGCCCGGCGCCAGGACACGCCACATCTCGCTTGCTGCGACGTCCGGATCCGGCACATGCTCCAGGGTGTCCCGACAGTTCACTGCCGCGAAACTCGAGTCCGGAAACGGCATGCGGCGGATGTCCCCCACCACGGCCAGCAGCCCGGGGTGGACATCGATCCGCGGAAACAGATCAATCCCAACTGTCCTCGCCAATCCGGCTTCGGCCCACACAGCCTGTGCCGACTGACATCTGCAGCCGGCGTCTAGTATCCAACCGTCCCTCGGCATAAGGTCGACATTCGCCCGCGCCGAGTCCTGCGCCGTCCCGTCGGGCAGGGTGCGATCCTCCGTGTACATCGCTCTCTGCCGGGAGAGGTACTCGTCCAGCGGGCTTTTGGTCGCCGTGATCATGCCCGCGTCTCCATCGCCGGTGCGCCTATGCGCACGAGCGGCGGCCGCTCCCACGCGCCGTCCCACTCCTCGATACCGACACCACCGCTTACCTCTAGAATGCTGTCGCCGGCCACGGCCGACGGCATGCCGTCCACCCCGACCTCGCGGACGTGGCCCACCCGGACTATCCTCAGATCGCGGAACGTTCGACCGCCGAGCGCCCTGACCTCTACTGTCGCTCCGTGGACCTGGGTCTGCGACACGATCCGCCAGAGGAGATCCGCCAGGTGGGTCGCGATCCGTTCGCCCGGGCGCAGGACGAGCGCCCAGTTGGCCCGTGTCACGTCGGACACGCTCCCGACCGTCTCCTCCCACTTCACACGATCGAGACGGTTGGTGGTCGCCTGTCCTCCTACGGTCACCAGCGCTACGCCGGGCCGGGAGCGGAGCAGCGTCGAGCACCGCCCTCCGTATCTGCTCTGGAGCTTCTGCCGGTTCGTCTCTATCAGCGAGCCGGCTCCCGTGTCCTTGTACACCTGCTGGGTGGTCTTCCCTCCCAGGTGCCGGAACGGAACGCCCGGCGTGATCGTCGCGTCCTTGGCCAGGTCCCGACGCACACGGAACGAGAGGTCCGTGTCCTCGTAGTACGCCGGCGCGAAGATGGGATCGAACCCGCCCAGGGCGTCCCAGTCGCACCGTCTCATCATCAGGCACGAGCCCTCGATGTAGTCGGCCACCCGCCGTGGGCCCGTCGCCATCGCCACTGGTCTGAAGTCGGGGGACAGGAACCCTCCGAAGGGACCTGTCACCCCGACCGACTCGTCGTTCAGGGTAGCCATCAGCGGGGAGACCCAGTCGCCCAGGGCGAGCGTGTCGTTGTTGATCACGCAGACGTACTCGCCCGAGGACTCCGCGACCCCCCGGTTCGCGGCAGGCCCGTAGCCCAGGTTGGTCGTGTTCCGCAAGACCCGCACCCATCGGTACCGCTCGCGGAGCTCCGACCTGGTCCCGTCGTGACTGTCGTTGTCCACAACGACCACCTGCATCTGATGCCCCTGGGCGTGTTCCGCCAGCGAGTCCAGGCAGGCCCTGGTGAGCCGCTTATTGTCCCTCACGGGTATGACGACGGCTATCTGCTGCATCCCTGTAATTCGTGCCCGGCACGAACCGGTGCTAGCCCGGCGTGCAGAGCAGGCCGGCCACGTACTGCTGGTAGAAGTTCTTCACGTCCACCACCCCGTACCAGACGATCTTTCCGTGCCGGCCCATGTCGTTCGCGGTCGTCGGAGCGAAGTCCATGCGGATCTCGGGTTCGATCCAGATCTTCTGGCCGAACGCCCCTTCCCCGAACATGTACGACCAGTAGCCCGTCGAGTTGTACCCGACGTTCGTGGTCTCGATCCAGTAGGCGCCCTCCCAGAGGCCGATCTCCCCTCTGTAGAGCCGCCCGGCGTCCGCGTACTGCGCGGCGCTCACGAAGTTGCTCAGCTTCTTCACGCCCCGGGCCGACCGCGGATGACAGAGACAGATGTACCCCTCCCCGATGCCGTCCCGCTGCACCTTGGGCACGTTGTTGGAGAGCAGGTAGTCCACACCAGTGCCCACGAGGTCGTAGATCATCGTCGCCGTGGGCGTCCCCGAGGCAGTGATGCTGCCTCCGCGGGAGCAGAAGTAGTTGCCGTACCCGGTCGCGATGATGTTCGTCACCGCGTCTCCAGCGCTGAAGCACTTGAGGCGGATGAAGCCGTCGATCGCATTCGCCATGTCGCGAGCGAGCGTGTCGCGGGTCTCCGCGTCGACCTCGTACGGCGAACAGAGCTTGACCAGGTTCTCGACCCACACGCCCACACCATGCTCCGTGGCGGCGAACGCCACGGTGGAGAGGACATAGCTGCCGGTCGCGATGTTCGTGCCAGCAGTGATCACCCTTGTGCCGTTCGTTCCGAACCCTTCCAGCTCGGACTTCTGCAGCACCAGGTACTTATCGCCGGGCGCCTGATCCGTGACATCTCGGGCGAACTGCCTGAAACGCCATAGTGGCGCGGCCGCCACCTGGACTTCCTGCGTCCAGATGGTCGGGTCGTAGTACTGGCCAGCGGCTGCGCTGGCGTGCACTAGGGTGTCAACATAGTCAGCCAATTCTTATCCCTGCCTTTGCGATGGAGCAGAGTTTACCCGAGCTTTCGGCCGGCTTTGGCGTCCTCGATGATCGCCTTGCGATTCGTGGTGTAGTACTCCAAGGCTGCCTGTGGGTCGGTCCGCTTCATCTCCGCCCACTTGTCGTACGAGCCCGCAGTCGTCTGCTGCTGTCCCGCAGCGGGGCTCGTCACCGACCCGGCCCTCTGCGTCTCCTCGAGCTTCGCCCTGATGGGCTGGATGTTCTCGACGATGAACGCCTTGGCCTCGTCCGCGGACCGGACGTCCTTCGGCACGAGACGCGCCAGCTCCGGTGGCAGCCCGGATTCGATGATCGCCTCCTGCCTGGCCAACTGCCCCTGCAGGAGTTCCGCCTTCGCCTGGGCCTCGGCCTTCTCGGCCTTCTCTCGCTCCAGTTCGGTCATCTTCTCTCGCTCGTGAGCCTTGACTTGCTCCTCGAGCTTCGCGTGCTCCGCCTGCAATGTCTCGAAGTGCCGCTTGTAGTACCCTTCCTCCGGCGAGTCGGGCTTCGGCGGTTTGATAGCGGCATCGGGTTCTACCTCGGGCTCGGCGGCCGGCTTCTCCGGCTCCGTCGTGGCCTTGGGCGCTGGATCCTGGTCAGCCAATCTGCTGGCCTCCTTCTCCCGTCACCGGGGCGTTCTCTGGCGGTAGGGTCCCGGTCCCCCCGCCGATCCGTTCCAGCCGACATCCGCAGTTACTGATGCACCGCGTCGTGTGGCCCGGGATGTACGGAATCTCGGCCTTCCGCCAATGGCCTGGCGGGAGACCGGATGAGCTGTGTGAACTTG
>MGUL01000005.1:1226-6185 GCA_001800005.1 Elusimicrobia bacterium RBG_16_66_12 | reverse complement strand
CTGACGGCCGCCCCGGCGGGCAGATGCCGGACCCAGTAGTCGTTGAATGTCCCCCTGACAGCGTCCAGATACAGTCCCACCCGCCCAGCCACCGCCCCCGGCGACAGCCGGTCGGCTTGTCCCTCCATCCGGGCCAGGTATGCGTCCTGGTCGGCCCAGGCCGCGGCGCCGGCGCCCGCGACGATCGCACCGCCCGCGGCGATCGCGCCGAGCCTCGCCATCTGAATGTGCGCAGGCCTCAGCAGAATCCGCATCTGCGATGCTAGCGCCGGGACCGTCAGCTCCCCGGCGCCGAAGGGCGCGAGCAGGGCCGTGCCCGCGGACCTCACCTGCTGTTGGATGGCGGCGGCGAGCAAGATCGCGAACGCTGCGGAGAGCGACTGGCCTGCGCGGCCTGTTCTAACGCCAGCACCTACCGAAAGGAGACGGGGGTGCTGCTCCGACCAGTCGCTCATCCACAACGCGGCCAGCGCGAGGAGGTAACCGCGCTCGGCCTCCGCGTCCCTGCTGTCTTGCCTGGTGAGTCCGTTCGCCATCGTAACCAATACTTCGCGTTAGTAAAGCTTCACCTTTGGGCACTTCCGCCCACCGCCCCGGCGGATCGCCTCGTCGAGGAGGTCGTCGACCTCCTCGATCAGCGCGTTCCGCTCCGCGTTCACCACCGAGACCCGGTCGGCGGCCTTCAGGCGCTCCGCGTCCGTCGCCGCAGCATCCCTGCGTCTGTCCTCAAGATGCCAGAGTCGGATGTTCGCAATCGACAGCTTGTCGATCAGGCTCCCAAGGGTCTCAGCCACCGCCTACCCCCTCGCCCAGGGCCATCCGTCCCGACATCTTCAGCCCCCCGTCCGCCGCCGTCATTACACCCTCGGGCCGCGGCGGCGGTTGTATGCCAGACCGAGCCAGGGCTTCCTGCGCCATCGACCGCAGATCCGACAGCACTCCGCGCATCTCCGCGTCAGCCTGCGCCTCTCGCTCGAACTCCTCTGGCTCCTCGAATCCGTAAAGCTTCGCCAGCTCCTTGACCAGGTACTTCAGCGGCATGCCCAGATCGGCGGCCGCCTTAAGGTTCGCCAGCTCCATCTGCCTGTCGAGCGGCGTCATCGCGAAGTGCGGACCCCACTCAACTTTGACCTGCCACGTGGCAGGGTCTCCCGGCTCCACTGCCTCGAAGTCCCTATCCCCGCTCCGCGCCGCCCCAGCGGCCAGCAGTCCGAAGAACTTCCCCAGTCCATCCTGTCCATAGTTGGGCCGCTTCCGATTCGCCAGGGCGACCAGTGGAGCGTACAGTAGGCTGAGGGCGTACCCGGACATCTGCCCCAGGCCCGTAACCTGCGACGTGTCGATGTTGGACACGCTCGCCGCCTGATACGCCAGCGTCTCGAGCTTCGCCAGAAACTCCTGCATGGGGCGCTGCATCCCCGCGGCGCCCGTCTCCGGCTTCAGGACGTCCGCGTTCAACCCCGCCAGAGAGTAGACCCCGCCCGGAAGGATCCGCGTCGGCAGATCCTCGTTCTGGACGTTCTTGAAGAACCAACTCGGATCGGCGGAGGCCTGGTTCCCCAGGTCGAGCAGACTCGCCGTCAGGTTGACCTTGTCCAGCAGACCCGCCCCGGATGCCGCCGACCCGAGCAGATCCCAGAAGTCCCCCTGTCCGACGGGCGTGCCGTACTCGCGGATGTTGCGAATCATCACGAACGGAATGACGCCGAACGGGTTCTGGGACCGACGTGCCGGCCGCCAGGGCGAACCCGTCGGCTCCGGGACCTGCAAGGGCCGCTCCCCAGGCGCGGCCGCGTCGTTCAACTGCCCTCCCCTGGCAAAGGGCTTCATCACCTGGTCCCAGATCTGCCGCCTGAGAGTCCGGTCCTTCGCCGCCATCAGATCGCGGTTGGTCCGCGAGAGCCACTGCTCGCCCTCCACATCCAGGACCGTGGCGGGCAGCTCCTCGTACTCGACGTACTCCTCGGCCGTCCACTCCTCGCGATACCAGGCCCAGACTCCATCGGTGCGCTCACGGCAATACTGCACACGCACCATCATGAGCCGGTCCACATCATCCGGATCCCAGTAGAATCGTGCGTGCAGGGGCGACAGGAAGGAGATCGGGTACCGCCGCGGGTCCCCCACGTCCTTGCTGAACTTCAGCACCACTGCCCCTTCGATCCCGCCCTGCTGCGCCAGCGCGAACAGCTTGGACGACAGCTCGTTCGCATCCCAGATGCGCTCGATGGGCTCCTGAATGTCCTCCTCGCTCGCCCTCAGAACCGGCGCCCGCTTGAACAGGAAGTCGCAGCCGATGTCCACGATGAGTTTCGCCACCGGCAGGACGACCCTGGGGTGCCGCGACTCCTTAGCCTCTGCGTCCCACCAGTGCGACCGCGACGGATACTGCGGATAAGGGCGTGCGTGATAGTAGGCGTGGGCCATTTTCACGGTGCCGGCGAGCTCGTCCTCGCCGATCGCCTTCAGCTTCGCCCCGATCAGATCCCCCATCGTCACCGGCATGGCCTAGAACATCCTGCCCTTGCGCAAACACGCAATCTGCCCCGCCCCGTGCTGCAGCATCCAAGTGGCCAAGGCAAGCGCTATCACACAGTCGTCGTGATACCCGTGGCCTACCCCCATCTTCAGGTTGCCGGCCTTGGTGGTCGAATACTCGTAGATCAGGAGCTCGTTGATCAACTCCTCGATCTTCGGGAACCGGATGTCCCGGTTCTCAATGGCCAGCGACAGGCACGAGATCAGGTCGAACTTCCGGCCGCCCTGCAGGTTCATCGGTTCCACCCACAGCCCCGCCCGCTGCAGGAAGTCGTAGATCGGGTCCCCCAATCCCGTCGAGTCCAGCAGACACCTCGCGTTGTTGTACCGCCGACACGTGGCCGCGAACGACGCAAGCTGGCGATGCCAGTCCACCTCCCGATACCGCTCGAAGTGGACCACCTGTCGCGCTTCCGCGTCCACCACGACCAACACCGAGAAGTCCAGGTGCTTTGCCAGGTCCAGGCCCGCCACGTAGTGCCTGTTCTTGACCGGCTCCTGCAGACTGCCCCCGACACACTCCTTCACACCCCGGAACACCGAGCTCGCATCCTCGATGAACTCCGCCAGCCACTCCTGCCGGAACACCCGTTCCGGCAGCGTCCGTTTCGCGTGCGCGAACTCGTCGGCCGGGATGTACGGGTTGACGTCCGACGCCATCCGGAACGCCGCCCACTCCGGCTGGTGCGGGTCCGTCCCCGCCCGGTAGATGTCGAAGAACCAGTTGCGGCCCTTGGGCGTGCTGATGAAGTACACCCGGCTCCTGTTCACCGCCACCGCCGGCCGCAGATACTGCTCCCATACCCGGCTGTCGTTCACCGTCGCGCACTCGTCGAAGCCCAGGCCGTAAAGCGTCCGCCCCTGCAGCGACCCGATGTTGTCCGCGCTCTTGCACTCGACTTTCACGCCGTTGCTGAACCGCGCGATCAGGTCCCGCTCGCTCCAGCCCTGGAGGTAAAAATCCGCCGTCAGGTGCTTCAGCCGCCGCGCCGCCGGCAGGAAGTGCTCCAGGAATACCGGCTGCGCCAGGTTGTACTCCGGCGCCACGTGCCAGATGATCGATCCCGGCGGCGCGATCGCCGCGTCGGCGATGTACCGATGTGCCAGCCACTTGCTCTTGCCCCCCTGTCTGCCCCAACACGCCACGATGAACCGCGCCTCACACTCGTCGATCTCACGCTGCCCGCGGTGCATCTCGAACCCGAGCGCCCGGTACAACGCGAGCCGAACCGCGCGAGCGTCGATGGCCTGGGGAATGGGCGCGGACGGGCGTGGACCGGAGCGTGCCAAGGCTTCTACCGCGGCTACTTGTACCATCGCAGTTGTCCCAGCGACCGTGCGCCTGCCTTCAGGTTAAGGCCACTTGGCTCCCGTGTCAAGACCTAAACGCCCAAATTGGTGCTTTGTGTCCCATGCATTTTGTGTGCTCGAACCAGTTGCCGCCAGGCGTATGATAGGTGGGGAGTCCCCCTAGGAGGTCCCACCGATGATCCAGTGCCAGGTCTGTCGATGTGCAGCACCTACTGTCCGCTGCCCGAAGTGCGGACGCCTGCTCTGCCAGCGCTGCTCCGCGGCAGGATGCCCCGCGTGCCCCCCGCAGCCCCCGGTGGCATCGTCGCCCTCAACGGCGGACGCACCCCCGGAGCACCTACTCCTGCTCGTCGCTGGCTGGCTCATGCGGATCCAGGCCCTGGTGACGGCCGCGAGCGGGATCGTCGTGCTCGTCCTCAGAGCTTCCGTGCCGCCCGAACGAACTGACCCCGGCTCCCTAGTCGCCGCGCTCGGCCCCTGGTGGATTCTCGCCGCCATCCCCTGCGCGGCCCTTCAGCTCCTCGCCGCCGAGCTCGCCTTCCTCTTCGCGGACCTGGCACACGACGTGCGCCGCCTTAGACAGCGTCTGACGCCGTAACGAGCGCCGTGCTCACTCTCAGCAGATGCGCTTTCTGGACCTGCCGGCCCAGGGCGGAGCGTACCTATAGTGGCACGACTGCGGCACAGGGCTGCTCTGCCAGTGATACACCGCTGCGTCGGCCGCGTGAGCAGCTCGTCAACGGCCTCGGGAGTTACCCGCCAGACATGGGCGACCTTCGCGCCCGCCAGACGGCCCGACTGTCAGACGCACTCGCGCGCCACCTGGCGCGGGTACTCCAGTTCGGGCATTGCAGGCGTGTTCACGGTTGCGCTTCCTCCTCCTAGTTCGTGCTATGGGAGCCCACGTAGTCGAGAATGCTAGGCCCCAGGGGTCCCCGGCCCCCCCGGAGTCCCTATCGTGCTATGGGGTATCCCTGTGTCACCCCGTGACGCTGCAAATCACGAGGGAAGTTAACATAAAGGGTATTATCGGCCTTCCGAGTGGTGGTATTTGCACAACGCTAAGTGGTGGTCTCTGCCGCCGCCGCCCCGTCGCCAGTAGGAGGGAGC
>MGUL01000005.1:0-1094 GCA_001800005.1 Elusimicrobia bacterium RBG_16_66_12 | reverse complement strand
CTGGGCCCCGTCCTGGTCCCGCTTGATGATCCCCCAGAGCTCGCAGACGATACGCCGCGCTTCCGCCTGTCCACTCGCTGCATCTGAGGCCAGAGTCTCGAGGATCTGCCTACGCCTGGCCCAGAAGCACACGCGAGCATGTGCGACTATGTCCTGCTGAGCCACGACCCTAACGCGTTGGAACGGCCGTAATCTCCGCCAGTTCGTCACAGTTGCCCGTGCGACGCCGAGGGCGTGTGCTATCTGCTGCGCTGGCATGCCCGACACCATCATAGAGATGGCAGCAAGCTGTTGGCTCGTCAGTCGAGCCAGGTCTGCGTCGAACTCCGGTCCCACACCGGGGGATTCTGGCTCCGGGGGGGCGATCTGTAGAGAGGATCTATGTTTTTGGTACTTGCCCGTAGCTTCTACGATGTCAGTCCCTCGGTTTGTGCTTCTCCAGGTCGGCCAGCTCGGCTTTGATCTTCGCGATCATCGCTCTTCCATCTGCCCACTGCTCTTGAGACACCTCTTGTCCCCCAACTCTTGGCGCCTCTCGGACTTCAGTGTCTGGAACAGGCGCGCTCTTGGCGATCTGTGCCATAGCCCACGTGGCGAATCCATTCGGCGGCCAGACGGCCGCGATCGTCGTCTCATCGTCCTTGCTGAAGTACTTGCGGAGCAACCACTTCGTTTTCGCGAGACCCTGGTCCCTCAACAGCGCGTCGATGATCGCCGTCCAGCGTTGTTTCTTGGAGTCCCAGGCCAGGGGCCTCTGTCCCTTCAGCCGGCCCTTCAGCAGGTTGTAGGCTAGGGTGACGAGCTCGTCCACGCCGCCAGCGTCGGCCGGGGGTTTCGGCTTATCGCCGTCGCCGGACTGCGGTGGTTCCGGTCCGGGTCCGGGAACGCCGGAAGGCGACGTCTTTTTTTCGGCCTCGCGCGTACGCGCGGGCGCATGTGCGCCTGGGCGAGCGTCGGGGCCGTCCGGAGAAAAAATGTCTTTCATGTTGTCTTTAAGATGTCTTTGTGGAGCGTGCGCCGCCTCGTGGCAATCAAATGTCTTTCATGTTGTCTTTAAGATGTCTTTGTGGAGCGTGCGCCGCCTCGTGGCAATC
>MGUL01000004.1:8844-11441 GCA_001800005.1 Elusimicrobia bacterium RBG_16_66_12 | reverse complement strand
CGGGGGCAAGAGGGCAAGACCGTGGCGGACAGCATCTCGGTCAGCCTGCCGCGCGACGGCACGGCGGCGATGCGGGCCGTGCGGGAATCGAGAGGATTTGCGATGACGGTGACCGACCGCGAGATCCTGAACGCCATCCCGACGGTGGCTCAGGGGGCCAACGTCTTCGCCGAGCCCGCCGGAGCGGCCGCCTACGCGGGACTGGCCAAGTGCGCGGCGGCGGGAAGCGTCCGCGAGGACGATTCCGCGGTGGTCGTCATCACCGGCAGCGGCCTGAAGGACGTCGACAACGCGCTGAAGGTCGCGGGACGGCCGCATGATGTCGGTGCCACGATGGCATCCGTGCGGCGGACGCTCGCGCGAATGAAGGGAGAGGCATGAAGACCAACGAAGCTGTTTTGAAGAAGACGGCCGAGCTGTGCAGGGAGAGGGGCGTCGTCATCCCGACCTTCGCCCAGCTCAAGGACCCCTCCAAGATCCCCGCGGCCGTCCAGGCGCGGCTCAAGAAGGCCGGCATGAACGAGCTCGACCCGGCCAACCTCTTCCGGATCACCTGGAAGAACGACGTCAAGACGGGCCTCTTCGGCGGGGTGAACTTCCTCGAGATCCCGCGCGCGATCACCGGCATCGACGCCCGCGTGATCGGCCTGGTCGGCAAGAATTTCCCGACCGGCGCCCATAAGGTCGGCGCGGCCTTCGCCTGCCTCGTCCCCCGGCTGGTGACAGGAGAGTTCGATCCCGCCTCGCAGAAGGCCGTCTGGCCCTCGACGGGGAACTACTGCCGCGGCGGGGCCTTCGACAGCGCGCTCCTGGGCTGCGCGGCCGTGGCCATCCTCCCCGAGGGCATGAGCAAGGAGCGCTTCGCCTGGCTCAAGTCCATCGGCGCCGAGGTCATCGCCACGCCGGGCACCGAGTCCAACGTCAAGGAAATCTACGACAAGTGCTGGGAGATCAAAAAGAATCGCAAGGACTGCGTGATCTTCAACCAGTTCGAGGAGTTCGGCAACCCCACCTGGCATTATCATGTGACCGGCGGCGCCGTCGAGGAGGTCTACGCCAAGGTCAAGGGCAGGAACGGACGCCTGGCCGGCTACGTCTCGGCCACCGGCTCGGCGGGCACGATCGCGGCCGGCGACTATCTGCGCGTGAAGTTCCCGTCGGTGCGCGTGGCGGCCTCCGAGGCCCTGCAGTGCCCGACCTTGCTACAGAACGGCTTCGGGGAGCACCGCATCGAGGGCATCGGCGACAAGCACATCCCGTGGGTGCACAACGTCCGCAACACCGACATGGTGGTGGCCGTCGACGACGAGGACTGCATGCGGCTGCTGCGCCTGTTCAACGAACCCGCGGGCAAGAAACATCTGATCACGGAAGGCGTGAGCAAGGACGCGGTCGAGAGCCTGGCCTTGCTGGGCATATCGGGCATCTCGAACATGCTCTCGGCCGTGAAGATGGCCAAGTATTATGAACTGGGAAGGGAGGATGTGGTGTTTACCATCTTCACCGACTCGGTGGAGATGTACCGCTCGCGCCTGGCCGAACTGGAGAAGGCGCACGGCAAGTACGACGGCGTCCAGGCGGCCATGGACATGGACCGCCGCATGCGGGGAGCCGCCACCGACAACCTGCGCGAGCTGAACTACCGCGACCGCAAGGCCCTGCACAACCTGAAGTACTTCACCTGGGTCGAACAGCAGGGCCGGACCTCCGACGAGCTGCGCCGCCTCTGGGACCCCGAGTTCTGGACGGAGACCTTCGCGGGCGCGAAGAAGTGGGACGAGCTCATCGTCGAGTTCAACAAGAGGACCGGCCTCATCTGATGAGGTTCAAGCTCAACGGCGTCGAGAAGGATTACGCGGGCGCGCCGGAACAGTCTCTTCTGCGCTGGCTTCGCGATGAGGAAGGGATCATCTCCGCCAAGGACGGATGCTCGCCCCAGGCCGCCTGCGGCTGCTGCACCGTCGAGCTCGGCGGCAAGGCCGCGCTGTCCTGCGTGACCTCCATGCGCCAAGTCTCCGGCAAAGAGGTCGTGACCACCGAGGGAATGGGCAAGCTCGCGCAGGAAGCCTTCGCCGAGGCCTTCGCGCGCAACGGCGGCGCGCAATGCGGCTTCTGCATCCCCGGCATCGTGATGCGGGCCTGGAACCTGCTGAAGTTCAAGCCGGAGCCCACGCGCGAGGAAGTCGAGCGCGGGCTGAACCAGCACCTGTGCCGCTGCACGGGATACAAAAAAATAATTGACTCAATCTTAGAAGCGGGTCGTACCCTGCGAATCGGAAAGGCCCCGGTCTTGCCCCCGGAGTCGGGCAAAGTCGGCACACGCCTTCCCAAGTACGACATTAAGGCCGCCGTCCTCGGCCGGCGGCCGTACGTCGCCGACATGAAGGTCCCCGGCATGCTGCACGCGGCCTCGCGCCTGTCCGACCATCCGCGCGCGAAGGTCCTCAGAATCGACGCCTCCGCCGCCCTCGCCCTGCCGGGGGTCGCGAGGGTGATCCTCGCGGGCGACATCCCCGGGCGGCGCCTGCAAGGCTCGATCATACAGGACTGGCCCGTGATGGTCGCGGCGGGCGAGACGACGGCCTACGTCGGCGACG
>MGUL01000004.1:999-8817 GCA_001800005.1 Elusimicrobia bacterium RBG_16_66_12 | reverse complement strand
CGCCGACACAAGGCGACACGCCCAAGACGCGGCCCGTGCCGTCCGCGTCGAATACGAGGTCCTGACGCCCATCATCGACGTGCCCGCGGCCCTCGCGCCGGACGCTCCCAAACTCCAGCCCAAAGGGAATATCCTCAGCGTCTCCAAGGCCAAGAAGGGTGATGCCGACAAAGCCCTGAGCGAGTGTGATTTCGTCCACGAGGCGGTCTACCAGACGCAGTGGATCGAGCACGCTTACATGGAGCCCGAGGCCGCGCTGGCTTTGCCCGAGGACGGGCGCCTGATCGTCTACACGCAAAGCCAGGGCATCTACGAGGACCGCAGGCAGTTGGCGGCGCTGCTGTCCGTCTCGGAGGACAAGATCGACGTGGTCCTCGTGCCCAACGGCGGAGGCTTCGGCGGCAAGGAGGACATGCTGGCCCAGAGCCAGGCCGCGCTGGCCGCGCACCTACTCGGCAAGCCGGTCAAAGTCGAGCTCACTCGCGAGGAGTCCATCCTGATGCACTCCAAGCGCCATCCCCTGCGCATGGAGTACACGCTCGGCTGCGGCAAGGACGGCAAGCTCAAGGCCCTGCGCGCTCGCATCTTCGGCGACTCCGGCGCCTACGCCTCGGTGGGCATGAAGGTCCTCGAGCGCGCGGCGGGCCACTCGACCGGCGGCTACTGCGTGCCCCATGTGGACGTGGAGGCGACCGCCGTCTACACCAACAATGTCCCCTGCGGCGCGATGCGCGGCTTCGGCGCCAACCAGGCGACCTTCGCGATGGAGTGCGCCGTCGACGAGCTCTGCGAGAAAGGCGGCTTTGACCGCTGGCGGTTCCGCTGGGACAACGCCCTGGTCGACGGCCTGACAACCTCGACGGGGCAGGTGCTGACCGGCGGCGTGGGCGTGCGCGCCACCTTGGAGGCGGTCAAGGACCGCTTCAGGGCCGCCAGGTTCGCGGGCATCGCCTGCGGCATCAAGAACACCGGCATCGGCAACGGCATGCCCGACTATTCCGAGGTGGAAATCGCCGTGCTCGCGGCCGACCGCGTCGAGATCCATCACGGCTGGACCGAGATGGGCCAGGGCGTGGACACCGTCGCCGTGCAGGTCGTCTGCTCTGAGACCGGCCTGTCTCCGTCCGTGCTCAGCGTCCGGACGCGAACGTCGGACAATGCTCCCGCGGGGATGACCACGGCCTCTCGGGCGACGAGTCTGGTCGGCAACGCCCTGATCGACGCCTGCAAGGCGCTCAAAAGCGACCTGAAGCGCGAGGGCTTGGCCGCCCTCGCCGGCCGCCGCTACCGCGGCAAGTGGGTCTGCGACTGGACCACGAAGCCCGGATACGACACGCACGGCAAGCCGATCATCACCCACTACTCCTACAGCTACGCGACCCAGGTCGCGATCGTCGGCGACGACGGCCGCGTCAGCGAGCTCATTGCGGCCCACGACGCCGGGCGCGTGATGAACCCGACGCTCTTCGAAGGCCAGATCGAGGGCTCGCTGCACATGGGCCTGGGCTACGCGATCAGCGAGGAGTTGGTCATGGAGAACGGCCGCCCCAGGTCGACGAAGCTGCGCGACTGCGGCGTGCTGCGCGCCGCGCAGACGCCGAAGCTGACGGTCATCGCCGTCGAGGTCCCCGACCCGCTCGGCCCCTACGGCGCCAAGGGCGTCGGGGAGATCGGCCTGGTGCCGACGGCCGGGGCCGTGGCCAACGCCCTCTGGGCCTTCGACGGCAAGCGCCGCCGGACCCTGCCGATGAAAGCATGATCTATCTCCACGATACGACCTTCGTGGATTGGAAGTCGCTGCGCATCCGCCGGGGCCACCTCGAAGTCTCCGAGGGCCGCGGCGGCGGGATCAGATTCGTCTCGCGCCTGCCGCGCGGTGCGCGGGCCCTCGACTGCGAAGGACGCCTCGTCACGAAATCCTTCGTCATCGCCCACCATCACCTCTACTCGGCCCTCGCCTGCGGAATGCCCGGTCCGGCGCGCCGGCCGAATCATTTTCCCGACATGCTCAAGCTGGTCTGGTGGAAGCTCGACCGCGCCCTCGACAAGGAGATGGTCCGGTCTTGCGCGCAGGCCGGCGGCATCGCCGCGGCGAAAGCGGGAACGACCTTCATCATCGATCACCACTCCTCCCCGAACGCCGTCTCCGGCTCCTTGGACATCATCGCCTCTGCTCTCGATGAGATCGGACTTTCCCACCTCCTATGCGTCGAACTTTCCGACCGTGACGGCAAGGCGAAGCGCGAAGCGGGCCTAACAGAGACGGATCGTTATCTGCGCAAGCGCCGGGGGTTGGTGGGATTGCACGCGTCTTTCACGGTCGGCGACGAGCTGCTGGAGCGGGCCGTCGCGCTCGCGAGCAGCCGCGACACCGGCATCCACATCCATGCGGCCGAGGCCGTCGACGACGAGGAGGCGTGCGTGCGCGAGCACTGCGCGCGCGTCATCCAAAGGCTGGCGCGCACCGGAGTCCTCGAATCTCCCAAGACCCTCCTCATCCACGGCCTGCATCTGAACGCCCATGAACGGTCGCTCTTCCGTTCCAGCCGGGCTTGGCTCGTTCAGAACGAAGAAAGCAATCAGAACAACGCCGTGGGCGGATTCGATCCGAAGGGGCTGGGGGACCGTCTCCTGCTGGGAACGGACGGCATGCACGGCGACATGCTGGCCTCGACGCGCGCGGCCCACCTCGCGGCCCAGGCCCGGGGTGGCATGACGCCGCTCGCCGCGTATCGCAAACTGCGGCGGGCGCATGACTATCTCTCCACGAACGGCTTCGACGGCGACGGGGACAACAACCTGGTCGTGCTCGACTATGCCCCGGCGACGCCGGTCACGGAACGGAACCTGGCGGGACACTTTATTTACGGAATGAACTCATCACACGTCCGGCACGTCATCAGCAACGGCAAGATCATCGTGAAGAATAGGCGAATGACGCTGGTCGATGAAGATAAGATATTGAAGGAGGCGGTCAAGCAGGCGGAGAGGTTATGGCGAAGACTCTGAGCATCGACGGCAAGCGTCTCTACTCCTCGCTGGCCCGGTTGGGGAAGGTCGGGGCCTATAAGGACGAGACTGCGGGCGTCATAGGCGTCAACCGCCTCGCGCTGACAGCCGCCGACGGCGAGGGGCGGCGCCTAGTGACGAAGTGGTTCCGCGAGGCCGGCCTGCGCGTGACGGTCGACAAGATCGGCAACGTGTACGGCCGCCGCCGCGGCCGCGAAGACCATCTCGCACCCGTGATGCTCGGCTCCCATATCGATTCCGTGCCCACGGCCGGCCGCTTCGACGGCTGCCTGGGCGTGCTCGGGGCGCTGGAGGCCGTGCGGACCTTGAACGACGTCAAGGCCGCCACGCGCCGCCCGCTCGTCGTCGCCTACTTCACCGACGAGGAGGGCTGCCGCTTCGGCACCGACATGTTGGGAAGCGCCGTGGCCACGCGGCGACTCCCGCTCGAACGCGCTTATGCCCTCAAGGACCGCGACGGCCTGACGGTGAAAGGCGAGTTGAAGAAGATCGGCTTCCTGGGGCATGAGCCGGTCGGACGTCTGCGGCCGCACGCGTATCTCGAGTGCCATATCGAGCAGGGGCCGACCCTGCGCCACAAGCGCCGAGACGTCGGGGTGGTCCTGGGCGTGCAGGCCATCTCCTGGGCTGAGCTGACCATCACGGGCAAGTCCGCGCACGCGGGCACGACGCCGATGAGCTTCCGGCGCGACGCGGGCCTGACCGCCTCGCGGCTCAACGCCGCCCTGCGCGAGATGACGCTCTCGGGACGCTATGGACGGGACATGCGCGCGGCGATGGGGATGATCCGCCTGACGCCGAACATGGTCAATGTGGTGCCGGGGCGCGCGGTCTGCACCGTGGACCTGCGCAACCCCTCCGACGCGCTGATGGCGAAGGCCGAGGCCGACTTCGCCCGTCTCTGCAGGAAGGTCGCCGATCAGGACGGCCTCGCCGTCGCGAGCCGCCGCACGGCCAAGACGCCGCATGTCCCCTTCGACGAGTCCGTGCAGGCCCTGATCGCCGACCGGGCCGACAGGCTGGGACTCTCGCACGAGCCGATCCTCTCCGGCGCGGGCCACGACGCGCAGGAGTGGAGCCGCGTCTGCAAGACGGCGATGGTCTTCGTGCCGGGCGAGCGCGATGGGATCAGCCACAACCCGCGAGAGTTCTCGACCCTGAAGCAGTGCGCGGACGGCGTGAACGTCCTGCTCGGAGCGGCCCTGGTCCTGGCCGAGGAGGCTTAGGGTGGCCAAGGTACGCGCGGCTCTGACGCAGACGATCAACGCGTTCATGGACATGCCGGAGTCCATCGCGGACCTCGGCCGGCTGAAAGGCCGGCTCGAGGATATCCGTCGCGTCAATGTCGAGCATCACCTGGAGCTCGCCGCGGCCGCGAGCGCGGCGGGGGCCAAGATCGTCTGCCTCGGGGAGCTCTTCACCGCGCCGTATTTCGCGCTGACCAAGGACCCACTGTGGCTGGACATGGCCGAGGACGCGACGACGGGAAGCACGGTGGCCGCCCTGCGCCGGGCCGCGGCCGAACACAAGATCGTCGTCATCGCTCCCATCTACGAGCTGGACGGCGCGACGGGCAAGCGCTTCAACGCGGCCGTGGTCATCGACGTGGACGGGCTCATCCTGGGTAAGTACCGCAAGACGCACATCCCCTGCGGGGCCAACGAGCAGGGCGAGTTCTCGGAGACATTCTACTACGGCCGCAGCGAGGGGCCGCAGAACGCCAAGTCGGCGAAGATCCTGGGCAAGAACCCGTATTACCCGGTCTTCAAGACCGCCGCCGGCAGCGTCGGCGTCGCGATCTGCTACGATCGCCATTTCGAGGGCGTGGTCGCGGCGCTCGCCGAGGGCGGCGCGCAGATCGTGTTCTCCCCCGCCGTGACCTTCGGAGCCAAGTCGCGGAGGCTCTGGGAGGCTGAGTTCCTGGTGGACGCCTGCCGGCATCGGCTTTTCATCGGCGGCTCCAACCGCGACGGCGCGGAGAAGCCCTGGAACCAGCCCTACTTCGGCGCGAGCTACTTCGCCGGCCCCGACGGGGAGAAGGTCGAGAACATCTCCGCGCGCCCGGAGCTGGTGATCGCCGACCTCGACCTCGACGCCCTCACGCGCCCCGACCCGTCAGGGTGGAATCTGAAGCGCGACGTCCGCCCCGACATCTACTGACCGGCGTCGACGTAGCTGACCGCGTCCGGGGCGAAGAGCGCCCGGCGGAGCAGGTCCATGATGAGAGCGTAGGTGAGGTCGATCTCTCCCTCGGCCAGCCCGCGGATGGTGCCGGCCGGGTCGGCGGGGCTGTAGCGCACGCGGAAGCCGGGACCCGTATAGTCGGACTCGTCGCCGCGGAGGATCAGGCTGTACTCGCGGCCCGAGAAGCGCCCGTGGACGGTCTCCACGCCCCCCTCGCGCTCCAGCGCGAAGCCGTCTCGGTCCTTGGTCTGCTCCCAGGACCGGCGCGTGCCGAAGAAGCGCGGCTTGATCACGTACGGGCCGCCGTCCTCGGGGCAGAACACGTCGCAGTTGCCGCACTCGTTGCAGAAGTCGGCGAAGTTGGCGAGCTGGTGCTTCTGATCGAAGCGCAGGGAGCCCTCGATCCGGCTCGTCCAGGAGTCCCCCTCGCGCCGGAGCTTGAGGACCGGAACCTCGCCGCGCGGCACGGCATAGGTGAAGTTCGCGTCGTTCGGGCAGACCGGCACGCACTTGTCGCAGGTCACGCAGTCGAAGAGGACCAGGCGGCTGCCGATCTTCTTCGGAGCGCCGGAGTTGCGCGCCTTCGCATAGCGCGCATCGCCCGTCGCCTCGACGACATAGGCCTTCGTGCTGGCCGGGGCCGAGCCGCCCCGGCTCTTCGAGATGAACTCCGGGATCGTGGCGGCTTCGACCGCGTCCATGCGCCGGGACAGCTCCTCGGAGTAGCCGCGCAGACGGCCGTAGCCCCCGGGCGCCAGCAGATCGCTGCAGACCGTCACCGGCGCCAGCCCAAGAGAGACCGCATCGGGGAAGTTCGTCTTGTCGATGCCGGCCGAGAACGAGACCGGCACGTCCGAACCGAAGCGCTCGCGCAAGCGCCCCACCAGATTCATCGCCAGCACGTGCAGCGGCGCTCCGGAGAGGTACATCGTCTTCTCCGCGGCGGGCAGGAAGCCCTCCCGGTTCTCGACGACCAGAGTGTTGCTGAACTTGACCCCGAAGCCGCGCCCCAGGCTCTTCGCCTTCGCGCGGAGGCGCTCGATGAAGCCGCAGGCCTGCTCCCAAGTCGCGTCCTTGTCGAAGGCCGCGTCCGGGACATGCACGTCTTCGTATCCCATCGTGCCGTGCAGCAGCGCGCGCAGGTCCTGGGGACCGAGCAAGGTCGGATTGAGCTTGACGACGCAGTCGAGGCCCATCTCCTCCAGCATGAAGGAGGCGATCGCCTCGATCTCGTCGGGCGGACAGCCGTGGAAGGTGCTGAGCGTCACCGAGCCCGAGACCGCCGTGCGAAAATCGACATCGCGCAGCCGCGCGTGCCTTTCCGGTATCTGGGTCCGCAGCCGCGCGACCGTCCGGCGCGCGTCCTTCATCCCCTCGATGAAGCCTCGGACCTTCTCGCTCTTCACCCCCTTCAGGTCGTAGCCCACGCTCAGGTCGAAGATGGAGCGCTCGAAGCCGGGCGTCAGCGCGACATCCCCGCCGGCGCGCAGAAGATCGATCAGCATCGAGGCCTTCACGTACTCCTCGAGGGACTCCTCGATCCGGAGTTCCTGGGACCACTCGACGTTATAGCCCACGTTGCGCATGTCGATGCACGGCCGCGGGATCTTCAAACGATCGAGGACCTGCACGGTCTTCAGCTCGAAGACGCGCGCGCCGCCGAGCCAGGCCAGCACGATGTTCTGCGCCAGCTGCGTGTGAGGCCCCGCGGCCGGTCCCAGCGGCGAGGAGGCGGTCCTGCCGTGGAAGCGGACCGAGAAGTCCTTCGCCGGGTCTCCCGTGAAGAAGGCGCGGCGCGGCAGGTCGAAGACCGCGTCCTTGAGCTCAATTTCCCGGAACATCCGGGAGAGCAGTCGCCCGAACGGGTGCGGGACGAAGTCCGCCATCAAAGCGCCTCGTTCATGTTGAGATGGATCGCTCCGGTCGCGACCGCGACTTCGACGACCGTCTTCGTCTTCAGGAACGCGTCGAGGCGGCCGGTCTTCGGGTCGAGACGGGCGATCTCGGCCATGATGGACGCAGACAGCAGCACGGGATGGCCGCGGCGACCGTCATGGACCGGGGCGACGGCGTCGCCTGAGGCCTGCGACAGCGTCCGATAGACCGACCGCTCGAAGACGGGCATGTCGACATGAAGAACGAACGAACGGACGGCGGGAGAGGCGTCGTTGAGCGCCTGCAGGGAAGAAAGCGGAGAAGCGTCGGGGTCCGCGGCGACCCAGACCGCCTTCGGCGAGAGGGCGGCGCAGCGCGCGCGCCACTCCTCTTGGATGGAGACGGAGAGCGCACCGGGGCCGAGGAAGCCGTCGAAGAAGCGGAGATGCGCTCCGAGGAGGGTCGTGTCGCCGTGCGGCCTCCAGGCCTTGGGGCCGCCCGCGCGGCGGCCCCGTCCCGCGGCGAGCAGAAGCACGCGCGCTCCGGACATCACGCGACGGGAGCTTCGACCGCGGCGGCCTCGCGGCGATAGGCCCAGTCCCTCAGGAGTTGGGCCGCGGTCGCGATGGCGACGGCCTTGGGGTTCTTCGACGGGATCTTCCAGCCGATCGGGCAATGCATGCGCTCGTCCCACAGCTTGCGGCGCGGCGGGGGCAGGCGCGCGCGGAA
>MGUL01000004.1:0-983 GCA_001800005.1 Elusimicrobia bacterium RBG_16_66_12 | reverse complement strand
CCGATGAGACCGAGAAAGCCCAGAGGCTTGTCCAGCAGAAGATCGGCGAGCTTGAAGTCCAGCTCATGGTCGTGGGTCATCACGCAGACGGCGTCGAGGGCGGAATACGCCGCCGCCAGGGCGAGCGGCGCCGGCTCGTGGCAGAGGACGCGCGTCTTGAGGGGGAACGCCTTCGCATCGGCCCACTCGGGGCGCGGGTCATAGACGACGACTTCGAGTTCGACTCCTTCCAAGGTCGCGGCCAGAGCGCGCCCGACATGGCCGGCGCCGAAGACGTGGACGGCGCGCCGGCGCGGGCACGATTCGAACAACACCTTCACTTTCCCCCCGCAGCACTGTCCCATCTCCCGGCAGAGGGTATAGTCCTTGAGGATGGCCCCGTCCCGCCCTTCCGTCAGCAGGCGTCGCGCTTCGGCGAGGACGAGGCTCTCGAACCGCCCTCCCCCGATCGTCCCCTTGAAGCCGCCGGCCCAGACCCACATCTTGGCCCCGACGGCCTGAGGGGCGCTGCCGACGATAGCGGCCAGCGTGCACAGCACGCCGGGGCGAGGGAGGTCTCCGGCTAGATCTCCGACGGAGAGAGGTTCCATCGGCGGGAGTCTAACATTTTGGCGGGGAGGCCGAGGAACCGGCGCAAGGGCTCGTGCTCGGCGGCGGCACCGCCGCGGACCTCCGCGTCGAGACGGCGCAATTGGTCCTCGCGCGACACCGCTTGACGGAAGTATATCCGCGCCGGATCGTAGCTCGTGGTCTTGGCCGCGGCATAGCGGCGGAACAGCGCGTGGATATCCCCGATCGTCCCGGCGAAGACGGTCGGCACGCCGCGCGGCGCGTTCTTCTTGCCGAAGAACTGGCGGATCGTCGGGTCCACGATCAGTTGGCCCTCGGGCAGGTCCAGGATGAGGTAGTAATGAAACTCGGCCTCGACCAGGCGGGCGGGCACGCCCTGGCCGCGCAGCAGGACGCCCAGCTTGGGCGCGGCG
>MGUL01000003.1:18254-18576 GCA_001800005.1 Elusimicrobia bacterium RBG_16_66_12 | reverse complement strand
GGCCCGGCGACCTGCTTCAGCTGCAGATCTGGGGCCGCGTCTCACGCAGCGTGCCGATGGAAGTGGGGCCCGACGGCGCCGTCGAACTGCCCGAGGGCGGCAGTCTCGTCGTCTCGGGTCATACGCTCGCCGAGGCCCGTGATCTGATCCTCTCCCGCGTGAGTCGGCAGTATCGCGACGTCGAAATGGACGTTCGGCTGCTCGCGCCGCGGCTCTTCCGGATCTACCTCACCGGTGAGGTGAAGTCGCCCGGTCCGGCGGATGCATTCGGATCGAGCCGAGTGGCCGATGTGCTCGCCGCCACGGACATCCTCGAGTACGG
>MGUL01000003.1:10700-18245 GCA_001800005.1 Elusimicrobia bacterium RBG_16_66_12 | reverse complement strand
CCGCATCGAGGTCCGGCACCGTGACGGAGCCCGCGAATTTGCGGATCTCGAACTGTTCCTCCGCACCGGCGACTCGTCGTTCAATCCAGCGCTGCGGGACGGCGACGTCGTGAACGTTCCCGGCGCGACGGAGTTCATCTTCGTCTTCGGGGCCGTCGCCACGCCGGGGCGCTACGAACTCGGCATGCGTGATAGCTTGCGCACGCTGCTGAACCTCGCTCATGATCCGATCCCCGCCGCGTACGTGGACAGCGCGCTGTGGATCCGGTGGCGCGACCCGAACACGCCCGAATCCACTTGGGTGAGCGTGACCGACATCTACTCCGGCCATCGGAATCTGCCGATCTCCGACGGTGACCGGCTGTACGTCGCATTTGTCCCCCAGTACCATTTGCAGCATGAGGTCGCCGTTCGGGGAGAAGTTGAACGTCCCGGCACTTTCCCCATCCTCGAGGGAATCACGCGATTGAGCGACATCATCGGAGCGGCGGGCGGGTTCCTACCGACCGCCGACCTGTCGGCGGTGCGTGTGCAGCGACCGAACCTCGCGGCCGGGGGAGAGGATCCCGAATTCGAGCGCCTGCTGCGCCTGTCGCGCTCCGAACTCACACAATCTGAGTACGAGGCCCTGCGCACCAAGTTCGCGGGGCGGCGCGGAGAATACCGGGTGGATTGGAACAGCCTACGAAGATCGCCCGGGTCGCTCGATCTTCTACTGCGCGATGGCGACGTCGTGCAGGTGGAGAGGCTCGTGTCGTCCATCCGCATTGACGGAGAGGTGCGACGGCCGGCGATCCTGACCTACCGCGAGGGCCTGGGCGTAAGCGACTACGTGCGCGAGGCGGGCGGCTTCACCGACCGCGCTTGGCGCGGCAAAGTGCGAATAACGCGCGCCGTCACTGGCCAGACGATGCTCGCGAGCAACGTGAAGTCCATCGATCCGGGCGATTTCGTCTGGGTGCCCGAGCGGCCGGATGTCACCGTGTGGCAGCAGACGCGTGAGCTGCTCACCGCCCTGGCCCAGGTCGCGACCGTCGTGATCGCGATACGGAGCTTGCGTTGACGGCCCTCCCGTCTGGCGCCCACGGATCTGGCCTACCCGTCGATCCGGGAAGGGGCGCGGAACCCGCCAAGACCGTACCGAGGGCAGTCCATGGTACCCCGTGAGGGCTCGGGCTAGTTGTCGTCCCGCAGGGTCGTTTGGCGAACATGGGCCCCACACTGGCGAATCGTCGCAGGAAACTAACCGGACAACGTGGCGCTAGAGGGAGACGCGGGTGCCCTGTTCGGCGTGTGTGTCGACAATCGACTGGCCCCGATCATGCGCGTGCGACACTTGGACAATCGTGTGCCTCTTGAGGCAGACACTCTAGTTGGACCCCACCAAGCTGTGGAACTTCGCATGGCGATCGAGGTCGCCCCTCCATCGGCGCTACTGGGGCCTGGAAGGCGCGTCGGAATGTGCAGCGCCACAGCCACGCGAGGAAGCGACATTCTTGAAGTTGGATGATGTCATCGGTTCGGGCCTACCGAGGTCTGGTGCGGCGGCGCTCGAACCCAGGGCGCGGGCACTCGCCCGTGAATGTCGCCTGCCATTGGAGGCTGCCATCGGTGAGGAGTGGCACGATCGAGTGGTGGGGACCTTGGCATAGCGCCAGCAGCGAGCGGCACATCGCAGGCAGCAGGCGCTGGGAGATTCCCAACGTCCCGCTCCCCGGACAACTGTGCGTAGAGCCTGCTCTTGACCAACGCATTCGTCAGGCGTTCTACCCAGCGTAATAACCCAAAACCATCCGTTGAAGCTTGCTGAAATGAATGCAACGCGGGACTTTCCCGCCGTGTCGAAGCCGGCCAAGCCCCACGCATGAGCAATCTGTGTTCCGCCTCGAGTGTGACCATGACTACATGTCGTCGCCGCTCTCGACCCGCTTGGGCATCCGCAGGTCAACACCGTGTTTTAGAGAAAGCCGACCGTCATTATCAAGGACCTCACCACATGCACACGGGCGTCAGCAGTGAACAAGGTCCATGGCCTCTTGCTCGGAACTTACGCATCCACGGACCCTGATCATGTAGTGTCAATGCAGTCGCCGGTGATGAATGCCCTCGACCAGCCTGCTCTGTTGGCGGCGCAACACGTGCAGCTGCAAGTGGGTTCGATAGGCCGGGGCGTGCACATACGATTTGACCGGGCTCGCAGAACACAGTCGACCAGATCCTCAGGGAATCGGGAATGTTGTCTCGTGCCATTGGGGCTATGCGAGTGATGGAACTGCTGCGCGACGGTGTGGACACAACGGGAAGGAGAGGGCCCCGGTGAGTGAACCGGCATTCGGCCATGGCGGATTCTTGGCCCGGCTCTGGGGGAGGATTGGCAGCGCGGTCGGGGGGTCGCCCCGAGCGATTCAGGATGTTGTGGTGTCCACTATTCCGTATGCGAGCAGGTCATTCTTCGGCTTCTTCAGCTCTGTCCTGATCGCCCGTGGGCTGGGGCCCGTGGGGATGGGGCAGTATGCGCTCGTCATGAGCGTGTCGGATGGTGTTACGGTGCTGAGCGATCTCGGCGTGGGCCAAACAGCGCTGCGATACGGATCACTGGCAGCCTCTCGGAAAGACGTGGCGAGTCATCTTGCCGTACTGCGCTGGGCATTCGGCGTGCGAATGACGCTCACCCTCCTCCTGGTGACCGTGCTGTTCCTCCTAGCGCCCATTCTGACCGCGTGGTGCTGGCATGCGGGAGGCCTCGCCGGAGCGCTGCGAGTCGGCTTGCTGGTTGCGGTTTTCAGCGCTGCCGCTGCCGTGCCATCCCTGTACTTTCAATCGCTGAAGCGCTTTGGAATGAACGCCCTCGTGCTCACCGTCCAGGGGTTCGTGGCGCTTGCTGGAGTTGGTGTGCTCGCGATCCTCCGTGCGTGGTCCGTTCCAGCAGTCGTCGGCATGGCAGCACTTGCGACGGGGATTGGTGCGCTTCTCTTTCTTCACCTCATTCCCAGGGGCGCAATCTACTCGAGAACTCCCGACCCGGGCGGTCGCAAACCCGGCGGGCGAGTCCCCTGGCAATTGTCGCTGCCCGAAGAGCTTGAGGTAACCAATCTCGATACAACCAGCGCAAATCGTTTCACCCTTTACCTTCTGCTCTCGACGCTGATCGTAATGATCACGATGCGATTGGATGTCTGGCTGATGGGGTATTTCACGGACCAGGCTCAAATTGGACTCTATAGCATCGCCACGCGGGCGGCTTTGCCACTCGTGTTCCTATTGGGCGGGCTGAACACCGCCCTTTGGCCGCGAGCTTCTAGCCTCACAAGTTTGGCGGAGTTTCGGAACTTGGTCAGAAAGACGCTCAAGGCTAGCGTCGTCGTCGCAATGATGGGTGGCGTCTACGCGATCATTGTCCCTTTTGTTGTAACCCTGCTGTTTGGCTCCCAGTACCATGCGAGTGGAGGGCTAGCGCGCATCATCGTTTTTGGGTACTGCGTCGCCTGCCTTGCAAACCCTATCGGTGTCGTCGGCTACAGTATCGGACTGGCAAGAGTATACTGGATTGTCAATCTATTCCAGATGGCGCTGGTCGTCGCAATGCTGGTCCTCCTCCTGCCTCATTACGGGGCGCTGGGCGCGGCGTGGGCCTTTCTCATTAACACGCTGTCTGGCGGATTGATCAACGGAATGTTGGTGTGGCGGCGGTCCCGGCGATGGTCGGGGCGGATAGGGGATGACACCCGGTCATTGAGAGGGTTCTGAAGCGGGTGCTCGAGTGGCGTTCTGTCATGATGGCGTTCCATGTGTGCTGTCGGGAAGCGGACTGGCTAGGCGGTGGCGAGAGGATCGTTCCTTGAGGGCTGGGGTCATGGTTGTGGGATTGAGTCTGCGATGTGAAGTATGGAAGGGGAGGTTTTGGCCAGAGGTATTCGTTGGGCATGTGACGCTTGCGAATGCCGTAGGTCGGCGGGACGAGAATTGATGCGGCTGGCGGTTGACCTGAGCGTGCTTGAGCAACCGGTCACGGGGATCGGCCATGTCGTCCTGGGACTCTATGGGGCATGTGCGAAGATCGCGCCGGGCTGGGAGTTTTGCGGAATTCACCGGCGGCGCCTGCAATGTGATCTGTCGAGCCAGTGGCATGACATGCGCTGGCTGCCGTGGATGCCCGGACCGGTTTGGCGAGCCGTAGGCCTCCGACTGTACGGGTATGTGGGCCAGCCCGCCGTCATGCACTTCCCCTGGAATGGTGGCGTTTTGAGACCGCACCCGGACTGCCTGACGGTTCTAACCCTGCACGATGTCATTCCGCTGGCACTGGCGGATCTGTACTTTTCCTCCGAGCGGGAGCAGGAAGGCTACCGGAGAGCCGTTCAGAGGCAATTGAACCGGAGCGACGTGGTGGTCACCGACTCCGAGGCCTCGAAGCGGGATATCCTCAGGTTCCTGAAGCCGCGCAATGAACCCGTGGTCATTCGCAGCGGCAACTCGCTATCGCCTGGCGCGGTCCGAGGGATGGCTGAACCACGCCCTGCCCGATACTATTTGTACTACGGCGGTTACGAAAAGCGGAAGGATCTCGGCTTCTTGGTCCGAGTGTTTTCTGAACTCCACCGAAATCGGCAGGTGGAATGCCCACTCGTGCTCGTGGGCCAGCCGCGGTTCGACATCTCGAGCGATTTTGAGCTACTAGTCACTGAAGCTCGTGCCTCTGGTGCCGTGATTGTGGCGGGATACGTGAGCGACGCCGAACTCGTGGGGTGGCTTCAGGGTGCCCGCGCACTGATCTACCCGAGCCGCTACGAGGGATTCGGACTCCCACCGCTGGAAGCTATGACATTTGGTTGTCCGGTCATCACGACTCGGGCGGGGTCCATCCCGGAGGTGTGCGGCGACGCCGCTCTCTACTTTTCCCCTGGGCACGGCGAGGAGTGTGCCCAGGCCATTTGCCGGGTAGACAGAGATGAGGCCCTGCGCGAGGAATTGCGACGACGAGGCCGAGAGCAGGCAAGCAAGTTTTCATGGGACCAATCCGCCCGCACATTTCTGGAAGTGATTGCGACGGGCTTGGCCGCTCGGGGATAGGGAGAAGTGCCACCAAAGACCATCCTTCTTCATGAACTCCAGTGCCGGGGCTTCGAGCACGCTGTCTTCAACTCGGCACTGCTTCTTGCGGTGGCCGCGGCTTGGCCCGATGACCGAATTGTCTTCTCGGGCGAGGCCGAACACGTGGCCCTGGTGCGAGCGGAGTTCCTGGAGCGCACGCCGGAAGCCAGGCCGGGCGGGCAGATCGAATGGCGAGTCGCGGACGTTCCACCCCTGCAACCGAGTGGATGGCCGCGGTTCAGAGCGGACTGGCGCTGCCACCAGCAGGCCCTGCAGGATCTAGTCTCGTCCCGCGCGCGATTCCTGCTCCTTTGTTCCGCGAGTCAGACAGGCCTGCTTGCCACCAAGCTGCTGATGCAGAAGAAACACCATGCGGGGCGCCCCGTGTGGATCTTGATGCATGCCATGCTGAGCTTGATCCGCGGCCGCTGGCCACGGCGACTCTGGAATGTCCCCATGCATCCGAGGATCTTGCTCGGGACCCGAGACCCCGCGGAGTTGCGCTACCTAGTCTTGGGGCCCTCGATTCATGCCGAACTCGCGCGCAGCCTGCCCCAGCGAATCAGCCAGTTCGACTGGATCCACGCGCCGTATGTCTTTGCGGCGCGGCACCCCGAAATCCCTGCGGAGGCTCCCGATCCCATCTGCTTCGGCTACTTCGGTGTGTCCATCGCGCGCCCGAAGGGCTTCGGATCGTTTCTACGCATGGCAGCGGAGCTCCATCGCGCCCATCCGCGGTCGCGCTTCAGTCATGTTGGCTTCGTTCTTGATCGCCGAGGGCTGGACCTTCGCCACGCCAGAGTGGCCGACCTGTCCTTCGAGCCCTTGACGACCGCCGAATACCGGCGCCGCGCGCTTGCGGCAACGTACGCCGTCGCCTTCACCGACCCCGATCACTACCGGCTCACGGCGAGTGCATCGTTTTTGGATGCTCTCGGTCACGCGCGACCAGGACTCTACTTGAGAAATCCGTACGTCGAACACTACTTCCAGCAAATCGGAGACATCGGCTATTTGTGCAACAGCTACGATGAAATACGCGACCTCGCTGCCCAACTCCTCGAGCGGTTTCCCAGCGAGCGCTACCGTCGGCAGGTGGAGAATATCCTCGATGGGCGCGAGTGCTTTCGTCCTGAGGCTGTGGCGCGTCGGTTGCGAATGATCATGGAACCGCATTTGTCCCGGGAAGGGTGACGGCTGCATCTCTTGGAGCGGCAGGCTTTCGAGCGTCAACGGTACACGGCTGCTGTCGACTCTTTTGCAGGTCGCCTCCTGGACCCCATGCGGGTGGCGCACCATGTCGTACCAGTGTGTGATGTACAGTGCGGTCGGATTGTTTGCATCAGGGTACGGACCGCAGAACACACGGTTTTCCGGTGTGCAATTGGCTTTGCGTCGGCTGTCGGTCGAGCAGGGGTATCGGTGCAGATGCAAGGCGTGGGCTGGTCAGAGACTGCCAACAGTCTTTCTGGGTGCGGGGCGGGAATGGCAGAACGTGCGACCTGAAGCTTGCGGAAAACGACGGAACGGTCATGGGGCCCTTGATGGAGGGGCTGGCGCGCGCGGCGCCGGCGGAGAGAGCAGCGGTATCGTGTCTCGCGTTGGTGGGGGTTCCTGCTTTGCTGTGGATCCCGTATCATTGTGCGCATCTTGATGGCTAGATCTGCATTGAAGGTGTGCCTTGCCCAGAAGAGGCACGGCGCTCTGTTACGAGAGATAAACGAGCCGGTGGTACTCACAGCCGCGGACGCCCTCGAAAGGTCAGGCGTCGCTCTTGTGGTTCTGAGCCGTGTCCACTGCGCTGCGCGGGGGCCGCATGCCTAACCATCGTCCCCGCGTTGGCTTGGTAACGGAGCAAGTGGACACCGGGGGAAAGCGATCGCACGTGGATGCGTTGCTGGCAGGACTGCGTGCGACCGGGTGGGAGGCTGAGGCGTTTGACAGCTCACGCCTGGGGCTGCTCGAGCGCGCATGGATCGCAGCGCCAGGCCGGATACTCGATCTTGTGCACCAAGGCCTCGGACACCGTTGGATAGCGCCTGCGCTTCACCATGTGTTTGTGGCGCGCCTGCGCGCATTCGGCCGCTCCTTCATCCCTCAATTGTGGCATGCACAGGAGCCGCTTACCTACCGCGCGGTGCGCGAAGTGTCTGGGGCTCGGCCGGTCGCGCTTACCGTCCACGGACCGGTGCATCGGGAGGTGGCCAGTGCCTATGGCCTCGCGCCCAGTGACCCGGTGATCCGTTGGCTGCGTGAAATCGAGTTGCACGCCTATCGCGAGGCCGACGCGGTGATCTCGGTAGACCAAGGGCTCGCGGCATACGTGCGCGAGCTGGGGCGTTCGGAGCGCGTCTGGGTGATCCCGAATTTCGTGGACACGTGCCGCTTCCATCCGGATGTGGTCCCGGCTACTCTGGATGCGGCGACCGAGGCGTGGATCCGTGCTCGGCCCGT
>MGUL01000003.1:10400-10657 GCA_001800005.1 Elusimicrobia bacterium RBG_16_66_12 | reverse complement strand
ACTGCAATCCGGGCCGCTCGGGCACTCGTCGATCGCGATGTCGAGTTTGCTCTGATTGTAGCCGGCGCTGGTCCGCAACGGGCTGAGATTGAGGCTTTGAGATCGGAGCTGGCCCTGGCCGATTCGGTGCGGCTGCTGGGCGACGTTCACACGAGCGCCATTCCGGGTCTCACACGCCGCGCCACAGTCGTGGTCGTTCCCTCAGTGCCGAGCGTGGGCGTCGAAGAGGCGACGTCGATTTCGGCGCTCGAGGCGCA
>MGUL01000003.1:9172-10315 GCA_001800005.1 Elusimicrobia bacterium RBG_16_66_12 | reverse complement strand
GGTGACGCGGCGGCGCTTGCCGGGGCAATCGAGCGCGTGCTCGGGGATCCGGCGGCCGCGACGGCACTCGGCGCGCGTGCCGCCGAGCACGTGCGGACCTCACACTCCTGCGAGGTGGGCGCGCGCAAATACGCCGAGGTGTACGCTGCGCTGGGTGTGGGGGCTTCCCAGTGAGCGCCCCGTCCTGCACCGGCCGCTCCACGCACGCCGCCGCCATCCTGTGTGCGCTCTACGCGCTGGGTACGCTCTCGCTCGTTTCCGCGCCACGCCGTGGTGCCGGCGTCGCGCTGGTGGCGCTCGGCGCGGCGTGGCTGGCGCTCTACCGGAACGTCTCGGATGCAATGCTGGGGGGCGTCCGGCTCCCCGGCATGTTCGCCGGCTCCTGCGGCCTGTGGGGCGAGACACCGGGCGACATCGTGCGCGCGGTGCTCGCCCATCCCGACCGGCTGATCCGCCATCTCATCTCGCCAACGCCGATCCGGTACCTCTTGCTGTTGCTGGCGCCGTTACTCGGCGTCCTCGCGTTCGGGAGCGCGATTATTCGGGTGATGCTGCCGCAGTTGACGAACGTCCTGCTCGCCTCGCTGGGCGGAGGACGCTGACCCGTGCCGCTCCTCGACCGCGAGGCGGCGCTGCCGCTGCTACGTTGCCCCCGCTGCCGCGGGTCGTTGGACAAACGCGGCGACGGCCTCGCGTGTGGCGACAGCACATGCGCGCTGAGCGTGCGGGTCTTTTCGCGCGTCAACGGCCAGCACGTGCTGGTGGATTTTGAGCGCAGCGTGCTGGCCGAGGACGAAATACGCTCGCGCGGGGGCGCGAGCGCGGTGATGCGGCACGGCGATCGCGGCCTGACCGGCACGCTGCGACGTCTGTCCGCGCCGGGCACTGGCGCGGCGGTGCGGTACGCCCGCGAGCTGGTGGCCCGGCTCGACACGGTGGAGCGCGAGGCCTTGGCGCCACCGCGCATCCTGGTGGTGGGCGGCGGTACGCCGGGGGGCGGCACGGGGCGGATCTACGGGACGCCGGCGCTCGAAGTGTTGAGCTTCGATCTCTACGCCTCCGCCAACACCCAGTTCGTGGCCGACGCGCACCAGATCCCACTCGCGGCGGCCGCGGTCCAGGCGGTGTGGATCCAGGCGGTAC
>MGUL01000003.1:8706-9155 GCA_001800005.1 Elusimicrobia bacterium RBG_16_66_12 | reverse complement strand
CCTGCGCGCGTGGTGGCCGAGATTGAGCGCGTGCTCGCGCCCGGAGGTCTCGTCTACGCGGAAACCCCGTTCCTTCAGCACGTGCATGAGGGTCCTTGGGACTTCACGCGGTTCACCGAAAGCGGGCACCGCTGGCTCTTCCGCGGCTTCGAGTGTCTGGCCTCGGGCGTAGTGGCGGGGCCCGCGACGGTGTGGGTGTGGGCGAGCGAGCAGATGGTGCGCGGCCTGACGCGTTCGAAGGCGGCCGGCAAGCTCGTGCGGATCGCGCTCTCGTGGGTCCACTTTCTCGACCGCTTGATCCCAGTCTCGCACGCGGTCGACGGAGCCTCCTGTGTCTATTTCTTCGGACGGAAGCATGCAACACCGCTAACACCGCGAGGCATCGTGGAGCATTACCTCGGTGCGCAGCGGCCGAGCAGTAGCTCGGCGCATCAGGCGCCGATCATCTC
>MGUL01000003.1:8054-8682 GCA_001800005.1 Elusimicrobia bacterium RBG_16_66_12 | reverse complement strand
CGGCCATGGCGGCTGGGGAGAATTTGCGCCGTGCCCGCCGCGCACCTGCCTCGCCCAGTCGCGCACGCTCGGCGGGGTTTGCCGCCCAGCGTGCGAGCACGGCGGCAAGACGCTGGGGGAGTGTGGCCTCGGGCTCAAAGGACACCAGCGTCCCGCTTTCGCCGTCGACCACCACTTCGAGTAGGCTGCCCACCGCCGGTGCAAGAACTGGAAGCCCAAATGCCATCGCCTCCAACACCGAGATTCCGAACATTTCTGCTCGTGTCGCTACCACAAACGCGTGGACGTTGGGCAAGACGTCGGTCAGCGGGACGTCGCGACCGAGCCACCTCACGCGTGCCGATAGACCCAGGCGCGCCGCTTGCGCGCGGAGCTCTGCCTCGAGCACGCCCGAGCCGATCACCTCGAGTGTGAAGTCCACGCCTCTGGCGTCGAGGTCGGCCAATGCAGGGAACAGCAGGTCGTAGCCTTTCTGCCAATTGAACCGGCCGACGGTGGCCAGTCGGAATGTCACTGCCGACTCGCCGGGCCGCGCCCGCGGTAGCGAGGCCTCATCGAGGAGGAGCGGGGCCGAGCCGTAAACGGTAGAGGTTCGCGCGGCGAGAGATGGCCAGCGCGCCAGCAGGTC
>MGUL01000003.1:6289-8039 GCA_001800005.1 Elusimicrobia bacterium RBG_16_66_12 | reverse complement strand
CGCGGCGCGTCGCCTCGGACACCGTGACAAGGCGCTGCACGCGGTGCAGCGCGATCCCCTCGAGCGCGATCCAGAGTTCGCGGATCACGCCGGGCGGGAGCGTCTGCCAGCGAAGCTCGTGCACCGAAGCCACCGCAGATCGGATTCCTGCCCACTTCGCCGCCTGCACCGCCCAGAAGATCGCGCGTGGCCCATGAGCGTGTACGACATCGAAGCGCCGGCGCAAGCGCCGCGCCATCGCGACAACCTCAGGGATGGCGAACTTGCGGGTTGGCGCGCCGAATTCCACGGGCACACCGCGCGCTCGGGCGCGTTCGACCAGCACGCCGTCGTGGGGCACGAATAACGTCGACGCGACGTACGAGGCATCAAACGCGGGCAGCAGCGCGAGCAGGTACGACTCGACGCCACTTGCCCCGGCAGTGGCGACCACATGAGCGACACGCAGCGGCCGGCTCACGCCACGATCCCTCGTCTGGCCAGCAACTCGACGTAGAGCATCTGGAGCTCTCCAACCATCCTACGGGCCGAGAACTCTTCCACGCGGGCGAGCCCCGCGGCTCCAAGCCGCTGTCGAAGCGTGGAGTCATGGGCCAGTTCGAGCAGCCGCACGGCAAGTCCCACTGCGTCGCCGATCTCCACGAGAAACCCGTTCTCCCCGTCTCGTACGGCATCGGCCGCACCCGCCACACGAGTTGCCACGATCGGGAGTCCTGCCGCCATCGCCTGCGAGAAGACCCGAGGAAGGCCCTCCCAACGTGACGAGAGGGCGAGCACGTCAAAGGCGCGAAGGCACTTGGGCACATCGCGGCGAAGACCCGCGAGATGGACCCGGTCCGAGAGCCCGGCCTCCACGATCCGCGCCTCGATCGCGCCTCGCAGCGGTCCATCGCCCACCATCACGAGGTGAGCTGCTGGGCACTCGCGGGCCACGCGCTCGAAGGCAGCGAATAAGTCGAGCGGGGCCTTTTGCTCGCTCAACCTACCGACGCAGCCCACGACGAATGCCTCCGGCGGCACACCCAGACGCTCCCGTGCGGCTGAGAGCGAAATCTTGACGTCCCGAAACGCCTCGATCTCGATTCCAGAGCGCATCAGCAGGTACTGCTCGGGGCGTCCGATGCGGAGAGCGAGCCCGGTGTCCCGGTCGGCCTCGTTCACGACGATCAGCCGGTCGCAGCGTGGTGCGCAGGCGCGCTCGAGCGCAGTGTAGAACCCAAGCCTCAGTGCAGACTGCCGGGGGTGGAAACCCCAGCCGTGCACGGTGTGAACCACGACCGGCACCTTCGCAATCGCCGCGGCGATACGGCCGAGGATTCCGGCCTTGGACGAATTCGTGTGCACGACGTCGTAGCGGCCGCGGCGCAGAAAGCGGGCAAGTCGAATCAGCGCCACAAGGTCCTTCCAAGGGCGCAATTCGCGCACCAGACTCGGTTCGAGGTGCAGCACCACGCCGCGGGCGCGGGTTTCCGTGTGCAGCTCGCCCTCCGGGCCAGTCTGCGGCCCCGTCAATAATTCGCAGGCGAAGCGGTGTCGGTCGACTAGTGCGCATGAGAGCATCGTGTGTTCCTGCGCACCTCCCACGATCATGCGGGTGATGATGTGGAGCACGCGAGTCGGCCGAGTTGGATCTCTCGTGGGGCGGCCTTCGGGACCGGCTATTGCGACACCTCGCGTCACGGGTGGAGTCGACGGAGGCCCGCCGGCAGCGGCGTCGCCGGGCCCTGGGGGAGAGGGAACCTTCGCCTGC
>MGUL01000003.1:6110-6277 GCA_001800005.1 Elusimicrobia bacterium RBG_16_66_12 | reverse complement strand
GCAAGATCTCGGACGCAGGGGGTATGCGGGAGGGAGCAATTCGGCTCATGATCCAGCAACCCCCACGGCGAGAATCAGAGTGTGAACGTGGGCCGAGTAATTTACGACGCCGCGGCGCGAATTCGCATCTGTTGCTGTTTGGGGAGGTCGGTATGCGCCGGCGGGCG
>MGUL01000003.1:0-6090 GCA_001800005.1 Elusimicrobia bacterium RBG_16_66_12 | reverse complement strand
CGCTCCGAGCTCGCCGATGGACGGGTGCCGAGCTGCCAACGGTGCGCCCGCTGCCGACTGGGGTGCCGCACGGGTGGAATCGCAACCAGTCGATGCCGCAGGATGATTTCCGCTAACCGCACGCTTGCATGGGAACATTGTCGCCTCCGGCCGTGGCCAGCCGGGGCGGCGGAACTCCACGCCTCCGTCCATCTCAGGCCCCCTCCGCCGCCCGGCGCAGAATCGCGGCCAGCTTCGGCGCTGCCACCATGATCGAGTATTCCGACTCGACCCGCGCGCGCGCGGCGCGCCCCAGACTCGCCCGAAGCGAGGGATCGCCCAGCAGGCGTGCGAGGGCGGCCTCGCTCGCGTTGGCGTCCACCGCCAGCAAGCCGTCCACGCCGTGACTGACGATCTGCGCTTGCACCCCGACGGGTGAAGCCACCGCGGGCAAGCCGAGCGCCATGTAGAGAAGGAGTTTCGCTCCACACTTGCCGCGCGCCCATTCCGTGTCCGGGAGCGGGGCGAGCCCGATGTCCCCGCGCGCCACGTCTTCCACCTCCGTGGCGTAGCTCCACTCGCGCTGCACGATCTTGATGCCCGGTACCTCGAGTGCGGCGCCGATCATGTGCAATTCGAGGTCCGGGTGTTGGGCAGAGAGACGCGCGATCGCCGGAAGCCAGGGAACGAGGTACCTCGCGGTCGAGTGGCTTCCGATCCATACGAGTCGTAGCGGGCCCGGCCCGCGCGGACGCGGTGACCAGCGGGTGGTATCCACCGCGGTCGGCACCACCCCAACGTCTTCCCTCGGGCGGTTCGGGCGTTGCGTGCGCGCCCATTCCGCCAGCCACGGGTTGCCCGCCGATACCGTGGCGGCGTCGCGGGTCAACGCCACGGCCTGATCGAAGGGCTTGAACCAGACGAAGGCGCGGTTCGCCTCGCTCACATTCTGCAGCCAGACCGCGTCGTCGAAGTCGACCACGAAACGCCGGTGGAACCGTCGCAGCCGCCTCATGGGGCCCTCGCCGACGATCGGCCAAATCTCGCGATGGACGAGCGCCACGTCGTGTCCGCAAGCTCTTTCCAGGTCACGCCAGCGGCGCATCGCTCCGCGCGCCATCGCCGCAACTTTGGCGAGCAGGAGTCCCCGCCGGTAAAGCCCCGAGTACCCGCTGTCATCGAGAAAGGCGTAGATGTCGAGATCGATGCCGAGCGAAGCCAGCGGTCGGGCCATGTCGTAGACACGGAGGCGACTCGATGCGCCTGCAGGGGGATGTGGCACGAATGCGGCGACCCGGAGCCTCACGTCTGCCGAACCGACCGCGCCGAAAGATGCCCGGCGCGCACGAGTAACGCGCACCAGATCGCAAGCTCGCTGAGACCCAGCATGCCAATGAAAGTGCCGCCGGTGCAATTGGCGACGAGCAGCGCAGCGATGAGAGGTCGGTGGCGTCGCGCCATTTCATGACCGAGCGAGCCAGGGGGAGTGACGGTCTCGACGGAGCGCCCAAGGCGCCACAACGCCGCTATCGCGACACCGAGCGCAATGAGCCCCATGATCCCCATGCCGGCCGCGACCTCGAGATAATAGCTCTCCGCCGGTCCAAGCACGATATGCAGCGAATTGTACTCACTGCTGACGAAGCGAAACCCGAGATAGCCGACGCCTAGGATCGGATGGTCGAGGAAGACACGTGTCGCGGTCTGCCAGCTATAGAGGCGAATGATAGTCGAAAACGCCTCCGAGGAGCCGGCCTTGAGTACCAACGTCCGTGAGAGCCGTCCCCAGAAGGCCGCAGGAACCAAGCTTGCCGCTAGGAAGACGATGGTGGAAGTTGCGAGCAGAGACCGCCAGCGCGGCGAACGAAGCTGGAAGAGGTAGTAGATCGCCCACGCCACAAGCCCACTGCGCGATTGTGTCATGAAGAGCAGCACGAACAATGCGGCCATGAGCACCACATTGCTCAAGGTCCGCCGCGTGGCGGACTGCGATTGGAGGATCGCCCACACAATGAGCGCTGCCGTCGCCAACTCATTCGCGCCGGAGACCCGCCACCACTGCTCGCCAATGTTCCACGTCATGCCGGCTCGGGTGATTGGGTAAGTAGCCACGTAAAGCACGTTCATGGCGAAGACCGCCCATGCACCGACCTTGAGCGATCGTATCGCAAGGTGCACGTCGTGTTCGGTACGGAACCACCAAAGCCCGAGTGCAAAGATGCTGAGTCCCTGAAACGCCCGCAGCAGGCTGAGAAACGACTCGAACGCCCTGAGCGGCTGTCCGCGCAAGGCCAGCATTGCGAGTGACAGCGCGGCAATCGCATAGAACACCACGACGGATTGGGAAAGGCGGCCGGTGCAGGCGTGGATGTCTGCGTGGCCGGGGCCCTGGTACGCAGCGTTCTCGCGCATGGCGCGAGCCCGCGCTGCTCCGAATGCGCTTACAAGCAGCACCGGGGGGAGTAGCAAGTCGAATGCGTTTAGCGCCCGCTGCGGGCTCAGCGAGAACGAGACCAAGAACACACTCGAGGCGATGAGTATCTGTATGGCGGTGAGCGGCCAGACTGCGGCCGATGATAGAGCGAGAAGCCCCAGGCTTCCGGCGACGAGCAGCCGCAACCCGTCGGTTGGAAACCCAAGTGCCAGGCCCATAGTTATGGCCACGCCCGCGCCGAGAATCGTAGCGACGGGTCCGACCTCGAGGATCCGTCCGCGGACGCCACCCGCAGCGACGGAACTCATGGCCGAATGACCGCGCGCAACTCCAGCAAGACGTATCCGACGCAGAACCCGAGCGCGATCAACACCGAAGCCATGACGATCAAGCGGCGCTTCGGTCGCTCCCTGGTCTCGGGGGCACGAGCCACGTCCAGCACCGTGATCGTGGGGGTATCGCGCGCCTCCTGTATTCGCGCCTCCTCGTACTGGGCGCTGATCAGCGCGAAGAGCTTGCTCTGGACCTCGACCTCGAGGGACAGCCGGGCGCCCAGCATCCTGAGAGCCGGAAGCTTGGCGATCTCGCCTTCAACTGCAGCCAGTTGGGCGTCGAGCTCGCGCAGCACGGAACTTGTTTCCCCAGCGTACTCTGAGACATAGGAGCGTCGAATCTGGAGATTGTATTTCTGTGTCATCAGGTTGGCCGCGCCCTCCATGGCGGCTTGGTCCGGGGCCCCACGCGCGAGCTCCTTGTGCTCTCGCTCGTACGAGCCCAGGCGCATCTGTGCCTCAGCGAGCCGCGCCTGTGTGTCCGCGAGGCGCGTCTCAAGGAACTTCCGCGCACGCTTGGCCCGAGTGCCGTAGACTTCCCGGTTGAATCGATCCAGTTCACCCACGAGGAAATTGGTGATCTCTGCCGCGCGGTTCGCATCGTGATCTTCGAAACTCAGTGTGATGATCCCGGAACTGCCCACCCGAATCTTGAGATGGCTCTGGAACTCGCGCAGTGTAGGGTCGAGTGTCTTGGTCTTGTAGAGTCGTGTCAGTTCGAAGCGCTCGATGGCCGCTTCATGAATCGTCCGGCTCCTGAGGATGTCGGCGAACACGTCCGAGGTAGTCGAGGTCGTCGAGAGTCCGATGCTCTTCAGCGCGTTGCTCTGGATCAGCCCGGACAGGGTGCCGTACGCATCGCCCGGATCGGGCGGCGGAAGCAGGGTGCTCGGAGCCTGATACCAGGCCGGCAGTAGAAACGCGACGATTGTAGCCACCAGCGCCACACCGCCGATGAACGCTGCAAAGCGCGCCCACCGCGCAGCGAAGGCAGCGACGAAGCGATCGACGAATGGGGGCACCAGGATCTTCAGGGAGGATCTCGTGAGGGTTCGGGAATGCACGGAAGAAAGGATCGAAACGAGAATAAGACGACAAGTGCGGCGTGCCGGTCAAGCGGCGGAGAGGTCCGAAGGCGCGCACTGTGTGGACCGCCGACCGAGCCGGCTTGTGGCGGCGTTCTCCCCCGCCCACGCCTACCCAGCGGACGCTCGTCGAGACGGGAGGCGGCGGCACGCAGGCCGTCCGTGAGGCCGAGGCGGGCTCCACGAGTTCCGCCCCGCGATCCGCCCGCACACCGCTCGATCTCGTGGCGCTCCGGCCTGACGCGCGGAACCGCCGCCTTTCGTTCCTGGCCAGGGAGAGTCGTTGGCTGGCCAGACAATTCCACCGGGCAATCGCAGGCGGCGTATGGAATTCCACCATCCCGGGCCTGAATGGCTTTGCCTGATTCGGCAGAGGCGCAGAATCGGGCGCTTGAAAGTCCTAAGCCCTGCCTCGTATCTCTTGGGTAGGTCGGTTCAAGAACCCCAGGCGACATGGAGGTCTCACTATGTTCGCAGTTCTGGTCCTCGACCGACCACTGAAGCGCCGGCTCGAGGAGTTTGGCGCGGTCGGGCAGATTGAGAAGCGCGCAGGAGGCAGTGACCCGATGGGATACCCCCACGCGCGGCAGGCGCTCGATCCGCTCGTCGACCAGATGCCCGAGCTGGTCGACCGGGATGCCGGAGAGAGTGCACGCGCCTCGCGGGCTACGGCGCCGGGCTGCTGGAATAGAGGCCGAAACTCCTGGATGGGGCGCAGCTTGGAGTGCCCTGATCCGTGGGTCTGCGATTCGGCCGCTTCGATTGCTTTACGGCCCTTTGCGGTCAGCCGGTCGAAGTCCATGGGGCTCAATCGAGGGCCGATCGGCACAGCGATCGGCCGACCCGTCGGGTCTACCAGCCCCGTCTTCTTGCAGCGATGGGGGCGCCCTGCCAGAGTCAGGTGTCATGATGCCGGACGACTCCTCCTTCCAGCAGTCGGACATCTGCGCCGTCTGGGATCATGTTGCCGCCACCTACGAGGAGATCGACTCCTCCGGCCCCGATTATCAGGCCTACCACCAGCGCATGATCGAGCTGATCGGCTCGCCGAAGGGGCGGCACGTCTGCGAAGTTGGGTGCGGAGCTGCGACGACGAGCGCATTCCTCGCGCGCCTCGGCGCGCGTATCACACTCGTTGATCTCTCCCAAGGTTCGCTTGCCTATGCGCGCCAGCTATTCGAGAAGCTCGGGATGGGCGTGACGATGTGCCGCGCCAACGGCCTCGCGATGGGATTTCGCGACGGCGCCTTCGACATTGTCTGGAATGGAGGCGTGATCGAGCATTTCACAGACAATGGGAAGGTAGCACTCCTGCAGGAAATGTGGCGCGTTACGCGGCCGGGCGGCCTGCTGCTAGTCACCGTGCCGAATGCTCACGATTGGCCGTTCATACTTGGCAAGGCGATCGCGCGGTGGCGCGGGAAGTGGATATTCGGCTTCGAGGACGATCTCTCGGTCGGGCGATTCCGGCGGCTCGCGGAGCGCGCGGGCATACCGAACCCGTCGTTCCACGCGCACAATCCGATTGTCGGGTGGTGGTTCCTGCCGTGGGGACGGGGCGTGACGCGACGGTTTGGACTCGACACGCTGGAGCGGCACGCGCGCGTCTCGCGCTTCGGCCACGTGCTCGCCCTCTTGGCGCGCAAGCCAATTTAAGGGCGCCGGTTCGCCCGGCCCGCGCGTTGGGAGCTACGGATTCTGGCTCAGCCCCTCCTTCGCATGGAGGCCTCCGGACCCTTCGGGCGGTTCTTGCTCAGCTGGCGGAAGCACTTATTGGCATCGTCGTTGTGCTGGTGCCCGGTGTGCGAGACGCCAATCTTGAAGGACGCTGCGGGCATCCTGTCGCGCTCTGGTAATCCTGGACCACCTTCTCAAGCGCGCAAATGGCTCCGTCGAAGCTGCCCGCCGCACAGTGGTGCTCACCGATCCGGTACCGCGCCTTTTCGGAGACATTGGTGCCAGGATAATGCATCAAGTACTGCTCGAACGCCTGTCGCGCGAAGTCGTTCCACCGCGCGATCCGGATGCGCTCGCCGCGGCGCTCGAGCGGCTGCTTGGAGATCCGGATCTGTGTGCGCGCATGGGCGCGTCCGCGCGGCGGCGCGCGCTGGCGGAGTTCTCGCGCGATGCGATGATGCGCGGCCTCGACTCAGCCGATGCCCGCGCGCGCCCGGCGGAGCGGGCGGCGACCCGAGTCCGCTGAGGCCGAAGAGGTCGCGCGAGTCGTCGAGGACCGCGCCCCCTACCCCCGCCGTTGGAC
>MGUL01000002.1:3037-5368 GCA_001800005.1 Elusimicrobia bacterium RBG_16_66_12 | reverse complement strand
ACTGATAGAGCGCGGTGTCTTGCATGGCTTCCTCCGGTCTCGGAAGCCAGAATCTTACCCTACACGGCTACCCACGGCAAACCCGGAAGCGCCTATTAAATGAGGCCGGGGAGCTGTCCAGGCAGATCCCGATTTCGGGTGCAGCGCCACTCGATGAGGCGCCAATCGCGCATCCGGGTGTCGGACATGAACAGCTTCAGGAAATGATCCGCGGTGCCGGGCCCCAGATGGACCGCCAGCGGCTCGAACTCGGTCTGGTCGGCGCAGTCCCAATGCCCGATCACGTCCGGAGGCGCGGAGCTCAGGCGGCGGCGGAAGGCGAGCGAATCCTCGGAGGTGACGGCGATCAGGCTCTCTCGCCGGGTGTGGTTGACCACCTCGAAGATGTTCACCTTCCGGATCGCGAGCGGCGTGTTCATGCCCTCAGTGTGACCCCGAGCCGCCTCGGCGTCCAGGGCGAGGGCTGATTTTTACCCAGAATTTACCCTCCGGGGATTTTTGTATCATCGCCGTATGACCGAGCCCGACGTCGACACTCCGCCCATTGCCTCCGTCGTGTCCCGCGACAGCGCGGAATTCCAGGCGAATTCAGGCCACCATCAGTCTCTTTTATCCGACCTGCGCGCGCGCCTGGGCCGCATCCGCCAGGGCGGTCCGAAGAAGTCCGTGGATCTGCATCGCTCCCGCGGCAAGCTGACCGCGCGCGAGCGCGTCGAGCGAATGATCGACCACGGCTCCGATTTCCTCGAGTTCTCGGCTCTGGCGGCCATGGGGATGTACGACGACGAGGTTCCCGCGGCGGGAGTGATCACGGGCCTGGGCGTCGTCAGCGGACGCCTATGCGTGATCGTGGCCAACGACGCGACGGTCAAGGGCGGCACCTATTACGCCGAGACCATCAAGAAGCATCTGCGCGCCCAGGAGATCGCCCAGGAGAACCGCCTGCCCTGCGTCTATCTCGTGGACTCCGGCGGGGTCTTCCTGCCCAAGCAGTCCGAGGTCTTCCCGGACAAGGAGCACTTCGGGCGCATCTTCTACAACCAGGCGATGATGAGCTCGCTGCATATCCCGCAGATCTCGGTCGTGATGGGTATGTGCACGGCCGGCGGCGCCTACGTGCCGGCCATGTCGGACGAGTCCGTCATCGTGCGCGGCCAGGGCACCATCTATCTGGGCGGCCCGCCCCTGGTCAAGGCCGCGACCGGCGAGGAGTCCTCCGCCGAGGACTTGGGCGGCGGGGACATGCACAGCCGCGTGTCGGGCGTCACCGACCACCTGGCCGACGACGACGAGCACGCGCTGCAGATCTGCCGCTCGATCGTGGCCAACCTCAACTCTCGGCGGTTCGACCTCGGGGAGGGCGAAGCGCCTCTCTACCCGGCCGAGGACCTCTACGGCATCGTCAACCGCGACCTGAGGCGCCCCTGCGACCCGAAGGAGGTCATCGCGCGCATCGTCGACGGCTCGCGCTTCCACGAGTTCAAGGCGCTGTACGGCACCACTCTCACCTGCGGCTTCGCGAAGATCCACGGCCGCCCGGTGGGCATACTCGCCAACAGGGGCATCCTCTTCTCGGAGTCCTCGCTGAAGGGCGCGCACTTCATCGAGCTCTGCGACCAGCGCCGGATCCCGCTGCTGTTCCTGCAGAACATCACGGGCTTCATGGTCGGCAGGGAATTCGAACAGGGGGGCATCATCAAGCACGGCGCGAAGCTCGTGCAGGCGGTCTCGACGACGCGAGTGCCCAAGGTGACGGTCGTCGTGGGCTCCTCCAACGGGGCCGGCAACTACGCGATGTGCGGCCGCGCTTACGGCGCGCGCTTCCTGTTCACCTGGCCCAACGCGCGCATCTCGGTGATGGGCGCGGAACAGGCGGCGACGGTGATGACCATCATCAAGCGCGAATCCCTTAAGAGGACCGGCCAGGATCTGTCGGCCGAGGAGGCCGAGAAGATCGCGGCCCCCATCCGCGGTCAATATGAGACCGAGGGCCATCCGTACTTCGGCACCGCGCGGCTCTGGGACGACGGGATCATCGAGCCCGCCGACACGCGCAAGGTGCTGGCGACGGCCTTCGCGGCCGCGGCGCACGCGCCGATCGGCGAACTCGACCGGCCCGTCTTCCGGATGTGACCATGGAACACGTCAAGCTCGAGATCGGAGCCGTCTCCCGCGTCGTGCTGAACCGGCCCGGGGCGCGCAACGCGATGAGCGACCAGACGCTGCGCGAACTCTGCGAGGCGTTCCGCCGGATCGCCGAGAACGAGGCCGTGCGCGCCGTCGTGGTCGCGGGCGAGGGCCAGGACTTCTGCGCCGGCGCCGACATCGATT
>MGUL01000002.1:2490-3016 GCA_001800005.1 Elusimicrobia bacterium RBG_16_66_12 | reverse complement strand
CTGCCCGCCGCAGAAGGCAGGAAGGACGCGCGCCTCCTGGCCGAGATGCTCCGGGCCGTCGACGAGTGTCCGGTCCCCGTCGTCGTGGCCGCTCACGGCAACGTCTTCGGCGGAGGGTTGGGCCTGGTCGCGGCCTGCGACGTGGCGCTCGTCAGCGACGGGGCAAAGCTGTCCTTCTCGGAGTGCCGCCTCGGCATCGTGCCGGCCGTCATCTCCAGTTGGGTCCTGCCGAAGATCGGCGAGGCCAACGCCCGGCGCTATTACCTGACGGCGGAGGTGTTCGGGGCGAAGGCGGCCGTGGAGATGGGCCTGGCGAGCGAGGTCGTCGCCAACGGCGGCCTTCCCGCCCGGACCGACGCGCTCTGCCGCGACATCCTCAAGAACGGCCCCGCGGCGGTGCGCGCGGCCAAGGCCCTGATCGCGAAGATGGCGGGCAAGACGCTGGACGCGGGCGTGGATCTGACGGTGGAGACCTTGGTCCGGCTGCGCTCCTCGCCCGAGGGGCAGGAGGGGCTGGCGGCCTTCC
>MGUL01000002.1:2095-2466 GCA_001800005.1 Elusimicrobia bacterium RBG_16_66_12 | reverse complement strand
AAGCCGTGACGCTCCCACAGCCCCGCCTAGTCGAGGTGGGGCCGCGCGATGGACTGCAGAACGAGAAGTCCGTTGTGCCGCTGGCGGCCAAGGTCGCCTATGTCGACGCGCTGTCCGAAACGGGTCTAAGAGAAATCGAGGCGGGTTCCTTCGTCAATCCCAAGGCCGTTCCCCAGATGGCCGACTCCGAGATCGTCTTCGCGCGCATCAAGCGCAGGCCGGGCGTCATTTACTCGGCGTTGGTTCCCAACGAGAAGGGCCTCGACCTGGCCTTAGCGTGCAAAGTCGACAAGGTCTCGGTGTTCACGGCGGCCTCCGAGACCTTCAACCAGAAGAACATCAAGGCCTCGATCAAGGAATCCATCGAACGC
>MGUL01000002.1:793-2039 GCA_001800005.1 Elusimicrobia bacterium RBG_16_66_12 | reverse complement strand
GTCTCCACCGCGTTCTGGTGCCCGTTCGAGGGCCAGGTCCGCCCGGAGAAGGTCGTCGAGGTCGTCAAGACGCTCTCCGGTATCGGCGTGCAGGAGTTTTCCATCGGCGACACGATCGGCAAGGCCTCGCCCGACGAGGTGCGCAAGCTCCTGTTCCTGCTCTGCAAGGCCGTGCCGAAGGACAGCATCTTCCTGCACTTCCACAACACCTTCGGCCGCGCGGTCGCCAACGCGATCGTCGCGTGGAAGACCTTCGGCATCACCGGCTTCGACGCCTCCGCCGGCGGCGCCGGGGGCTGCCCCTACGCTCCCGGCGCGTCGGGCAACGTCTCCACCGAGGCGCTCGTCTCCGCGTTCAAGGCCGCCGGCTCCGACACCGGCGTCGACGAGATCAAGCTCAAGGCCGCCGCCGCGGGCATCTTCAAGCACCTCGGACGCCCGGTCGGCAGCCGGGAAAATAAGTAGAATAGCCCGTCACCCCTTCCCGACCACGCGCCCGTGGTGAAATGGATATCACAGCAGCCTCCGAAGCTGCGGGTCCAGGTTCGATTCCTGGCGGGCGCACCACTTCTCGAACAGCTTAGCGCTTGACCCAGCCGAAGAGCCTGGCGACCAGGCCCGGCCGCGGAGCTTGCGGCGCCTCCAGCGGCGGCTCGGCCTTGGGCTCCGGCTCGGCGCGCGGCTCGGACGGGGCGAGCCGCGCGAGGTCCTGGGTCGTGCGGCGCTCGGCGGCGGGCCGAGTTTTCGCGGCGGCCTGCGGCGCTGCGCGGACCGGCTTCTCGACGGACGGAGTCACGGCGATGAGTTCCGGCTTATCCTCGCGCGCGGCCAGGATGGCCAGGTCGTCCAGCTTGAAATCGGCGGGCAGGGCCGAGTGCTCGGCGCCTGAGACGGGGGAGTCCGCCCCGGCGCGCAGACGGCCCAAATGCTCGATGCTCTTGACGGCGGACTGCGCATAGCCGGGCGGCAGGTCCCGCTGGCGCGAGACCGTCTGTCGCAGCTCCGGGAACTCCGGGTGCACGTAGACGACGTGCTTGCCGCCTTCGCGGCGCTCGAAGCCGAAGCCCGTCAGGAGGGCGTCCATATCGTCGGCCCCCCAGCCGGACTTGGTCAGGCGCACGCGTTCCAGGAGCTTGACCGCGTGGGGCGAGGCGCCGGGCGGCGCGGCGGGCTCGTCTCGGCTCGCGCTAGAGAGCGCGGAGCCCAGGTCCTTGATCCGCGCGCCGAGAAGGTCGTTGCGGATCTT
>MGUL01000002.1:0-722 GCA_001800005.1 Elusimicrobia bacterium RBG_16_66_12 | reverse complement strand
GGGCCGTAGCGCGCGCGCATCTCGGCGAGCTGGGAGACCACGCGGTGGAGCTCCGCGCGTCCTTCCTTGTCGAGGGTCTTGTCCGGCGCGCTCAAGGCTTCGGCCTGGGAGGAGAGTTCGTAGGCCTTCTGCGTGAGCTCGACCTGCGCGGCTTCGACGGCCATCTCCAGCGCCGCCTGGCGCTGCTCCGCGGGCAGGGCGGCGAAGGCGTCCGGGCTGATGTTCAGCGAGCCTTCCAGCTGCGCCACCACGGGAGCGAATCGTCCGCTCGCTTCCGGGCCGGGCGCGGAGAGCGGCATCAGGGAGAGGGGAAGGACCGCCGCTCCGGCCGGGGCCGCCACGGCCGCCCCGATGGCCCCGGCCCAGGCCGCGGGCGCCGCGGGGTAGAGCGGCCCGGTGCGGACGGCGGCGGCCAGCGCGGTCGCCGCCGACAGCGAAACGAGGAGGGCGGCGAGCGCGTGGGTTCTCCTCATGCCAGAAGTGTGCCTCATGAAACCCATTTCCGCCAGGGGGGGAATCGGTAAAAAGTCGGTTTTTCGCTCTTGCGCGCCGCGCCGAGGGGGGCTATACTCAGCGCATGGCCAGGGTCAAGGAAACGCTTCGAGGAATCTCCGACGCGGTCGAGGCCGTCTGCGGTTGGGCGCTTTTCGCATTGGTGCTCTACGCCCTCATCTTCGTGGACCTGACCGGCAACGGAAGCGCCTGGAACTCCCTGCGCGGGG
>MGUL01000001.1 GCA_001800005.1 Elusimicrobia bacterium RBG_16_66_12 | reverse complement strand
ACGGGGACCGCCCGAGTCGACCGCCGGGCTCCGCCGGCCGATCGCCGTGCGGACTATCTGCGCAAATACCGGCCTGGGATTCGCGACCTGGACATGACCCCGGCTTCGTTCGCTCGAGACTACGCCGTTCCCATTCGGGTTCGACCCACGCGAGTACGAGGATGGTAGCCATGGGCTTCTTCGAACGCCTGGAGGCTCGGGCGCGGGCGACCGACAGCCTGCTGTGCGTTGGGCTCGATCCGCATGTGGAGTTCATCGGGGAAGACAACGCCGAGGCGGCTCAGGCCTGGTGCCTGCGGATGATCGAGGCGACGTCCGACTCGGCCTGCGCCTACAAACCGAACGCGGCCTTCTTTGAAACGTGGGGCGCCTCCGGCTGGCTCGCCCTCCGAGAGGTGATCGCCGCGGCTCGCCGCCACGCCCCGGTGGTCCTCGACGCCAAGCGCGGCGACATCGCCTCCAGTTCGGCCGCCTATGCGCGGGCGATCTTCGCGGTGCTCAAGGCCGACGCCGTCACGGTGAGTCCCTATCTGGGCGGCGACTCCCTGGAACCTTTCCTGGCGGAGAAGGACAAAGCGGTCTTCGTCTTGTGCAAGACCTCCAACCCCGGGTCGGAGGACCTGCAGGACTTGCGCATGGCCGGCGGAGACCCTCTCTATTTGGAGGTAGCCCGGCGAGCAGCGGCGTGGAACATCGCCGGCAATGTCGGCCTGGTCGTGGGGGCCACCGATCCGGCTGCGCTGGCAGCCGTGCGAGCGATCGCGCCCGACGTGTGGATTCTGGCGCCGGGAGTCGGAGAGCAGGGCGGCGACCTCGAGGCGGCGGTCCGTGCCGGACGGCGAGGCGACGGGCTGGGTGTGCTGGTGCCGGTATCGCGCAGCCTGGCGCGGGCAACGGACCCGGGGGCCGAAGCCCGCCGCTTGCGTGAAAGCCTCCGTCCTGGAAGACAGATGGGGGAGGGTACGCCGCAGGGCCTCCCGCCGGATCGCGCCCGGTTGGCCGATCGCCTGATCGAGTCGAATTGCGTTCGCTTCGGTGACTTCCTCCTGAAGTCCGGGTTGCGCTCACCGATCTACATCGACCTGAGGCGGCTCGGCTCGTTTCCCGACTTGCTCGACATGGTGGCTCGGGCGTACGCCCTTTTGATCGCAAGGCTGCCTTTCGACCGGCTGGCTGCGATTCCGTACGCGGCGCTGCCGATCGGGACGGCCCTCTGCCTTCGCATTGGGCGGCCCCTGATCTATCCGCGCCTCGACATCAAAGAGTACGGCACACGATCGGCCGTGGAAGGGGACTATCGCTTCGGGGAGACGGCGCTCCTGGTAGACGATCTGGCCACGACAGGCAGCAGCAAGTTCGAGGCCATCGAACGCCTGCGCGCCGTCGGCCTGCTGGTGCACGATGTGGTCGTGCTGATCGACCGGCAATCCGGGGCCACCGCCGCGCTGGCCGAGTCGGGCATCCGCCTGCACGCGGTCTTCACCCTCAGCGCCCTGCTCGATCATTGGGAGCAGCGAGGGCTCATCTTGGCCGAGCACCTCGAGCGGACACGGGCGTTCCTGGCCCAGGCTGGTGACTGACCGACCTCGGGCGGATATGTACGCGCGCCTGCGTCCCCTGCTTTTCCGGGTGGATGCGGAGCAGGCCCATCGGGCGACTCTGTGGCTCCTGGAAGCACTCAGCCGCGTCGCATTGGGTCGGCGCGTGATTCGGCAGATTTCCGGATCGCCTCGCACGCAGACGCACGTCGAGGTGATCGGGCTGTCGTTCCCCAACCGACTAGGGCTGGCGGCCGGCTACGATAAGGATGGGCGAGCGCTGCGAGGTTTGGCCTCCTTGGGCTTCGGCCACCTCGAGATCGGCACGATAACCCCCCTCGCGCAAGGCGGGAATCCGAGGCCAAGGTTGTTCCGGCTGGTCGAGGAGGAAGCCCTCATCAACCGGCTGGGATTCCCCAACGCCGGAGGCGAGAGCGTCCGAGACCGCCTTCGGGCGCGCCGCACGCCGGGCGTGGTTCTCGGGGTCAACATCGGGAAAGGGAAAGAAACGCCGCTCGAGTCGGCTCCGGGGGACTACGGCCGGCTTCTTCTCGCCCTCGGCCCATGGGCGGACTACGTCGCAATCAATGTCTCGTCCCCCAATACCTTGGGGTTGCGATCCTTGCAGGGGAGGGTCTACCTGGAAGGCCTGCTGGCCGAACTCGTGACGCTCCGGGCCCGCCTGGACCGGCGGCTGCCGATGCTGGTCAAGCTGTCACCCGACCTGACGGAGGCGGGGTTGGATGAGGCCGTCGACGTCATCGAATCGGCCGGCGTCGAAGGGGTGATCGCGACCAACACGACGCTGGCGCGCGAGGGCGTGGAGTCGCCGCTGGGCAGCGAGGCAGGCGGCCTCAGTGGAAAACCGCTCTTTCGGCGGGCGCTGGCAGCCGTTGAACGGATCGTCAGGCGCACTCAGGGGCGGCTGCCGGTCATCGCCGTCGGGGGGATTCGCGGCGGCAAGGAAGCCCGGGCGATGCGGGAGGCAGGCGCCGCCCTGGTGCAGGTCTACACCGGGCTGGTGTACCGAGGGCCGGCCCTGGTGGGTGAGATCCTGGAGGCGCTGGGGTAGCTGGCAGCCGTCAGCCTCCCAGCCGCCAGCTGCCAGGCTCTCGCCCAACGGCCTCTGGGATGCGTTTCAAGCTTCGCCCCTTCGGCCTCTACAGGCCGCCAAGGGCGGGCGCGCCAAGGGCGCAAGTCCCTTGCGGGATGCTTCGCGATCCCCGGCAGGGCAATGACAAGGCACACCTGCCAACAAAGAAACAGCCCCCCGACGTGGGGGGCTGTGACGTTCCAGGGAGCTTGGTCTTATAGCTCGGGGATCTTGAGGACCTGGCCCGGCTTGAGGATATACGGGTTCTCCCCGATGACGGCCTTGTTGGCGTCGTAAATGACCTTCCAGTTCTCCTGTCCGCCGGGGCCGTAATACTTGAGGGCAATGAGCCGGAGTGAATCGCCGACGGCAACCGTGTGCTCGGCCTTCATCTTCTTGGGCGCGCCCAGGCCCATTGGGGCTGGAGCCGACGGTGCCGGCATACCGAAGCCCATAGGCGGGGCGGCCGGCCGGGGAGCGGGCAGTCCCATCCCCATCGGGGCCGGCTTGGGAGCGGCCTTCTTCACGGTCTTCTTGGCGGGTCGCTTGGCAGCTCGCTTGGTGGTCTTCTTGGCGGCTTTCTTGACGGTCTTCTTGGCCGTCCGCTTGGCGGCCTTCTTCACCGTCCTCTTCACCGTCTTCTTGGCAGGCCGCTTGGCGGAGCGCTTCACCGTGCGCTTGGCCGTCCTCTTCGCAGCCTTCTTCTTGGTGGCCTTCTTGGCTTTCTTTGGCATGGGTCTCCTCCCCTCCATTGGACGCGGGACCAGGATCGAACGCGCTAACGGCGGGATTGTACCTCAGGATTTCAAAAAAACCGCAAGGCCGGACAAGCCCATCCACGGTCGCGCGTCGAGGTGCCGAGGCTGGGGCAGAAAGCTCCGACGGGGCGCCGCGCAGACGAGACCGGCCCCGACCGCGGCCGGTTGGTCTCTCGTCGGGCCCGACGGAGCCTGCCCGTGACTAGAGAACAAACATGTGAAGACAGGAACGAAGGTCTCGCTTGCCTGTCATGACAAGTTCACGGGCCATCTCTGGAGGTCGTCGATCGGGAAGCCGGGGAGGCGCGGTCGCGCTAGCCACATGCCTAGCGCTGGGATGGCGGACCAGCCTCAACGGCGTGGTTGGGCAGACGGAGGGACCCACGGCTCGAACGCGTCGACCAGGATGCATCGGGCGAGATCCGTCTCCAGGGCCAACTCGGTGTGTTCGACCACGGCTACCGTCACCGGGACATGCTGGACCACGCGCACCCAATCGCCGGCCAGCAGCCCGTAGGCCCGCAGCTGCTGGCGGCGCGACGAAGGAGCACCTTCAATGGCAACGATGCGCGCCAAGCATCCAGCCGGGACGTCGGCCAGGGTGACCCGAGCTCCGTCGCCGCCTTGCCAGCGCATCGGGCGGGAACCCGGCCGACGGCGGCGAGCCGCAAACCAGCGGCCGATGGCCGTCCGTTGCGGATCGACATCGACGTAACCGCACGCCGGGCAGCAAGTCGTCCCGCAGCCTTTGACCAGGGGGCAGCCGTGGCAGTGACCGCGTTCGTCCGGGGAGAAGCGGTGGCCGCACAGGGGGCAGGTGGTCAAAGTCGGACTCATGTCCATCCGGTCGCCTGCAGGAGGATGCGAAGGAGGCCACCGACGAGAAACGCCAGAGGGAAAACGACGGCTACGATGGCTGCGGTGGTGCGCCAACCGTGCTGGCGGGCGATCATCATGACCGCAGCGATGCAGGGGATGAATAGGGTGATGGTGACCATGGCCACCAGGGTCTGAGAGGCCGACAAGAGCCCGCGGCTCTGCAGGGCGAAAAGCCCCGTAGCTCCGAAGTCGCGGCGCAGAAAGCCGAGGAGGAACGCCAGGCTGGCCTCGGCCGGCAATCCCAGCCACCCGGTCACCAGGGGTTCCGTCAGGCGAGCCATGCGGCTGAGCAAGCCGGTCTGGTCCAAGACGAAGACCAGCAGGCTGCCCAGCAGGAAGAGCGGCACGACTTCCTTCAAATACCATTCGAGGCGGGCGGCGGTCTTGACGAGGACGTTGGCGGCAACGGGAAGACGCAAGGGCGGAAGCTCGAGCATGAGGCTGGAGCGTTCCCCCGGCACCAGTCGAGCCGCCAGCCATCCGACGCAGATCAGCACGGCCGCAACCACGGCCAGCCACACCAGGGTCGCTTGGAACGAGACGGCGCCCAGCATGCCCATGACGACCCCGAGCTGAGCCGAGCATGGAATCGCCAGAGCCAGCAGCAGTACCGCCAGCAGCCTCTCCCGCCGCGTTTCCAGAATGCGCGTTGTCAGGGTCGCGGTGGTGACGCAGCCGAGGCCGAGTACCATCGGCAGCACGGCCTTGCCGTTCAGCCCCATGATCCGGAACAATCGGTGGCTGAGGACGGCGAGCCGCGGCAGGTATCCGGAATCCTCCATGAGGCCGAAGGCCAGGAAGAACGTGCTCACGATGGGCAGAATGAGCGCCAGGGCGTAGGTGAGTCCCATTGTCCACAATCCGTAGGGGCCCACCAGGGCATCGACGACAAGAGGAATCGGGATCCATCGGGTGAGCCAGTCGGTCAGCCACGGGTTGACGACCTTTCCGAAGAGGCCGGCCTCCATCCAGCGCACCAGCGTCTGAGCGCCGAAGACACCGACGAACTCATACAGCCCGAAGACCACGACACCGAGAATCGCCGGCCCCCACACGCGGTGGGTCGCCAGATCCCCCAGCCGCTGGCCCAGGGATCGAGTCGCCTCCGTTTCTTGGATCGTTGCCTCGGCGATCTGATTCACGGCGGCCCATCGCGCCCTCTGGATCACGTCGGCTGGGGACTCCCCGAGGGCCATCGCCAGGCGGTCGCGGCGCGCGGCCAGCCCGTCCAGCACCGACGCCTCCATCCGCTGCCCGAGCCAATCCCCAGCCGCTTGGTCGCCGGCCAGCCAGAGCAGCGCAAGCGCCCGGGCCGAGATGGGCGAGTCCGGCATCCCTTCGGCCAATGGAGCCAGCTCGGCCTCGACCTCCGCAGGGTAGGTCAGCCGGTACCTCGAAGCTCTCGCCTCGGCAATGGCCTGCTCCAACCGGTCGATCCCGCGGCGCTGGACGGCTACCGTCGGGATGACGGGAATCCCGAGGGCCTGAGACAGCGTCTCCGTCTGCAGGTGGAGTCCATGCGCCTCGGCCTCGTCCATCATGTTAAGGGCCAGGACGAGCGGCAATTCCATCTCCGCCAACTGGAGGGTCAGCAGGAGGGTTCGTCGGAGGTTCTTGGCATCTCCGACCTGGACGACGGCCCGGAAAGGGTCCCGCAGAAGCAGGTCGGCCGTGATGCGTTCATCTTCGCTGTTCGCCGGCAGCATGAGCAGCCCGGGGGTATCGATGACGACGCTCTCCGGCAGGAAGGGGGCCGAGCCGCGGGCGATTTCCACCGTCGTTCCGGGGTAGTTGGAGACATTGACGTAGCGTCCGGTCAGGCGGTGGAAGACAACGGATTTCCCCACGTTGGAATTCCCCACCAACGCAATCGAGCCGCCGGCGGAGGCGACGCCCTCGGTCTCGCCGTGGCAGTTCATGCCCGCCTCTCGTCCCCGCGCGCTCCGCCGCCTCGACCCGGCCCGCTTGCTGGCCTCACCCTCAAGCGCGCCGCCAGCTCAGGCCCGAATGCGACTCGGGTGGAGGAAACGCCGATGACCCGCAGCCCGTCGGTCGGCTCAATCGACTCGAGCGAGAAGGCCGCGCCTGGGCGGAGTCCATGTTGAGCGAGGTAGGCCAGGACCGGCCCCGACTCGGGATGGACGGCCTCGAGCTCCGCGTGCTCGCCGGGTTTCATGTCCGCCAGTGTCCTGGCCGATGCGGCGGGTGTCGGGCCCGAGCGGGGGATAGGGTTTCCGTGCGGGCACGTGGCCGGGATTCCCAGCCGGCGGTCGAGGGCCTCGGTCACTTCCTCGCCGACGGCGTGCTCGAGCTGGCAGGCAAGGTCGTGGACCGACTCCCAGGGGAGGTTGAGTTCGTCGGTAAGGAACCGCTCCCACAAGCGGTGTCGGCGAAGCAACGTACGGGCGTGGGTGGCGCCGTCGGAGGTGAGGCGCGCCCCTCGGTAGGGCTCATGAGCCACGAGGCCACGGCGTTCGAGCCGGTGGACCATCTCCGTAGCGGACACGACGCTGTGCCCCAGCCGTTCCGCGAGCGCTGAGATCGGGACGGGCGCATGCCCACGGGTCAACTCGAACAGCGACTTCAGGTACATCTCGGGACTCGGGCCTATCTCGACCGCCATCGGACCACCTTGTTTAAGGTCGACCTTAAACTACATCATCAGGCAGACCAGGAACCGTAGAAGGTGTCACTCCTTCGGCCGTAGAAGGTCATGCCTCCCCGGCTATAATCCCTGCGCCTACCATTCCATAAACCATGGAGGCGCAGGGATAATCGACGCGGTCATGGCGGCGCCCGATGTTCGGTGTGCGCAATGCGGGGGAGTCCTGCATCCCGATGAGGGGCAGGTGTTTCTCACATGCCCCTATTGCGGTTCCGCCGTCTTCCTAGACACCTCGAAAGTCGTCTTCCATTGGGCTCTGACGCCCACTCTGGATGAGCCGGAGGCCGGGGCGGCCCTCTCGCGATGGATGGCCGGGAATGAGACCGTCAAGGACCTCGACCGCAAGGCCGAGAGAGCGAGTTCTTCCTTCTCCTATTTCCCGCTCTGGCTCTTGAAGATCAAGGACGGCGGCGGCCACCGTATCCACCTGGAACCGGCGGCGGCCACGTCCATCACGGCTCTCAGGGACCTGGCGCTTCCTCCGGGGGATCTGGTTCGTTATGACCCGGCGCTGGAATCCGCATCGGTGGCTCCCAGCGTACCGTTGGAGACGTTGCTCCGGTGGCAGGCCCAACTGGGAGCCGGGCCGGATCAGATCGCCGAAGCAGCCCTGGTCCACATTCCCTTGTACACCTTCAAGTACCGCTATCAAGGGCAGTCCTACACCGCCGTGGTCGAAGCGGCCAGCGGGCGCGTGCTGGCAAACCTCTTCCCGGCCAAGGAGGAGGCGCCCTACCGGACGGTGGCGCTGGCCACGGCCCTGACGTTCGTGTGCCTGGCAAGCGTCCCGGTAGCCGGTCTGATCGCCGGAACGCCCGACGGCCTTTCCGTTGGGACGGCGGTTTGCATCGCCGGCGGATTGGTGGCGGCGCCGGCCGCATTCATCGCTGCGGCCTGGGTTGCCG